>CANJBX010000007.1 GCA_947472885.1 Hyphomicrobiaceae bacterium
CGGAATCCGCCCTTCAAGATCGACGTATGAAAACAGCGACCCCGATCTCTCATCCATCCCGCGCATCGCTCACCTCCGTCCTGCGTTAACAAGACGGAATCACGCTAGCGGGCCCAAGGGAAGACCCTTTTTCAACATCCTGTTAGTGCCTGATGCCCGGCACGCTCATCTTCAGGCCGTCGTTGACCGACGCGAGATAGAGTTCGAGATCGCCATATTCCTTGGCGTCGGGCGGCAGTTCGTCGGCGCGGATATTGACCTGACACCACTGGAACCGCTTGCGGATGTCCCAGACCGATTGCAGGCTGGTGCGCCACGTCGGGAAGTGATCGTACTGGCCCTTCTGCTCGCCGAGCCACTGGCCGCGAATCCACTTCAGGCCGCCCTTGGCCGGATCGTGGCAATCGAGACAGGCGAAGTTGAGCTGGCCCAGTTTGCGGGCCGTCAGTTCCTTGCCGCGCGCCAGCGCAGCCTTCGCACCGGGGCTTGTCGTATCGACGTGAATGATCTGGCCGTTGGCGATGAATCGCAGGTAGACCGCGAGCGCGGTGTTCTCGTTGCTCTGCATCAGCCAGTCCGCGCCGGTCGTTGCCTTGGCGTGGCGGTAGACGAATTCCTCGACGCTAACCACCTTGTCGAGGCGCGGCTCGAACTTCGGCATCGCGACCGCCCAGGTCTTGAGCGCCGCCGTATTGGCATGACACGTCGCGCAGGATGAACCGCTCGGCCCGTTGACCTTCCAGAGGTCCTGCGCACGCTCGACCGCCCACATGCCCGGGTTCTGCAGATCGTCAAGGTTGTCACGGGTTTCGATTGGCGCCGGGCGCTTGGTCGGATCGTCCAGCACGGCGCGGAACTTGGCCGGGGCCTTCAGCGTCTTGAGGAACACGACCATGTCGTTGATTTCCTGTTCGTTGAACAGGCCATGGGTGCCCCACGGCGGCATCACCGTCTCAGGGTTATAAACGCGCGCATCGGACACATAATTGACGAGCCATTCGTCCTCGCGGCCGGCATTGCCAATTTCCGAGAGGTCAGGACCGACATTACCCGGCAGATCGGCGTTGCCCGCCTGACCCATGACGTGACACGCCAGGCAAGATCCGCCGCGCGTGCGGTCGGCAACGAGCTTTGCGCCATTGGCTGCATCACCCGTGACCGGGCCGGTGAGCTTCCTGACTTCCTTCGGTGCCGGCGGCGACGCAAGCTTCGCCAGCGTATTGAACTTGGACATGTCGCGCTGCGGCCAGTCGGAATAGCGCTTCCACGGCGCAACCGAAGCAGCGCCCTGAAGATACAGCGGCGCTTCCTTCCTGGCCTGCGCGGGTGCCTCGCCAGAAAACACGGTCGCAATTGCAATCGCGCCTGCGAAAGCTGCGGTAACACCAACAGAAGCCAGAATGCTGCGCTTCATCGCGAATTCTCCCTCACCAACCCGCGTGACTTAAACAACGGTGATTTTTTCTTCCGTCGTCGTGACGGTACCGTCGTCTTCCACCCAGGTGAACTTGAACGTGCCGCTCTCATCGACCTTGGCGTTGAACTGGATGTACGGGTTCGCCGCAACCGCCGGCTCGATATCGGCGGAGAACACCGGCTTGCCGTTAAACTCGCAGGTGAACTTGTTGATGATCTTGCGCGGAATGATGTTGCCGGCAGCGTCCTTGCGAAGACCCGTCTCCATGACGTGCGACAGCAGCGTCTTGAGTTCAATGATCTCGCCCTTCTTGGCTTCCTTCGGCACTTTGAGGCGTGGTTTTTCGGCCATGATCGTCTCCTGAAATTTCGTTTCGGTCTGGACTGCGGACGATCGGCGGTCAGCCGCCGCAGCCGCCGATCGTCACCTTGACCTGCTTGCGGTCGGTGAAGAATTTTCCGTCATTGGTCTTCGCCACGACGATGATGTTTTGCGTGGTTTGCAAACGAATGCGCGTCGCGGCCGTCGCCTTGCCAGAGAGCGGTGTCAGGTGGAACGTCGCAACGCCGGGACGCGGATTGCCGTCGGCGACGACCAGAATGTCGCTGATATAGTTGTCGGCCGTCATCGGGCTTTCGACCACAACGGACAGCGGTACGGTGTTGCCGTTCTCGGCGATCTCCGAGAGATCGATGGAAATCTTGCCCTTGTCCATCGCCTTGCCGCCGGTGAACTTGGCAATCTCGGCGTCGGTTTCAGCAGGGGTTGCGAATGAAGGGCTGATGTCGCCAATCGTGATTACAGCGATGGCGCCAGATCCCAGCGCGAGCGCCTGCCGGCGCGTAATCGTTTGCATCTGAATAGGTCCCTAAGGTTGCAGTGCGAAAAGCCTGCCGGACAGATATCGCAAGCCCGGCAACAGGTTACAACCGGTCCAGATAAATGAGAATAAGGCTTTCGTCGGCCTCCTTAAAAGCAGCAAATTCTTCCTAGCTGCGGCCAATTGCGAGAAAATCCCGGAACGTCTTGGCTCCATTGGGCTTTTGCGCGACGAACTTGAACACGTCGAGGAAGTCGTCAGGCCGCAGGTAGCCCGGAATACGGATCACCTCGCGCTCCTGCGGCTTCATGGCCTTGAGGCCCTCAAGGGACGGTGGAAAGAACTGGATGGTCGGCGTGAACTTGACGCCGTATTTGGCCGCCAGCAGCTTCTCGGTCAGTTCCTCGCCGTCGAAATCCTTGACCTTGCGCGAACCGATGATGTTCAGCGGCAGGATTTCGAAATGCTCCTGCACGAACTTCGAAATATCCGGCCGGGCGAAATTGACGTAGTGGGTTTCCTTGCAATACGGGCAGCCCTTCAGCTCCCATATCACGGCAAAACGCTTGTTGTTCTTGCGCGCGGCCTCGAGATCGTCGGGCAGTTCGAGGAAACTCTCGATGAACCAGCTTTCGCGGTAATAACCGTCCTCGGTCATGACCGGCTCGGCGCGCGCGGGCATAATGCCGCCCACCATGCCGGACAGCGCCAGCGCACCGCCACCGAGCAGCAAGTCCCGCCGCGATTCGTGAAATTTCCCAGCCATGACAGCCTGCGCCTTGCGGCCCTTGGTTAAGCTCGCCGCCAGCTATACGCTGGCAGTACCTTATTTAGTGTCAAAATCGGGTGATATCCATGCCGCCAAGGCCGCCCTGCCGCGCTTTTGCCCCGGTCACGACCCTGTGTGTGGCGCTTGTCCTTTTGCTCACCTTGGCCCAGACGCCCAGCTGGGCCGACGACCTTTCCGACTTCAACGCCGCCATCGAAAAGGTCGCCAGCCATAACCGGGTTGCCATCGGCTACCTGCGCACCGACAACGCGGACCTTGCCGACGTCGAGATCGGACGCCTGAAAACCGCGTGGACCGACGTAGTCATCCGTTTCAGCACCCGGCCACCGCAGGCCATGCAAGACAATCCGCGTTACCAGCAAACCCTGGCCGGCGTGCAAAAGAGCATCAACGACGCCGCCGTGCTGATGAACACCAGCAAGACCAGCGCCAACATGATCGGGCCGCCACACAACGACCTCGCCCGCAACTCATTGCAGGCGATCCGCGAACAACTCAGCACGTTGCGCAAGGCGAGCAAGATCACCGTGCTGGCCGATTGCGTCCTGGACGCCAACGCAGCCTTCGCGTCATTCTTCACGTTCGAATACACGGCGCCGGATTTCAGCAAGCCCGATGTTCCGAACCGCGCCAACGCGCTCGGCGCGATCATCAAGCGCTGTGACGAGATCGCCGAACCCGCCGTGCGCGCAAATCCGGAGTTCCGCCGCCTGATCGACGGCACGATGAATGCGCTGTCGTTCGTGCCCAAGCTGATGGAAACGCGCGACCGCGACATGCTGCAGCGGATCATCGGCGAGATGCGCGCATTCGATAACCTGCTGAGCTTTCGCTTCGGCTAGCTGGTTTGCGGTTCCGCCACATCCGAAATACGGAACTGCACACGCTCGGCGCCCTGCCAGCGGTCCACCGTCAAGGTGCCTGCGACGTGCAGCGCGCGGCCACGGCCGGCGAACAATGCTTCACCGAGCTTGTGGCCAACCGCACGGAACGCAATCGCGTTGAGGAATGCGCCGCTGCCCGCCTTCAGCCGCACGCGCACATGGGCCTGTCCGACTTCCTCGGCGTAAGCAATCGTATGCGACGGCAATGCCAGCACCGGCTCCGAGTTGCCGGCGCCGAATGGCCCCGCCCGCGCGATCATGTTGCACAGTTCAAGCGTCGCCCCTTGCGCCGACACCGCGCCGTCGATGCGCAAGGCCTCGTCGCGCCGCGCCTTCTCCACCGCCTCGCCCAGTTGTTCTTCCAGAAACGCGCGAAACGGCGCGAGCGCGTTCTTGCGTACAGTGACGCCGGCAGCCATGGCGTGACCGCCGCCCTTCACCAACAGGCCTTCGGCAACGGCGGCGCGCACCGCCTTGCCAAGATCGACGCCGGCAATGGAACGGCCCGAGCCCGTGCCGAACTCCCCCGGCTCCAGCGCAATTGCAAATGCCGGACGGCCATAACGCTCTTTCAATCGCGCAGCGACCAGCCCGACCACGCCGGGATGCCAGCCTTCTGCCGCGGTCACGACGACTGCGCCCTTTTCCTGCAAGCCGAGCGCAGCCATCGCCTCGGCTTCGGCCTGCGCCACCGTTGCCTGCTCGATAACGCGGCGTTCGTGGTTGAGGCGGTCGAGTTCAGCCGCGATGCGGCCTGCCTCGGTCGGGTCGTCTTCGAGCAGCAGCCGCGCGCCCAGATCCGCCTGCCCAATGCGTCCGCCTGCGTTGATGCGCGGACCCAGCAGAAAGCCGAGATGCCAGGGCTCCGGCGGTCCCGATAGCCGCGCTACGTCCATCAGCGCCGTGAGGCCGACATGATTTCGCGTGCGCAGCGCCAGCATGCCCTTGGCGACAAACGCCCGGTTCAGCCCACGCAGCGGCACGACATCGGCCACCGTACCGAGCGCGACGACCTGCAGCGCGTCCAGCAAATCCGGTTCGGCTCGCGTATTCCAGAATCCACGACGGCGCAGTTCGCGATTGATCGCAACCAGCGTCATGAACGCCAGTCCGCACGCCGCCAGATGACCGAGCTTGGAAAGATCGTCCTGCCGGTTGGGATTGACCAGCGCGGTGACAGCGGGAAGTTTCTCGTCGGCCTGATGGTGATCGATCACGATAACTTCGAGGCCGAGCTTCACCGCCTCCGCCAAGGTGTCGATGCTGGTGGTGCCGCAATCGACCGTGACCAGCAGCGTTGCACCCCGCTCCGACAACGAGCGGATCGCGTCAATGTTCGGCCCGTAGCCCTCGAAGATACGATCCGGAATATGCACCAGCGGATCGAGGCCGCACTGGCGCAGGAACCGCGCCAGCAAGGCGCTCGACGTCGCGCCATCGACGTCATAGTCGCCGAAGATCGCAATCTGCTCGTTGCGCTCGACGGCGTCGGCGATCCGCAGCGCCGCCGCTTCCATGTCGGTGAGCACATAAGGATCCGGCATCAATCGCTTCAAGCTTGGATCGAGGAAATCCTCGATTCCGTCGAGCGCGATGCCACGTCCGGCGATGATGCGCGCCAGGAGGTCCGGTAATTCGTTGCGCTGCATGATGGTGGCGGCGACCGTGCGGCCGCGCTCGTCGAGCCGATCGCGCCAGGCACGGCCGGTGGCCGACCGCTCGACGCCCAGGAAGAAGTCCTGCGACGACACGAGCGAAGCGGTTGAATTTTGTCCGGCGGAATTCATGACCGCCAGTTTCGCATTATTCCGACGCGCAAAGTCAGAAGATTTTGCGGTACTGGATAAACCCGGAGCGTTCGGCCACCTTGTCGTAGAGGCCCCGCGCCACGGTGTTTTCTTCCCGCGTCAGCCAGTGGACGCGATTGGCGCCCTGCTCGCGCGCTGCCGTTTCCACCGCCGCGATCAGTGCCTCGCCGATGCCCAGCCCGCGGGTGCCTTCCGCCACGAACAGGTCCTGCAGGTAACAGTAGTCGCCCGCGGTCCAGAACGTGCGGTGAAACAGGTAGTGCGTGATGCCAAGGAGCTTGCCATCCACGTAGGCGCCAAGCGCAAACATCGGCTCCGCCGGATCGTGGATACGCGACCAGATCAGGTCGGTCACGTCCATCGCCTGCGTGGCATGATAGAACGTGAGGTAGCCGCGCCACAGCGGCTCCCAGCCGGCGCGCTCATCCACGCCGACCGGGCGGATGACAAGGTCGCTGTTCGCCATCCCCGCTCAATTCCTCGCAACGCTATGCGAAAGATTCCCTGAAGAAGTCCTGCATCGCGATCCACGAGCGCTTGTCCGCCTTCTCATTGTAGGCGGCGGGGCCCTTGGTGTCCGGCGGAATATTCCAGTTGGTGAACGAGTGCACGGCATTGCCGTAGGCCACAAGCTGCCAGTCCACCTTGGCGGCGCGCATTTCCTTCTCGAACGCCAGCACCTCGGTATCCGGCACCACCGGATCGTCGGCGCCGTGCAGCGCCAGCACCTTGCCCTTGATGTTCTTGGCGTGTGAGGCGTCCGGGGTATTCAGGTTAGCGTGAAAGGCGCAGGTGGCCTGCACGTTCGCGCCGTCGCGCGCGAGTTCGAGAATGGTCGTGCCGCCGAAGCAATAACCGACGGAGCCGATCTTCGTGGTGTCGGTGCCCGGCGTTTTCATCAGGATCGCGAGCGCAGCCTTGGCGCGCTGGCGCATCAGCGGCCGGTCCTTCTGATACTTGCCGGCTTCCGCCGCGCAGACCTCCATCGTGGCCGGGCGCACGCCCTTGCCGTAGATGTCGGCGACAAAGGCGTTGTAGCCCAGCTCGGCCAGCATCTCGGCCCGCTTGTTGGAGAACTTCGAGACGCCCATCCAGTCCGGCACCACCAGGATGCCGGGCCGCTTTGGCCCCTTGTCGTCAAAGACGGCGTAACCTTCGAGTACCGTTGCGCCGTCCTTGTATTCAAACGTTTCCGTTTTCATCAGACGTCTCCCGAATGTTGGCGATCTTGACCGGCGAGCGCCGGCTGCGTCGTTACAACTGGAATTTGTCCAGCTGGCGATGTTCGGCGCGGATCCAGCGCACCGTGCCGGTGGTGGAGCGCATGATAACGGTTTCCGTCTCGATGATCTTGTCGCGGAAGCGCACACCCTTGAGCATCGAGCCGGTGGTGACGCCGGT
This sequence comes from Hyphomicrobiaceae bacterium, assembly GCA_947472885.1. Lineage (GTDB taxonomy): Bacteria > Pseudomonadota > Alphaproteobacteria > Rhizobiales > Xanthobacteraceae > CANJBX01. The sequence continues at coordinate 7,121 of CANJBX010000007.1, forward strand.
CGCTGCAAACAGGCAATCGCCGCGTACCATTTCTTCCATCAGGTATTTCTTGCGCGGATCGAGCACGCCCATCTTCTTGGCGCGTTCGCGCTTTTCCTCGGTGTCGAGGATCAGGCGGCCCTGAATCTGCCCGCCAATGCAGCGCAGCGCGGCTGCCGCCAGCACGCCTTCCGGCGCGCCGCCGATGCCGATGTAGATGTCGATGCCGGTCGCGTCAGGATCGGCGACATTGATGACGCCAACCACGTCGCCGTCGGTGATGAGGCTGACCGACGCGCCAGTCTTGCGCACGGCAGCGATCAGTTCGGCGTGACGCGGGCGGTCCATGATGAGCGCCGTGATTTCGTTCGGCTTGACGCCCTTCGCCTTGGCCAGCGCGTGAATGTTGTCCGCCGGCGACGCATCGAGATCGACAAGGCCCTTCTTGTAGCCGGGGCCAATGGCGATCTTGTCCATGTAGACATCAGGTGCATTGAGCAGCGTGCCGCCCTGCGCCATTGCCATGGTGGCAATCGAGCCCGGCATGTTCTTGGCGCACAAGGTCGTGCCTTCGAGCGGATCCACCGCAATATCGACCTTCGGGCCGTTCTTGTTGCCGACGCTCTCGCCGATGAACAGCATCGGCGCTTCGTCGCGCTCGCCCTCGCCGATCACGACGGTGCCGTCAATCGGCAGTTTGTTGAGTTCGCGCCGCATGGCATCGACCGCCGCCTGATCGGCATCCATTTCGTTGCCATGGCCGCGCAACCGCGCAGCCGATACCGCTGCGCGTTCGGTGACGCGCACGATTTCCATCGACAGGATGCGTTCCAGAACCTGGTCGGCCTGAACAGTGATCGAAGACGACGACATAGCTTCCCCTTATTGCCGGCCAGCGCCGGCTATCTTCCCGGTCTAGTTCTTTTCGATGCGGATGACCTGCGGATGACCCGCAATAACACCCTGTTTCTTGATGGCCTTCAATGCACGGCGCACCGCATCTTCGGTGGTGGCATAGGTAATAAGGATAACCGGCGCGGGCTTGGCCGGGCTTTTCGGATCGTCACCGCCGTGCGGCGCAGCATCCGAATGGCGCTGCACAATGGATTCCAGCGAGATTTTTTGCGCTGCAAGATGCTTGGTGATGGTCGCGAAGGTGCCGGGCCGGTCCACCGCCAGCAGGCGAATGTAGTATCCACCCTCGTGGCGCTGCATCGGCGCCTTCTTGCTGACAACGAGTTTGGCCGTCGGACGGCCGAACGGCGCTGTCCGCACGCCACGCGCGATGTCGCCGATGTCGGCCACAACCGAAGCGGCCGTCGCCGCGCCGCCTGCGCCGGGACCAACGAGCGTGATCGGGTTAATGCCATGGGCGTCAATCGACAGCGCGTTGGTCACGCCCATCACCTGCGCGATGGCGGAATCCTTCGGCACCATGGTCGGGTGCACGCGCTGCTCGATGCCCTTGGCGGTGCGCATCGCAACGCCGAGCAGCTTCACGCGATAGCCCAGTTCATCCGCCGCCTCGAGGTCTTCCGGCGACAGCGATGAAATGCCCTCGACATTGATCGCACGCTCATCGACGCGAATGCCAAAAGCCAGGCTCGCGACAATGGCGAGCTTCTGTGCGGTGTCGTAACCTTCGATGTCGAAGGTCGGGTCGGCCTCGGCGTAACCCAGCCGCTGCGCGTCCTTGAGCAGCACGTCGAACGGCAGCTTCTCGCGCTCCATGCGCGTCAGGATGTAATTGCAGGTACCGTTGAGAATGCCATAGACGCGTGCGAACGAATTGCCAGCCATGCCTTCGCGCAGGGTTTTGACAATCGGAATAACGCCGCCGACCGCAGCCTCGAAATTCAGCGCGACCTTGTTTTTCTCGGCAAGCGCCGCCAGCGCGAGACCGTGCTTGGCGAGCAGCGCCTTGTTGGCGGTGACGACTGACTTGCCATTGGCGAGCGCCGTTTCAATCGCGGCCTTCGCCGGATCGCCGTCGCCGCCCATCAGTTCGACGAATACGTCGATCTCGGGATCGGCCGCGAGTTTCTTCGCATTATCGACCCAGCGGATCCTGTCGAGGTCCGGGCCGCGCTTCTTGCGCTTGCGCGCCGTTGCGGCGACGACCTCGATCTTGCGGCCGCAGCGCACCCCCAGCACGGCACACTGCTGCGCGATCAGACGCACAACCGATGCGCCGACCGTGCCGAGACCGGCGATACCGACTTTCAGGGAGGCAACCACGGGAAAAACCTTGAGAAAACGCGCCCTAGCGGCGCGAGGCCAACGGAACGACGTTGTGCAGCTTTTCCGGCGCGGTTTCAAGGAAACGCCGGATATTACGGGCTGCCTGACGGATACGCTGCTCGTTCTCCACAAGCGCGATACGCACAAAGCCCTCGCCGCGCTCGCCAAAGCCGGTTCCCGGCGAAACCGCGACCTCGGCCTTCTCGACCAGCAGCTTGGCAAACTCGACGCTGCCCAGTTCCCGGAACGGCTCCGGAATCGGCGACCAGGCAAACATCGAGGCGCTCGGTGACGGCACTTCCCAGCCGGCGCGGCTGAAACTGTCGATCAGCACATCGCGGCGCTTGGTATAAATCTCGCGCATTTCCCTGATGCAATCTTCCGGACCGTTGAGCGCCGCGGCCGCAGCAACCTGCACCGGCGTGAACGCGCCGTAGTCGAGATAGGACTTCACGCGCGTCAGCGCCGAGATGATGCGTTCGTTGCCGACGGCAAAGCCCATGCGCCAGCCGGCCATCGAATAGGTCTTCGACATCGAGGTGAACTCGACGGTGACATCGATTGCGCCCGGCACCTGCAGCACCGACGGCGGCGGGTTGTTGTCGAAATAGACTTCGGCGTAAGCGAGATCGGACAGGATGTAGATGCCGTGTTTCTTCGCGAAGGCCACGAGGTCCTTGTAGAAATCGAGGTCCGCGGTGAACGCCGTCGGGTTCGACGGATAGCAGACAACGACGGCAATCGGTTTCGGGATCGAGTGCGTGATCGCGCGCTCGAGGGTCACGAAGAAATCCGGCGTCGGTTCCGACGGCACCGAGCGGATGACACCGCCCGCCATCAGGAAGCCGAAGGCATGGATCGGATAGCTCGGGTCCGGCACCAGCACGACATCGCCCGGCGCGGTGATCGCCTGCGCGACGTTGGCGAAGCCTTCCTTGGAGCCGAGCGTCGCCACGATCTGGGTATCGGGATTGAGCTTCACGCCAAAGCGGCGATCATAATACGCAGCCTGGGCGCGGCGCAGGCCGACAATGCCCTTGGAGGCCGAATAGCGATCAACGCGCGGCTTGGTCAGCGTTTCTTTCAGCTTCTCGACGACGTGCGGCGGGGCCGGCAGGTCCGGGTTACCCATACCGAGATCGATGATGTCGACGCCTGCATTGCGCGCCACGGCCTTGGCCTTGTTGACCGTCTCGAAGACGTAGGGCGGCAGGCGGCGAATGCGGTAAAAGTCTTCCATCTCGGTCATTCCAGATTACCCAGGGTTTTTGGCAGTCAGCCGGCCAGCGCATGTCCCGCGCGGCGAATGAGTGATTTGCGCAATATGTACCATGGTTTGCGGGGTGCCCGTAAGCGCAAGATCGGCCGATTTTGAGGCGAAGCCTTAACCCGGAAGCCCCAAAAAGCCAGTTTTCGCGGTGATCCTGCCGCCCGGCTATTTGCCGTCCACCGGCACCCCGGCCTGCCGTTTGGCGCGGTCGCGGGCGAAGGAGATTTCGGCCTCGGCGGCTTTCACCTGTTCCGCGGTCATGACCGGGGTGGCGCGCGGCGGCGGCATGTCATGCACCGCCGGGTAGACCCCTTCGCTGACCGGGCGGGCCGGCGTATCCCCCGGCAGGCCGCCCATCGACACCGGCAGATTGGACAAGGTCGAGCCATTCGGCCCGCTGGAGCAGCCGGCGACGACAAGCGACAGCAGCACCGCACCGGCTGCGGCCAGCCGCGCGGCGCTCATCCGCCGGCGCTGCGATGGTTGTGCGGCCGGAAGGCGCATCACCTTGTCCCAATTCCCTGTGAGGCTGAATTACACATGTATCCGCAAAGACTTGTACCGGGTTCGCCTTGGGATAATACCTTCAAACTGTGCTAGTAATATGTGTCGAAACGAAGATGATATCCTCGCCGCAACGCCACGAACGGTTAATGCCATGCCGCCGCAAAAGCCGTTCGATCCCGACAAGCCGGCCAAGCCGAAAACGAAACGCCGCGCGCGCGTGACGGCTACCCTGCCGGTCGCGCCAAAGGCCCCTGCACCCGTCGAAGCGCCCCTGCGGAAAACCCCTCCTGCCGGGCCTACTCCGGTCGGATTAAAGCCCGCGCTGACGACGCCGGAGGTCAAGCCAGACTCTGCGAAGCCAATTACGAGTGTTGACGTCGAACTGTTCGCCAAGAACTTCGCGCGCATCATCGAGGGCGGCGGCAAGGCGCTGGCCGCCTACATGAAGCCGCGCGAGGAAGGCCGGATCGCCGATCAACGCTCCGAGGAAGTCACCGACGTCGTCAAGACCCTCGGCCATGTCATCGAATACTGGATGGCGGACCCGCAGCGCGCCTTCGAACTGCAATCGAAGCTCGGCAAGTCCTATCTCGAACTCTGGGCCTCGACGGCCAAGCGCCTCGCCGGCGAGGAAGTCACCGCCGTCGCCGCGCCCGACCCCAGGGACAAACGCTTCAGCGATCCGGAGTGGTCGTCCAACCAGTTCTTCGATTTTCTCAAGCAGGCGTACCTGCTCACGGCCCGCTGGGCGAGCCACATGGCCGAAGGCGCGGATGGCCTCGATGCACATACGCGCCACAAGGCCGAGTTCTACGTCAGGCAGATCGCCAACGCGCTGTCGCCATCAAACTTCGTGCTGACCAACCCGGAACTGCTGCGCGTCACGCTGGAGTCGAACGCCGAAAACCTCCTGCAGGGGATGCAGAATCTCGCCGAGGACATCGAGGCCGGCGGCGGAAACTTGAAAATTCGTCAGTCCGACTCCTCGAAATTCGAGGTCGGAAAAAATCTCGCGCTGTCGCCCGGCAAGATCGTATTCCAGAACGACCTGATCCAGCTCATTCAATATTCGCCGACCACCGCCAAGGCACTGAAAGTCCCGCTGCTGATCGTGCCGCCGTGGATCAACAAATACTACGTGCTCGATCTCACGCCGGATAAATCCTTCATCAAGTGGTGCGTCGATCAGGGCCTCACGGTGTTCTGCATCTCCTGGGTCAACCCGGATGCAAAACTCGCCGGCAAGGGCTTCGACGACTACATGCGCGAAGGCCCGCTCGCGGCCTTCGACGCCATCGAACAGGCAACCGGCGAGAAGGAAGTCCACGCGCTCGGCTATTGCGTCGGCGGCACGCTGCTCTCCGTCACGCTCGCCTACATGGCGGCGTCCGGCATGACCTCGCGGGTGAAGTCAGCCACGCTGCTGACCACGCAGGTGGACTTCACCCACGCGGGCGACCTCAAAGTTTTCGCTGCCGACGAAGAACAGATTTCGATGGTCGAACGGCAGATGGCCGAGACCGGATATCTCGCCGGCAGCAAGATGGCGTCGGCGTTCAACCTGTTGCGCTCCAACGACCTGATCTGGCCTTACGTCATCGGGAACTATCTCAAGGGCAAGGCGCCCTTTCCGTTCGACATGCTGTTCTGGAATTCCGATGCGACGCGGATGCCGGCGGCGAACCATTCGTTCTACCTGCGCGGCTGCTATCTCGAAAACCGGCTGTCGCGCGGCACCATGACGATTGCCAACAAGCAGCTCGATCTCAGGAAAATCAAACTGCCGATCTACAATCTCGCGGCGCGCGAGGACCATATCGCGCCGGCGCGTTCGGCGTATCTCGGTTCCTCATTGTTCGGCGGGCCGGTGCGCTTCGTGCTGGCGGGTTCCGGCCACATGGCGGGCGTCGTCAATCACCCCGACAAGAAAAAGTACCAGCACTGGACCGGCGGCGCACCGCAAGGCGACAACCTCGATGCCTGGATCGCCAGGGCGACGGAGCATCCGGGTTCCTGGTGGCCGGACTGGGTGAACTGGCTGCGCGGTCACGATGGAACCGAAGTCGAAGCGCGCACACCCGGCAGCGGCAAACTCAAGGCCATTGAGGATGCGCCCGGCAGTTACGTGAAAGTGCAGAGCTGAAGTTGTGATTTTCGAATCGGAGCAACGAATAACGTTCGTCATGCCCGCGAATGCGGGCATCCACGCCTTGCTTCCTTCGCGAGCATTCAGAAAGCAAGGCGTGGATGGCCGGGACAAGCCCGGCCATGACGACGTAGAGTAACGCAATTATTTGGAAACGCTTTTGGAGGCCACCATGTCCCGCGAAGTTTTCTGGCTCGTCTGCACCGTGATCCTCACCGGCATCCTGTGGATTCCCTACACGCTCGACCGCATCAAGGTGCGCGGCGTGATGGGCGCAATGGACAATCCAAAGCCCGGCGACAAGCCCCAGTCGCCGTGGGCGATGCGGCTTTACTTCGCGCACACCAATGCCGTCGAGAACCTCGTGCTGTTCGCGCCGCTGGTGCTGATCCTCGACTCGTATCAAATCTCGACGCCGGTGACGGCCGCGGCCTGCGCCACCTATTTCTGGGCACGGCTCGCGCATGTCATCATCTACGCGATGGGCATCAAGGTGCTGCGCACACTCGCCTGGACCGTGAGCTTCATTGCGCTGATCGTGCTGGTGCTGGCGGTCTTCGGGAAGGTGTGAGGTTTTCGCTTTATAGGGCGGATTAGCGAAGCGTAATCCGCCATCGACGGCAACAAAAACTCATGGCGGATTACGCCTTCGGCTAATCCGCCCTACGGTGCTAACTCCGCCCTCATCCTGAGGAGCGCGTAGCGCGTCTCGAAGGACGAGGCCGGGTTAGACCGCCGCTTACGCAAGCACCCTTACGGAAACAGCGCGATCTGCTCGAGTCCCATCGTTTCCGGCCAGCCCATCATCAGGTTGGCGTTCTGCACGGCCTGACCCGCCGCGCCCTTCACGAGGTTATCGAGCGCCGAGCCGAGGATCATGCGGCCCGGAATGCGGTCCTTCGCAACACCGATGAAGGTCATGTTGGAACCCTTCACATGCCGCGTGTGGGGCATTTCCCCAAACGGCAGAACGTGAACGAACGGCTCCTTCGCGTAGGACTTTAAAAGCTCCGCATGAAGATCTTCAGCCGAGAAGTTTTGGGCCGAGGATTTCTGGCTCCGCACATAAATCGTCGAGAGAATGCCCCGGTTCATCGGGACGAGATGCGGTGTGAAGCTCACGGTCACATTGCGCCCCGCGGCCCGCGTGAATTCCTGATCGAGTTCCGCCATGTGCCGGTGATGGCCGACGCCGTAGGCGTTGAAGCCTTCGGACACTTCCGAAAACAGCATGGCTTCCTTGGCGGAGCGCCCTGCCCCGGTCATGCCGGACTTGGCATCTACCACGATCTCGTCGGGGTCGATCATCTTCGCCCTCAAGAGCGGAATAAGCGGCAACTGCGCGCAGGTCGTGTAGCAGCCGGGGTTGGCGACCAGCCGCGCCTTTTTGATTTGCTCGCGGTAGATTTCCGACATGCCATAGACCGCTTCGGGCTGAAGCTCCGGTGCGTGATGCTCGTGGCCGTACCACTTCGCGTAGGCCGCCGTATCCGCCAGCCGGAAGTCCGCCGACAGATCGACGATCTTCGTCTTGGGCGACTTGGCGATGAGGTCCTTGATGACCTTCTGCGTCGTTGCGTGCGGCAGCGCGCAGAAAATCAGGTCAAAGGATTCCTTCGCCCAGTCGAGCGATTCAATCGCGACAAGCTGCGGCAGATCGAACGGCGAGAACTGCGGGAACACGTCGCGCATCTGTGCGCCGGCGCGCCGGTCGGCGGTCAGCGTGGCGAGCGTGACATTCGGATGGCGCAGCAAGAGCCGCACGCTTTCCGATCCGGTGTAACCGGAGGCGCCGAGGATCGCGACTTTGGCTTTCCTGGATGTGGTCATGTGCCTATTCCTTCGCTGCGTTTTCATACGACAGATGTGACCGCAACGCGACCATGCGCGCGGCAATTTGTTGGGCGTTCTGGTCGTCCTGCTGGCGCAGTTGCGCCACCACGGCCAGATGATCGGCGTCGGATTTCGGCTGGTTGAATTTGGCCGAGCCTTCGACCGTCTCGATTTCCATCTCGATCCCGGCGATGGCCTGCAGCAGCATTTCCTGACGCCCGGCCGAGACACGGTCCAGCGTCCAGGGGGCTCCACTTTGGTCTGCACTTTCGCCGGCCTCGAAATGTGCGCTCAAAGCATCGAGGTGCGTGCGCAATTCGGTCTTCGTCATCGCCCGCACGCGTCCGGTGAGATGGACGGATTCATAGAGCCATGTCGGCACCTGATCCGGGCTGGCGTACCAGACCGGCGAGACATAGGCATCGGCGCCCGCGACGGCGAGCAGCCATGTGCCGCCACCCGCGGCGAGCGCCGCCAGCGGATTGCCGCGCGCCACATGAAACTGCGCGCGCGGCGTGCCGTCGGCGGCATAGGTCAGGTTGAATGGCAGCGAGGACGCCAGCGGACGCGACCCGTCATGCCCGACCACGGTGCCGAAGCCGCGCGCGGACGCGAACGCCAGACACGCGGCGCGGTCGATCTTGAAAGCGGACGGAACATACATCGCAGACCTCCGGGTGATGGAGCCGTCGAAGATGCACGTTGGCTTGGAAATCAGGAAGGTTCCGTGCCGCGGAGCATCTCCGGCGGCACGAACGACGATCAGTAAAGATCGGCCGTCGCGCGCGCCGGGGTGGTACGGCGGCGTGCTGCGGCGCGGATTGCAAGGGTGCAAATCGTCTTCATGGGCGGCGATATAGGCCGGGAGGCATGTTTCGTCAACAGCCGCCGTCAAAACACCCGGTGCAGCCACTCGGACGCCATCGTCCACACCTGCATCCCGACATCGCCGAGCTTCAGCAGCACCGCGCACCACACAAAGGCCGACGCGAAGTTGGCGAGCTGGAAATGCCAGTACGGCATCTCGAAAATCCCGGCGACCAGCGGCACCGAGGCGCGCAGCGGCCCGAAGAACCGCCCGATGAAGATCGCGTAGATGCCCCACTTCTCCACGAAGGCGTGTCCGCGCGGCAGCAGATCGGGATAGCGCGACAGCGGCCACACATGCGCGATGGGCTGCTTGTAGCGGTCGCCAAGCCAGTACGAGAGCCAGTCGCCGAGCGCCGCCCCGATCGCGCCCGCGATCCACACCGGAATGAAATCAATCGCGCCCGCCGAGATCAGCGCACCCATGGCGACCAGCACGCCCCACGACGGCAGCAGCAGCGAGATGAACGCCAGCGATTCCCCGAACGCCAGCGCGCCGACAATAAACGGCGCCCAGAGCTGATGCGCTTTCACAAAATCGACGGTGGACTGGACAAGGCCCGCGAAGAAACTTTCCATCAGACTTCATCCACTCCGGAACCCGGAAAGCGGTTTCCCGGCTTCCAAACCACGCTGCGCGTCACCAATGACGGACCTCGTCTTAATTTAGTGCCGGTTTGAAGGCAAAGCCGAACCCGCTTGCCCACCCCCTCGCCACCCCCGAATAACCACCGGCATGGCATATTCGCTCAACTGATTCGCCGTTCCGCGACGAATGGCCCCAACCCGATACCCGGCTCTACTTCACGTTAGGCAATACGACATGGCTAAAGCAAAACCGGCTTCCAAACGCTCCGAACCCGACCTGTTCGCAGGCGCGGCCCCCAAAGCCGCCGCCCGCGCTGCTGCCAAGCCCGCGCGCGCGGCCTCATCGGGTGGCGGCGCCGAAGGCGGCTACACGGCCAAGCACATCGAGGTGCTGGAAGGCCTTGAGCCGGTCCGCCGCCGCCCCGGCATGTATATCGGCGGCACCGACGAGAAGGCGCTGCATCACCTGTTCGCCGAAGTGATCGACAACTCGATGGACGAGGCGCTAGCCGGTCACGCGACCTTCATCGAGGTCGAGATGCGCGCCGACGGTTTCATGTCGATCACCGACAACGGCCGCGGCATCCCCGTCGATCCGCACCCGAAATTTCCGAAAAAGTCCGCGCTCGAAATCATCATGTGCACGCTGCACGCCGGCGGCAAGTTCGATAGCGAAGTCTACGAGACCTCCGGCGGCCTGCACGGCGTCGGCGTTTCGGTCGTGAATGCGCTATCGGAAAAACTCGAAGTCGAAGTCGCGCGCCAGGGCCAGCTCTACAAACAGACATTCTCGCGCGGCAAGCCCAAGGGCGGCCTCGAAAAGCTCGGCAAGGTCAACAACCGCCGCGGCACCACCATCCGCTTCAAGCCGGACGGCGAAATCTTCGGCGCCAAGGCGAAGTTCGATCCGCAGCGCATCTTCAAGATGGCGCGCGCCAAGGCCTACCTGTTCGGCGGCGTCGAGATCCGCTGGAGCGTCGACAAGGAACTCATCGCCGGCACCGACGTGCCGATCGAGGCCACGTTCCATTTCGCCGACGGCCTCAAGGATTTCGTCGCGCGTGAAACCGAGGGCCAGACGCTGGTGGTGCCGGACATCTTCACCGGCAGGCAGGGCAAGCCCGGCACCAAGGGCGCGGTCGAATGGGCGGTCGCCTGGGCGGCCGACGCCGACGGGTTCGTGTCGTCCTATTGCAACACCGTACCGACGCCCGATGGCGGCACGCACGAGACAGGGCTTCGCTCCGCGCTGCTGCGCGGCCTCAAGGATCACGCTGAACGCGCCAATCAGGGCAAGGCCGCCGCCGCCATCACCTCGGACGACGTCATGACCGGCACCTCCGCGATGGTGTCGGTATTCATCCGCGAACCGGAATTCCAGGGCCAGACCAAAGATCGTCTCGCCACCGCCGAAGCAGCCAAGATCGTCGATAATGCGGTCAAGGACCAGTTCGACCACTGGCTCGCCGGCAATCCGCAGGCCGCCAACAAGCTCCTCGAGTTCGTCATCGAGCACGCCAACGAGCGCATTCGCCGCCGCCAGGAAAAGGAAGTCTCGCGCAAGACTGCGGTGCGCAAGCTGCGCCTGCCCGGCAAGCTCGCCGACTGCACCAACACCGCCTCGCAGGGTTCGGAAATCTTCATCGTCGAGGGCGACTCGGCCGGCGGCAGCGCCAAGCAGGCGCGCGACCGCAAATCGCAAGCCATTCTCCCGTTGCGCGGAAAAATCCTCAACGTCGCTTCCGCGACCAAGGACAAGCTCGCGCAGAACCAGCAGCTATCGGATTTGATCCAGGCGCTCGGCTGCAACACCGGCGCGAACTACCGCTCCGACGATCTGCGCTACGAAAAGGTCATCGTGATGTGCGACGCCGACGTGGACGGCGCGCATATCGCCTCCCTGCTAATCACGTTCTTCTACCGCCAGATGCCCAAGCTGATCGACGAGGGCCATCTCTATCTCGCGGTGCCGCCGCTCTATCGCCTGTCGCACGGCGGCAGGATTTTTTATGCGCGCAACGACAAGCACAAGGACGAGCTGCTCAAGGCCGAATTCCGCGCCAATGCAAATGTTGAGGTCTCGCGCTTCAAAGGCCTCGGCGAGATGATGGCCGCGCAGCTCAAGGAAACCACCATGGACCCCAGAAAGCGCACGCTGTTGCGCGTGACCCTGGCGGATGCCGACCGCGCGGCGGCGGCGAGCGCGGTCGAGCGGCTGATGGGCAACAAGGCCGAGACGCGGTTCGAGTTTATTACCGAGCGCGCGGAGTTTGCGAGCGAGGAATTGCTGGACGTTTAGGCGTCAAACCACGGCTGGATCGCAAATAGCCGCTTTGTTCAAATGAGCAGCACACCGGCAAGGTTACTGAAATCCTAATACGATGGATAGAACTCGCATTTCAGCGTGCCCAATCTTTTAACAAGCCCCCGCTATGACTCATAAGGGGACTTGTTTGTTTTTTGGGGACGACGAATGCTTGCTGGACATATTCCGCCGCGACCGCGCACCTATTCCACGCGCCTGGCCGTGATCGGACTTGCAGTCACGATTGGCTTTTCGGTCATTTGCGGGGTCACCCTCACGGACATGGGCAAGCGGGACTATGAGCTGGCCCGACGATCCGCAGCCAATGTGGTTGCAACCATCAGCGCGGACATTGCGCGAAATCTCGAACTCTACGATCTGTCGCTGCAAGCCGCCGTCGATGGAATGAAGCTGCCTGAAATTTCACAGGTCCCGCCTGCGATCCGGCAGATGATATTGTTCGATCGCGCCGCAACAGCGAAGCATCTCGGATCGATCCGCGTTCTCGATCAAAATGGAATTGCGATCCTGGATTCCCGTGTGCTCGAGGCTGAAGCAATCGATCACTCAAAGCGCGACTACTTTCAGGTCCACGTACAGAATGCCGGCCTCGGATCGTATGTGAGCAAGCCATGGGTATCGAACCATGGCGAGTATCTCATCGGCATCAGCCGCCGGATGTCCGATACTGACGGCTCGTTCCTTGGCGTTGTCGTCGGCACGCTGCGGCTTTCCTATTTTCATAGCCTGTTCAAGAACGTGGATCTCCATGAGGGCGACGCACTGACCCTTACCCATGCAAGTGGTGTAATGCTGATGCGCATACCGTTCGACATCGACCTCATCGGACGCGACATGAGCAATGCCGAACTCTTCGGGCAAATGGTAAGCCCCGCCAGCAGTTCATTCGAAGCGCTCGCCGGTATCGACCACGTGAAGCGCCTCTATGTTCACCAACCCATCGGTACGCGCCCTTTGATGCTGAACTACGGTCTTTGGGTTGACGGTATCTACGAAGGCTGGCGACAGGAAGCGTGGCGCGTAGGGGCGATGATCCTCTTGTTGTGCGGAACGAACCTTGCGCTGATTGTCTTTTTGGCGCGGGCGCTCAAACGCGGCGCCATGGCTAAACATGAGTTGGCCGTGACCGCGACAACCGACGGCCTGACAGGCCTTTGCAACCGGCGCCGGTTTGATGAAATTTTCGATCAGGAATGGCGGCGGGCACAGCGGGCGCAACTCCCTCTCGCCGTACTCATGATCGATGCCGACCAGTTCAAGTCGTATAATGATCGTTTCGGCCATCAGGCGGGAGATGCCGCGCTGGCCGCCATTGCCAGTTGCATCGCACAGGCAACCCGGCGTAGCGGCGATCTTGCCGCGCGCTATGGCGGCGAGGAATTTGTCGTGCTGCTGCCGGGAAAGACACCTGAGCAGGCTTACGAGGTTGCGGAGCATATCCGGGCAAACGTCATAGCCTTGCGCGCGCAGCAGCTAGCCCGCCCGGATAGTACGCCAACAATCAGTCTGGGCGTTGCATCGATGATTCCGCAACAGGGATTGCAACTGACGGACCTGCTCAAGGCCGCAGACAACGCCCTGTATGAAGCCAAGAATAAAGGGCGCAATCGCACGGAGCTTTCGCTGGAATTGCATCCGGGCGCCGTTCCGGAAAACAAGTTGGCCGCGGCCTGAGGACAGCCGCGGCTAACGCCGCGCGCAGGCAATGACCTTGGTGCCCAGGCGCCTGACATCGCCATGCGCTGCGGTGACATGCCCCGATGGCGGCGGCCATCCCCACCTTGCCCGGCTGAATATGGCCAGCACAGTATCGTGCGCCGCCGCGGACCATGACGGCCACCAGCCGTGATAGGCTGGGCCATGACTGAAGTCGCGCCCGCGCAACCGGCCACACATCCCACCCTCTTCGGCCATCCGCGCGGCCTCACCTTCCTGTTCCTCACCGAGATGTGGGAGCGCTTTTCTTACTACGGAATGCGCGCGCTGCTTGTCCTCTACATGGTCAAGTACCTGTTCCTCCCCGAACATGCGCAAAACGTCATCGGCTACGCGCAGCTCAAGGCCGGATTTGAATTCCTGTTTGGGCCGCTCGGCGTGCAGCCGCTCGCCTCGCAGGTTTATGGCTTCTACACCGGCCTCGTCTATCTGACGCCGGTGTTCGGCGGCATGCTGGCCGACCGCGTATTCGGCCAGCGCCGCATGGTGATCGCCGGCGCGCTGCTGATGGCGCTCGGCCATTTCATGATGGCATTCGAGAGCCTGATGCTGTTCGCGCTGCTGGTTCTCATTCTCGGCAACGGCGCGTTCAAGCCGAACATCTCGACGCAAGTCGGCAGCCTCTATCCACCCGGCGACCCGCGCCGCGACCGCGCGTTCTCGATCTTCTATGTCGGCGTCAACCTCGGCGCATTCTTCGCGCCGCTGGTCTGCGGCACGCTCGGTAGCGTCTATGGCTGGCACTATGGCTTCGGCGCTGCCGGCATCGGCATGCTGGTCGGTCTTGGGATCTATCTCTACGCCGCACCGATGCTGCCAGAGGAAGCCCGCGCGAAACGCGCGAACGCCTCATCGCCCCTCACCGGCAGCGAGCGCCGAAGCGTCGTCGCACTGGCGATTTTGTTTTTGCCGGTGACGCTGTTCTGGGCGACCTACGAGCAGCAGGGCAACACGATTGCGCTGTGGGCGTCCGACCACACCGACCGCATGATCGACCTCGGCTTCTGGCGTGGCGAAATTCCCGCCGAATGGTTCCAGTCGTTCAACCCGTTCATGATCTTCGCCTTCACGCCCTTCATCGTCGCACTATGGGCGTGGCAGGCCGCGCGCGGACGCGAGCCTTCCAGCATTACGAAAATGGCATTCGGATGTTTCGGCGTTGCGGCCGCGAACCTCATCCTGGTCGCGGCGGCGCTGTCGTCGAGCGGGCGCAATGCAAGCTGGCTGTGGCTTGTGCCCTACTTCGCCGTCATCACCATCGGCGAACTTTATCTTTCGCCAACCAGCCTTTCGCTGGTGAGCAAGATCGCGCCGGCGCGCCTGCTGTCGATGCTGATGGGCGTATGGCTGGCGACGAGCTTCATCGGCAATTTCGTGTCCGGCTGGCTCGGCAGCTTCTGGACCGCAATGGACAAACCCGTCTTCTTCCTGATGATCGCCGGCGTGGCGGGAGCGGCTGGCGCCGTTATTCTGGCACTCAGCCGCCCGCTCAGGGACGCCACGGTGGAGCGGTAGAACTCGTCGAGCGAAGGCTGCCGTTCTGCGCCATCTGGGTGCGCAGCCGGTTGAGACTGGAGCGCACTTCACGGTTATCGGGTTCGGCGACTAGCGCATTCTGGAAGTCGGTCAGCGCGAGATTGCGCTTGCCCTGGCGCTCATAGGCGTAGCCGCGCCACAGCAGCACGTTCGATGCATCCGGCGTGATTTCGAGCGCGCGCGACAGCGACTGCGCCGCCGTGCCGAAATCGGCATTCATCAAACTAATGTAGCCGCGGCCGGTGAACGCAAAGAAGCGATCCTTGGCATCCGTAAGGCCAAGCGTCAGCGCGCGGTTGTAATCCGGCAAGGCCTCGTCGAACTTCTTGAGCCGCACCAGCGCCTCGGCGCGCGCTACCAGCAGCTTGGCGTCCCTCGGCGCGAGCCTGACGGCTTCGTTGTAGAATTTCGTGGCATTGGTGAAATCGCCCGCCGCGACGAGCGCACGCGCGGCGCCATAAGGGAACATCGGATCGTTCGGCACTTCGCGGCGGCCCTTCACGAAATCGTCGAGGGCTTCCGAAATGCGCTGCTGGCGGATGTAGAAATAGCCACGGTCGGCAAGCGCCTTCGGCTCGAATGGCTCGACGGCGAGCGCCGCCGAAAGATCGGCCTCCGCGCGGTCCAGCATGTTGATCTGCTCGAACAGCGCCGCGCGCTTCTTGAGGATCAACCGCACACCTTCCGGCGTATCGCGCGTGAGACCCATGGCCTCGCCGTAACTGCCCAGAGCAATGTCAAACCGCTTTTCGGATTCGGCCTTCTGCGCGTCGATGATTTTCTGCTGCAGCACTTCGGAGAGATTGGCAGCGCGCACAGGCACCGACAGCACAGCTATCGCGGCAAGCGCGATAAATCCGAAGCGATAGATATTGGCAAACGACGTCATTGCATTCCCAGGCACGTGCTGACCGCGCAGCATAGGACCATAAAAACCTGAGAGGTTTGTTGGCACCGCCGTGTGCATTCGACGTGTATTCGAGACAGATTTTCCGCGCCTTTTCGGGTGCGCGTTAACCCGCCGCTAAGCCTGCGGAACGGTGCGCTTTCGCGACAGGATTTTGACCTGCTGGGGGCCGCGCACCTCATAGGTGATGCCCGACCACGTCGTGCGGCGCATGAACAGCGCCGACCAGCCGCACAGTGCGGAGAACAACATGCCGACCGGCGAGATCAGCCAGTCGACCATGAAGTAGCGCAGGTTTTCCGCGATGCCATCCCTGCCCCACAGCCGATAGACCAGCAGCGCGCGGCCGAACGTGCGCAGGATCGACAGCCCCAGCGCGAGGTACAGGATCGCCACCGCGTCGGAATCAAGCATCAGAGCACCGCCGAGCGTCAGCACCCAGCCGAGCGCACCGAACCCCATGGCGAGGATCGTCGCGCCATAGGCCGCCGGCATGTGGACGCGGATCAGCATGTACCAGCGGCGCGCCTCGGCGATGACATCGCCGAAGCCGCCGGTGTGGATCGCCGTGCGCAGCAGCAGTTCGCGTGGCACCTTGATGCGGCTGCCGTTGCGGACGGCAATGTTGGTAAGCTGCAGGTCGTCGCTCAGCACGCCGCGCCAGTTGGCTTTCATGTCGAGTGTGCTGAAGTGATCCTGCGACAGCGCGCTTGAGCCGCCCCATGCGCCATTGAACATCGACAATCGAGGAATGGTCGCGACCGACGCCGACAGCGAGGTCAGCATGTAGCTCGCCAGCTTGCCGTCCTTGACGATCAGCCACGGGAAGCCCGTCACAATGTCGGCCTTGCCCTCGACGAGCGGCGCGACGAGCCTGCGCAGCCAGTCCGGCTCCGGCCAGATGTCGGCATCGCACAGGACGATGATTTCATCCTCGCGCCGCAGATGTGATACGGCCGCAATCAGGTTGGTGGTCTTCTGGCCTTCGTCGACGCCGTCGCCGGCGATTACCAGTTCGACCCGGCCGGAGTATTTCGCGCGGTAGGCTTCAATCGCCGGCACGGCGGCGTCAGTCGCGGATTCGACCGCGAAGATAAAACGGAAGACCGGGTAGTCCTGCGCGAACAGCTTGACGAGGCACTCGTCGAATTCCGGGTCGCGGCCCTTCACGGCCATGACGACCACCACCGGCGGCGTTGCGCTCGCCCGCGCCGCGCCGCCAAGCCCGATGCTGAATCCCCACACCAAGGCAGCCCCGGCAGCCTGGGTGCAGAGCCAAAGGATGAGGAAGGTGGTCATGGAATTCCGCTGAAGTGACAGGTCGATGTTTAGCCGTAGCGCCCGGCCCTGCGCAATCCGCGCGGGAGGTCCTCACCCGATGTTTTGCGGGGCCGTCTGCATGGCCGTTTTGCAGGCAGACCCGAGCCGGCCGCCAAACCGCCGGTTTTGCCCGCTCCGCCAGGCAAAATACCGCCCTGAAAGCCCCGCCGGACGGCCAAAAACCACCGCAAACGATTAACTTATCGCACCGCAAACCATTGACTTTGGGCGCTTCGATACTATGTTCCCGGCAACGGTTCGACGAAGATTCGACCGCTCCAAATTCCGCGCACATCCGATGGTTTTCATCATTCGGTTAGTTTGGCACCAGCGCGGCCAGAGGCCCGCGGTCTCCCAGAAGCGCACTTTCGATCAAAGTGCATTTCATACAAAAGCGCACTTTTGCATCGAGGAATAATGTCGTTTTCCAATCTCGGCTTGTCCGAAAAAGTTATCGCCGCTGTTAATGCAGCGGGTTACACCACCCCCACCCCCATCCAGGAACAGGCCATCCCGCACGTACTCGCGCGGCGCGATGTCCTCGGCATCGCCCAGACCGGCACCGGCAAGACCGCGGCCTTCGTGCTGCCGATGCTGACCCAGCTCGAAAAGGGCCGTGCCCGCGCCCGCATGCCGCGCACGCTCATCCTTGAGCCGACGCGCGAACTGGCTTCGCAGGTCGAAGAGAATTTCACCCGCTACGGCGCCAAGCACAAACTCAACGTTGCCCTCATCATCGGCGGCGTGTCGTTCGACAATCAGGATGCCAAGCTGATGAAGGGCGTCGATGTCCTGATCGCCACGCCGGGCCGCCTGCTCGATCACCACGAGCGCGGACGCCTCCTCCTCACCGGCGTCGAACTGCTGGTGATCGACGAAGCCGACCGCATGCTGGACATGGGCTTCATCCCGGACATCGAGCGCATCTGCAAGCTGGTGCCGTTCACCCGCCAGACGCTGTTCTTTACGGCCACCATGCCGACCGAAATCCGCCGCGTCACCGAACAGTTCCTGCACAATCCGGTGAGGGTCGAAGTCTCGAAGCCCGCCACCGCCGCCACCACCATCACCCAGCTGCTCGTCAAATCCGGCCGCGAGCCCCATGACAAGCGCGATACGCTGCGCCGCCTCATCCGCTCCGCCGAAGGCCTCAAGAACGGCATCGTGTTCTGCAATCGCAAAATCGAAGTCGCCGCCGTCTATCGCTCGCTCAAGAAACACGGTTTCTCGGTCGGCGAACTGCACGGCGACATGAGCCAGCCGGATCGCACCGCGACGCTCGACGGTTTCCGCAAGAACGAAATCACCTTGCTGGTCGCCTCCGACGTTGCCGCCCGCGGCCTCGATATTCCCGACGTCAGCCACGTCTATAACTTCGACGTTCCCCACCACGCCGACGACTACATCCACCGCATTGGCCGCACCGGCCGCGCCGGCCGCAGCGGCGCCGCCTTCACCATCGTCACCCCTGCCGACAGCAAATCCGTTGCTGCCATCGAGCAACTGACGGGGATGCAAATCCCGTGGGCCACCGACCTGCCCGCCAGCGAAGCCCCCGCCGGCGATGAAGCCGCGGTTGCCGAAAACGGCGGCGAACAGCATTCCCGTTCTTCACGCAACGCGCATCGTGGCGAAGGCCGCGGCGAGCGCGGCGGACGTTCCCGCCCGGTACGCGGACGCGAACGCAACCGTGGTGAACGCAACAGTGCCGGGAGAAATGCCGGCGAGCCTCAGTCACAGGGCGATCAACCGTCTCAGCCAGCCGAAAGACAGCATACTGAGCGTCCGCAGGCCCCGCCGCCTCGCGAGCAGCAGCCCACGGTAGCTGCGAACAACAAGCATGCGCGCAACGATGCTCCCCGCCAGCCCCGCCGCCAGCCGGAAACCGAGGTTGACCAGGACGTGTCGCACCTGCCCGCGTTCCTGCTGCGGCCGGTGTCGATCAAGGCGTAACCATCTTTTGTCCGGTTTTTCCGGACAACCTGAAGCTGCAGGCTGCGCGCGAAAGGCGCAGCCTGAATTTGTTTGAGCTATGCGCCGTGCGCACGCGCCAGCGTGTTTGCAAAATCAATCAACGGCTTGCCGATGTCCGCCGCGCTATTACCGCACGCGGTGAAAATGATTTGCGCAAGGCGGCTGCATGAAAGCCGCGACCCGCTCTGATCGAAAGCCGCATCAACACGCCGGAAATGGCGCGCATTTACCTGACATTTATTCGCAATAACCTATATTTGCGTCGCGACTCATTCAGTCGGACCGGCTCCGCTTTCGGCAATGACCTAGAACGGGTACTTCATGAAACATCCGGCAAATGACCCGGAGGCCACATTCGCGTTTGCCGAGGTTGCCCTCCAGCAGATCAAGGCGCTGAAGCAATCGGCGCATCCGCGCAATTATGAAGTCTGGTATCACTACGCCAGCGGGCGTCACCCGACCGTCAACCAGCTCATCAATGAAATGATGGAAACCAACGGCGCGCTGTCGCAAAGCGACGTCGATGGCATCTACGACAAATACTTTTCTCCCACGCGTCAGGCTGACCGCGTCGACTCCGCGACCTCCCAGTTCATGGCGCAGGTCGACATGGTGATGAACATGATCGGCCAGGCGTCCGGCGCCGCGACCCGGCACTCCGAAAGCCTCGCCACCATGACCGACAAGCTCGGC
Organism: Hyphomicrobiaceae bacterium; assembly: GCA_947472885.1. Classification (GTDB taxonomy): domain Bacteria; phylum Pseudomonadota; class Alphaproteobacteria; order Rhizobiales; family Xanthobacteraceae; genus CANJBX01. The sequence continues at coordinate 27,024 of CANJBX010000007.1, forward strand.
AAGGTGACCGGCGGCGACGGGCTGCGCGCCATTGTAGAGAGCCTGGCGAAAACCGCCAAGAACATGGAAGAGAGCAATCGCGCGCTCGAGACCAACCTCAAGAACTCGAAGCAGGAAATCACCGAGCTGCACGCCAATCTCGAAGCCGTGCGCCACGAAAGCCTGACCGATCCCTTGACCGCGCTTGCCAACCGCAAGTGTTTCGACGGCGTGTTCGCCAACGCCATCGCGCAGGCCAATGCCTCGACCGAACATCTGTCGCTGCTCCTGTGCGACATCGACCACTTCAAGACCTTCAATGATACCTTCGGCCATCTGATCGGCGATCAGGTGCTGCGCCTTGTTGCGCTGTCGCTCAAGGACAACGTCAAGGGCGCAGACCTTGCCGCGCGTTACGGCGGCGAGGAATTCGCGGTGATCCTGCCGGATACATCACTGCGTCAGGCGACCACCGTTGCCGAACATATCCGCCGCGCCGTCATGGGCCGCGAGTTGATGAAGCGCTCGACCGGCGAAAACCTTGGCCGTGTCACGATGTCGATTGGCGTCGCGACGCTGCACCCCGGCAACACCTCGGCAACATTGATTGAGCGGGCCGACACCTGCCTCTATGCAGCGAATCGCAACGGCCGTAACCGGGTGATCTGCGAAGTCGACCCCGAAGTCGCGCCACTGACCAAGACCAGCGCGGCGTAGTCCGCCACATAACACTCTCGTGTCCCGGACGAGCGCGTAAAGCGCGCGAAGATCCGGGACCCAGAGCTACACCCGTGCATTTCATGTTGCGCTTCGCAATTTTTGCGCTGGGTCCCGGATCTCATTCCGCTCGGGCAAGCGCCCTCGCTCCATTCGTCCGGGACACGAGACCTGTACCCGCGCACCATTCGCTTCATGCAAACCTTCGGAACATCGCGGACGCGCAGCCGTTGCCTCTCCAGTCAACGTCTGGAGGACAGCATGAGTACGAGAAAAGCACCAAAGCGGCACGACGCCGGCAGTAAGGCCAACGAAACCGACGATGGCCTGAACGCGAGCGATGAATCCATTCGCCACGGCGCGGAAGATATCCCGACCGGCGCGAACGAGCGGCGCAAGGACATTCCGGTGTTCGACCGCGCGGACACGCCGCCCAAGGTCTAGAGCTGCGCCGCAAAAGCAGATGGTCTTTCAAAGCATTTCGCCCGCCTGCTGGCATGACCAGCAGGCGGGCGATGTATTTTCAGCTTGTGCCGGGGCTCTCTAAATTCGTCCCATCAGGACAAGGATCAGGAGCACCACGATGATGAGGCCAAGTCCGCCACCGCCGTAGTAGCCGGTGCCGTAGAACCGACCGCCACCCAACCCCGAGAACCCGCCCAGCAGGGCGATGACAAGAATAATCAGAATAATTGTGCCAAGACTCATAGGCGTTTTCCTTCTTGTTCGGCTGTTCCGCCGCCTGTCAATTCGCGAAACGGTAATGGGTTCCCTGAATCAAAAAACCCGGCCGCTCAAGGGGGCCGGGCTTCGAGGACGAGCTACTCCAGCCGCCGCCGGGACGCTTTTCTGAACAGCGTGGGGACGAAGCCGTTACTTCCTGGCCGCCGATTTCGAGATTACCGCGCCAACCCGGTCCTTCACTTTCTGGTCAAAGAACGGATCGTCCATGTCATGCGGCGCATCGGCGGCAGGATCATGGACGATGACTTCCGGCGCCGGCTTGCGCTTGAGCCTCGCCAGCGCCGACAACAGGTGGTTGAGGGTTTCCGGGATATCCATGGGGACATCAACCGGCGAGAGGCCGATTAGGTTCCGTCAGCTTTCAGACATCTTGCCACCGTCCCGCCCGGCGCAAAGCACCGGGCGGGACGGTGGCCAGCTAACTACGACCCCGCCTTGTACTTGGCGATGATCTCCTTGAACTCCGCCAGCGCCTTGTCGCCATCTACATTCTTTTTCTTGACGTTGCCCATCCACTCCCCAACCAGCGGCGCGGCGGCGTCTTTCCATTCCTTGCGCTGCGCGTCGGTCAGACGATAAACCTCATGGTCAGGCAATGCTTTGATCTTGGCGATGCCGCCATGCTCGAAATCCGACCAGGGACCGGCAAACTTCGCGGCCCATTCGGTCGAACAGTGATCGTCGATGACTTTCTTCTGCGCCGCCGACATCTGGTTGTACTTGTCCTTGTTCATCACATTGACGAACGGCGTCGCGTAAAGCCCCTCTTCCATGTGGTACTTCGTGACCTTGTCGATGCCAAACAGCATGATCGAACCCCACGGGAAGGTCACGCCTTCCGCAACGCCCTTCTCGATGATGTCACGCACCTGCGGCGCGGAGCCCTGCACGTTGGTGCCGCCGAGCTTGGTGATGAAGCTCGCCATCATGGCGTGTGCAGGGCGGATCTTCATGCCCTTCACATCGCCCGGCACCACAATCTTCTTGTCCCTGGTGTGGAAGTCGCCCGGATCGTGGATGAAGGCGAAGCACATCTTCACGTCGCTCATCTCGGCTGGCGCGTACTTGCGATACCACTCGTCTAGCGCGGGCGTGCCGTTCTTGTTCGACAGCAGGAACGGCAGCGCACCGGCGTCGATCACGGGGAAGCGGCCGGGCTGGTAGCCGGGGCTGACGTAGGTGATGTCGGCGATGCCGTCACGCGCCATGTCGTAATGATCGAACGCCTTGCCGAGTTGCTCGGCCGGATAGATGGTGAATTTCAGGGTGCCGTTCGACGCCTTGGTCATCGAGGCCGACCACTCCTCGAACGCCTTTTGCAGCGGATGCGTCGTCGGCGACCATGTGCCGATCTTGAGGTCGAAGGTCTTGTCTTGCGCACGCGCAGGCGCGGCGCCGATCAGCGCGGCAAGCCCCGCCGCCGCCAGCAGGCCAAGCGCAGTTTTGGATGTGGCAAATCGCATGAACGTCTCCCGTGTGATGTTCGATTCCAGCTGGCTACTCCGGCCGGATCGAACTTGGCGATATTCTGCGCCGGGAAGTTGCCGTTGCGAAGCCCGGCTGCGGATAATCGGGCCAATTACCGCGAAGCTGCGACGTTGCGCCGCCGTACGCGCATGGTGGGCTTTTTGCCTGCAAGAGCGGCCTTGCGTGCGGGCTTTTTCGCGGGCCGCTTTGCCGGCGCTTTGGGCTGCGCCTTCACGCGCGGCCTGGGTTTGGGCTTGGCGGCCTTTTTGCGCCGCGCCACGTCGAGCGCACGCTGCGCAAAACGCGCCGCTTCATCCGGATCGTCATAGAGCCGTTCGGGCATCCGCCAGAACGGCGTCGCCTCCGGGTCGCGGCGGCGCATCTTTTTGGCGTAAGGATAGACGAACGGCTTTGAGCCTTCGTCCTTGAACTCCGGGATCGTCTCCGGGTCGATGCGCAGATAAACGACGCCCTCGAATACGATGGCGAAGGTCAGCCCGTCCGCAATAACGCCGGCGCCGCCGAACATGCGGCGCACTTCGACCGGGCGGAATTGCGAGAACAGTTCGCGGATGTGATCGGGGTCCATTGGACGTGCCCCCGCGGTGCCTAGTGCGCGTGCAAAACCTTAATGGGCATGATCGTGCGCAGGCTCGCCAGCCGGCGTTATCGCGACCGAGGTGCCGCAGCCGCAGGCCGAAGTCTGGTTCGGATTGTTGAACACGAAACCTGACGTGAGCTTGTCGACCTTGAAATCCATCTCGGTGCCCAAGAGGAACAATACGGCCTTGGGATCGATCAGCAGCTTGACGCCCTTGTCCTCGACCACCTCATCGGTGGCGTTGACGGCATCGGCGTATTCCATGGTGTATTCCATGCCGGCGCAGCCGCCGTTCTTGACGCCGACGCGCACGCCCGCGACCGGGCGTTCGGCCTTGGCCAGAATGCCGCGAATATGCTCGGCGGCGTTCTCGGTGAGACGCATCACCTGCGGGCGCGGACGCGGCTTGATCGGCGTATTCATTTCAGTCTCCCCGGGTTCAAGACCCAGAATCCGAATTGAACGGTACAGCTAAAATAACAACGATTCCTGTAAATTGAAGGTCGTCCGCGCGCACCCGGCGCAGGGTCGATCCCCGATTTGCAGACGATTACCACATATTCAGAACGACTCTGGCCTCGTCGGTCATGCGGCTGGGGTCCCACGGCGGGTCCCAGACCACCGAAACCTTGACCGGACCGACGCCGGCAACGCTCGCTACCGCGTTTTCGACCATGATCGGCAGTTCCTGCGCCGACGGACAATTCGGCGTCGTCAGGGTCATGTCCACGCTCACGGCGCGGTCGTCGGCGATGTCGATCTTGTAGATCAGGCCCAGCTCGTAGATATCCGCCGGGATTTCCGGGTCATAGACGGTCTTGAGCGCGCCGACGATGTCGTCGGTGAGCTTGGACAGTTCCTCGCTCGTCGGCGCGGTCGCGGGTGCGGCGACGGCAGCAACCGGCGTTTCCGCTACAGGCGCGGCATTCGGATCCTTGATTTCGTTGTTGTCAGAATTCTGGGTCATGCGAACACACTCTGCGCTTTGATGAGGGCCGCCACGAGGGCATCGACTTCCTCGCGGGTATTATACATCGCAAAAGACGCCCGGCATGTGGCGGTGACGCCATACCGCGCCAGCAGCGGCATGTTGCAATGGGTGCCGGCCCGGACGGCGACGCCTGCCTGGTCGATCAGGGTCGCGATATCGTGCGGATGCGCGCCTTTCATCTCGAAGGAGACAATCGGCCCCTTGTTTTTGGCATTGCCGAAAATCCGGATCGCATTCATTTCGCCCAGCCGCTCATGGGCGTAGCGCACCAGGTCATGCTCATGGGCGCGGATATTCGCCTTGCCGATGCTGTTGATATAGTCGATGGCGGCACCCAGCCCCGCCGCCTGCACGATCGGCGGCGTACCGGCCTCGAACCGATGCGGCGGCTCGCCGTAGGTCACGCGGTCTTCCGAGACTTCGCGGATCATCTCGCCGCCGCCATTGAATGGCCGCATGGCGGAGAGCCGCTCATATTTGCCATATAGCGCGCCGATGCCGGTCGGCCCATAAATCTTGTGCCCGGTACAGACATAGAAATCGCAATCAATATCCTGCACATCCACATCAAGATGCACCGCGCCCTGCGAGCCGTCGATCAGCACCGGAATGCCGCGCGCCTTGCATAGCGCAACCGCTTCCTTCACCGGCACGACCGTGCCGAGCGCATTCGACATGTGCGTCAACGCGACCATCTTGGTCTTCGGCGTCAGCAGCTTTTCGAATTCCTCCAGCAGGAAATTGCCTTCGTTGTCGATGGGCGCCCACTTGATGACCGCGCCATGGCGCTCGCGCAGGAAATGCCACGGCACGATGTTGGAATGGTGCTCCATGATCGACAGCACGATCTCGTCGCCGGCCGCCTTGATCTGGTCGCGCCCGAACGTATAGGCCACGAGGTTGATCGCCTCGGTGGCGTTGCGCGTGAAGATGATTTCTTCCGGACGTTTTGCGCCAAGGAACGCCCGCACCTTCTCGCGTCCGCCCTCGTAGGCTTCCGTCGCCGCATTGGCGAGGTAATGCAGCCCGCGGTGCACGTTGGCGTATTCGCTCGTATAGGCCTGCTGGATACGGTCGAGTACCACTTGCGGCTTATGCGCCGACGCCGCGTTGTCGAGATAGACGAGCGGCTTGCCATAGACCTGCATGGCGAGGATCGGGAAATCCTTGCGGATGCGCGCGACGTCGTAGGTTGAGGTTTTCTGGTCCATCACAAAACGCTCCACGCAAACGGTCTCTCACTCCCTCTCCCCGCAAAGCCCGTTGAAGACGGGCGTGAACGCCCTTTCGCTGGGGAGAGGGTTGGGGTGAGGGGCAACTTTCCTTGCAGAAAGCCCCTCACCCGGCGCGGAAGACGCGCCGACCTCTCCCCGTAAACGGGGAGAGGTGAAGCAAGAAACGTCGCCACTAAATTCATCACACCCGCGCCCCCAGCCACCGCACCGTCGCGAACATCAGCGCATCGCGCAGGCCGTCGTGCGCAATCGTCTCGATGGCATCGCCGACGAACGACTGGATCAGCAAAGCCTCCGCCTCATGCTCGGGAATGCCGCGCGCCATCAGGTAGAATTTCAAATTCTCGTCCAACGCGCCCGCCGTCGCGCCATGGCCGCATTGCACATCGTCGGCAAAGATTTCCAGTTCGGGCTTGCTGTCGGCTTCGGCGTCATCCGACAACAGCAGCGCCCGCGTCATCATGCGCGCATCGGTCTTCTGGGCATTCTGGCGCACCACGATCTTGCCCTGGAACACGTTGCGGCTCTCATCATCCAGCACCGCCTTGAACACTTCGCGGCTGGTGCAGCCGCCGACGGCGTGATCCAGCACCAGCGTCGTATCGGCATGTTGCGTGCCGCGCTGAAGCGAAGCGCCCGCCAGCATCACGTTGGCGTTCTTGCCGCTGCAGGTCACGAACAGCTGGTTGCGCGTCACCGCGCTGCCGATATTGAAAATGAAGTCGCGAAGCTGCGCTCCCTCGCCGACATCGGCGATCAGGGTCGCGATATGCAGCGCCCTGGCGCCCTCAGCCCCGACCTTGACGCGATTTACTTCGGCGCGATCGCCGACCACGAGGTTGAGCGCCGTGCTGACCTGATAATCGACGTCATCCGCGCCTTCGTGACTTTCGACCAGCGTCACCTTTGCGCCGGCCTCGACGATCATCTGCGAGCGGGTAAACGTCGCGGTGGCGGCACTGCCTGAGTGCGAGAACACCAGATGGATCGGCTTGTCGACCACGGTGCCTTTGGCAATGCGGATCACCGCGCCGTCGGTCATCATCGCGGTGTTGAGCGCGAGCGCGGCGTCGTCGCCACCGGCCTGCGGGGCTTCCGGCGGCGCGAAAGCCGAGCCGGCATCGTTACGCGCCAGCATGTCGGCGAGCGATACCATCGTAACACCGGCGAGAAAATCCACCGCGTCCGAGAGTTCCGGCACGAAAGCGCCATCGGCGAATACCAGCCGGTGCATTGGCACGCCCGACACCAGTCCGCCGGAATGCTTGGCGCGGTCTTTCGCTGCCGCGTCCGGCGGCGCGGCGAGCGGCTTGGCGTCGCGCATCAGCACGCGCAGGTCGGTATGTTTCCATTCCTCGATGCGGCGGTGCGGCAGGCCACGGCGCTCGAACAGCTTGAATGCCTGCTCGCGTTCGCCCGCGGTCTGCGGGCCGCCCGGCAGCCGCGACTTGCTCGCGGCGAAATTCGCCGCCAGCGCGCTCTCGGCCGCCGTCTTGATCTGTTTGACTTCGGCGTTCATGCGTTACGCCGCCTCGTCCTGGAATGCCGCATAGCCATTGGCTTCGAGTTCGAGCGCCAGTTCCTTGCCGCCGGTCTTGGCGATGCGGCCCTTGGCCAGCACATGGACAATATCCGGCACGATGTAGTCGAGCAGCCGCTGATAATGCGTGATGACGACGAAGCCGCGCTCCGGCGAACGCAACTGATTGACGCCTTCGGCGACAATCTTGAGCGCGTCGATGTCGAGGCCTGAATCCGTTTCGTCCAGCACGCAGAGCTTGGGCTCGAGGAGCGCCATCTGCAGCACTTCGTTGCGCTTCTTCTCGCCGCCGGAAAATCCGACATTGACCGGACGGCGCAGCATTTCCTGCGCGATGCCGAGCTTGGCTGCGCCATCGCGCACGCGCTTCATGAAATCGGGCGTCGTCAGTTCCGGTTCGCCGCGCTTCTTGCGCTGCGAATTGAGCGCCGTGCGCAAGAACGTCATGGTCGCAACGCCGGGAATTTCGAGCGGATACTGGAAAGCGAGGAACACACCCATGGCGGCGCGCTCGTCGGCGGGCAACTCCAGCAGGTTCTTGCCCTCGAACAGCACTTCGCCGCCGGTGACTTCGTAACCGGCCTTGCCCGAAAGGACGTGCGCCAGCGTCGACTTGCCCGCGCCGTTCGGCCCCATGATGGCGTGAACCTCGCCCTTGTTCACGGTGAGGTTGAGGCCATTGAGAATCTGGCGGCTATCGACCACGACCGACAGATTTTTGATTTCAAGCATTGCCACGACTTAATCCTTCAACTTTCTATCTCTACACACGCCTCCGCCCATGCAGGCGGTCATACCCTCTCCCCTTGAGGGAGAGAGTCGCGAGCGTAAGCGAGCGGGGTGAGGGGTAAAACTCACGGAACATACCCCTCACCCGGCTCGCTCACTTCGTTCGCTCACCACCCTCTCCCTCAAGGGGAGAGGGTAAACTGAATTCGCCGCTCCACCGGCTTTCGACCGCAACAGCAGTTACAAACTAAAATGCGAAATGATCTCCGAGATCAGGTCGCTCTTCCTTGCCTGCTCATCGCCCGCCGCAAACCGCCCGAGCGACTTGCCGCCGACGTCGATTTCACCCTGTTCGCCGACCACGATCAGCAAGCCTTCCGAAAACTGTCCTTCGCCCGGCCGTTCCAGCACGAGACGCAAGCCATCGAACGCCGCCTCGATCCCGTACTCCTGAAGCTTCCGGGAAGGCTTGATGTCCTTCTCGTAAAACGTCTTCAAAAATTGCGCCGCCGCTTCGACGCGGCGCTTGCGCGCGGCTTCCTCGCGCGAACGCTTGGTCTCAATGGCACTCAATGCGCGGTCGAAGTCGGACATTCCACTCTCAACTCTTTCCTTCGTCATGACCGGACTTGTTCCGGCCATCCCGATCAGGTGAGCAACCTGCCCGCCTGATCGAGATCACCGGGACGAGCGCCTCCGGCGCGGCCCGGTGATGACGACAAACTGATTAACCCACCGAGCCTTCAAGGCTGATCGAAATCAGCTTCTGGGCCTCGACCGCGAATTCCATCGGCAACTGCTGCAACACATCACGGACGAAGCCGTTGACGACCAGCGCAGTCGCCTCCTCCGCCGAAATGCCGCGCTGCATACAGTAGAACAGCATTTCCTCGGAAATCTTCGAGGTCGTCGCCTCGTGCTCGAATGTCGCCGTCGCGTTCTTGGCTTCGATATACGGCACCGTATGCGCGCCGCAGTGGTGGCCAATGAGGAGCGAGTCGCAGTTGGTGAAGTTGCGCGCGTTCGCTGCCTTGCGATGCGCGGATACAAGACCGCGATAGGTGTTGTTCGACTTGCCCGCCGCGATGCCCTTGGAAATGATCCGGCTCGTGGTGTTCTTGCCGAGGTGGATCATCTTGGTGCCGCTATCGACCTGCTGCTTTCCGTTGGAAATCGCAATCGAATAAAATTCACCACGGGAATTATCGCCGCGCAGGATGCAGCTCGGATATTTCCAGGTGATCGCCGAGCCGGTCTCGACCTGGGTCCACGAAATCTTCGAGCGCGCGCCGCGGCAATCGCCGCGCTTGGTCACGAAATTGAAGATGCCGCCCTTGCCTACGCTATCGCCCGGATACCAGTTCTGCACCGTCGAATATTTGATCTCGGCGTCGTCGAGCGTGACGAGTTCGACCACGGCGGCATGAAGCTGGTTCTCGTCGCGCATCGGCGCGGTGCAGCCTTCGAGATACGAAACGTAGGAACCCTTGTCGGCGATGATGAGCGTGCGCTCGAACTGGCCGGTGTTCTTCTCGTTGATGCGGAAGTAAGTCGATAGCTCCATCGGGCAGCGCACGCCCGGCGGCACGTAAACGAACGAGCCGTCGGAAAACACCGCCGAGTTGAGCGTCGCAAAATAGTTGTCCGTCACAGGGACGACCGTGCCGAGATATTTACGTACCAGTTCGGGATGCTCGCGCAGCGCCTCCGAGATCGGCATGAAGATGACGCCGGACCGCTTCAGCTCTTCCTGGAAGGTGGTCGCCACGGAAACCGAGTCGAACACGGCATCGACGGCGACGCGGCGCTGCTCGCCCTTCGGCTGATCGTCTTCGTCGTTATCGTCGCTCTGCGGCTTCAAGACGCCGGCAAGGATTTCCTGCTCGCGCAGCGGAATGCCGAGCTTCGCGTAAGTCGCAAGGATTTCCGGGTCGATCTCGTCGAGCGACTTCGGGCCGTCGCCCTTCTTCTTGGGCGCGGAATAATAATAGAGATCCTGATAGTCGATCTTCGGATAGTCCACACGCGCCCAGGTCGGCTCCGTCATGGTCAGCCAGCGGCGATAGGCGGCCAGCCGCCACTCCAGCATCCATTCCGGTTCGTTCTTCTTGGCGGAGATGAAACGCACCGTGTCTTCCGACAGGCCCTTGGGGGCCTTTTCGGATTCGATGTCGGTGACGAAACCGTATTTGTATTGATCGACGTCGATACTGCGTACCTGATCGACGGTCTCCTGCAGGGCCGGCATTTTAATCTCCGCTGCGGTTTCAAGGACCGCGGGTAGGATGTGTGTTCAAGTCGCCGAGGAAGGCGCGTTCAAAGTCTTTCAAACGATGGGTTGGAGTTGTTACGCGGCAATGCCGCGCCTCTCCTTAGATAAGGTCGCGACGTGCCGGCTCCAAGCCGCCAGGAAAGATTCGATTTCGGCCCGCGTGGTCGTGGGGCCGGTACTCAGGCGGATGGCGCAAGCGCCGAGTTCGTCGCTGACGCCCATGGCCTTGAGGACATGCGAGGCGGACACTTTGCCCGACGAACAGGCTGAGCCCGATGATACCGCGAAGCCCGCGAGGTCCATGGCAATCAGCGCGGTTTCCGCCTTCACGCCCGGCACGGCGAACAGCGACGTGTTGGGAAGCCGCGCATCGGCGCTTTCGCCGAACACAACAGTACGTTCGTCGATCGCGCGCAGACTGGCTTCGAAGTAATCGCGAAGCCCGGCGAGATTTTGCCCGTAGGAAGCAAGGTTGGCTCGCGCAGCCACAGCCGCCGCGCCAAAGCCCGCAATGCCGGTGACATTCTCGGTGCCGCCGCGCGTGCCGCGTTCCTGCCCGCCGCCATTGAAGATCGCATTCACGGTCAGGCTTTCGCGCGCCTTGATGAGCGCGCCAACGCCCTTCGGCCCGCCGATCTTGTGCGCCGTGATCGTCAGAAGGTCTGCGCCAAGCGCGCCGATATCGCAGGGAATTTTTCCGGCCGACTGCACCGCATCGACGTGCAGCAATCCGCCCGCCGCATGGACAATGGCGGCGGCTTCCGCGACCGGCGGCACGACCCCGGTCTCGTTGTTGGCATGCATCAGCGAAACCAGGAATCCGGCGCCGGATTTTCCGTATTCCGAAACCCTGGCCTCTAATTCCGCTAAATCCGCCTTGCCCGACGGCTGGCAAGCAAGCGTAACAACCTGCGAGGCGTTAAACCGCCCTGCCAGGCCGACAGATGGGTGTTCCAGCGCGCTGCAGAGCAATGTCTCGCGGGTCCGTGTGTCCTTGCCATCGGTCACATGCGGCGTCAGCGCCAGCACATTGGCCTCGGTGCCACCGGAGGTAAAAATGACGTTCCTGGCCTGCGCCCCGACCAGCGCGGCGACGGTTTCGCGTGCATTTTCAACGAGCTTGCGCGCCGAGCGGCCCTCGCCATGGACCGATGACGGGTTCCCCGCCACGTCCATCGCCGCCAGCATGGCCGCGCGGGCGTCCTCGCCCAGCGGCGCGGTGGCATTCCAGTCGAGGTAAACCCGCGCACTCATTAATTCTACCCAGTCACAGAGCCAGCCGAAGCCACTTAAAACACTTGCTTTTTGACGTGCCACTCGTGTTAGAAAACCCGCCGCACCGTTTCACAGCAACACAGTTTAGAATGCTTCTAAGTCATTGGAATTATTCTAAAAAGAACTACAATCCCCAACCGGCCGCGTCAAGCGCACGCGTAAACGGTTTAAGCGCAACCACTTAGCGCCATCATTGAGCGCGGTTCAGCCGCCGAGAGGTTCACATGCCCGAGATCATTTTCACTGGATCCGCCGGACGGATCGAGGGCCGATTCCATCCCGCCAAGACCCGCAATGCGCCGATTGCCATCATTTTGCATCCGCACCCGCAGTTCGGCGGCACGATGCACCACCAGATCATCTACCAGCTCTATTATGCCTTTGCGGCCCGCAACTTCGCCGTGATGCGCTTCAACTTCCGCGGCGTCGGACGGAGCCAGGGCTCGTTCGACCATGGTACCGGCGAGTTGTCGGATGCAGCTTCCGCCCTCGACTGGGCCCAGAGCATCAATCCCGAGGCCCGTTCATGCTGGATCGCCGGGTTTTCGTTCGGCGCCTGGATCGGCATGCAGCTCCTGATGCGCCGCCCCGAAATCGAAGGCTTCATCTCGATTGCGCCGCCCGCGAACCTCTACGACTTCACGTTCCTTGCGCCCTGCCCGTCGTCCGGACTCATCATCCATGGCGACAAGGACGCGGTCGTGCCGCAGAAGGACGTCAACGCGCTGGTCGACAAGCTCAAGACGCAAAAGGGCATCGTGATCGACCATCAGGTGCTGCCCGGCGCCAACCACTTCTTCGACGGCAAGGTCGAACCGCTGATCACCAACGTCGGGGCCTATCTCGACAAGCGCCTCGCCGCGGGTGCCACCGTCAAGCCGGAACCGCGCGGACGCCGCACCGGCGCGGGCTGAGCGCAATAACATTGAACTGAACGATAGGAACGCCACGATGGATGCGTTTCGTTCCGGCATTGCATTTTGCTTTGGCAGGGCCGCGCTCAAGCTCGGCGCGTCCGGCCTGCTCGCTGCTACACTTTTAATGGGTGCAGCGGCGGAACCCTACCCGACCCAGACGATCAAGATCATCGTGCCGTTTCCAGCCGGCGGCCTGAACGACACGGTCGCGCGGCTGGTCGCACCTTATCTTGAGCAGGCGCTCGGCAAGCCGGTCATCATCGACAACCGCGGCGGCGCGAGCGGCAGTATCGGCACCAAGGCCGTCGTCGCGGCGGCACCTGACGGTTACACCCTGCTGATGGTGGCATCGAGCCACACGATTGTGCCCGCCACCAACAACACGCTGCCTTACGACACCGTGAATGATCTCGCAGCCATCGCGATGGTGTCGCGCAATCCGCTGATGTTTGTCGTTGGCAACCAGACGCCGGCCAAGACCCTCCTGGAATTCGTCGCGCTCGCCAAAGCCGCGCCCGGCAAGTTCAATTTCGCGAGCGTCGGTCCTGCGAGCCAGGGGCATCTCGTGACGGAGCTGTTCGAGCAACGCGCCGGCATCCTGATGCAGCACATTCCCTATCGTGGCGGCGCGCCTGCGGTCACGTCACTGCTGACGGGTGAAACCCAATTCGCCGTGCTGTCGCCGCAGGTTTCGCTGCCACAGATCGAAGCACGCGCCATGAAGGCCGTTGCAGTCGGCAGCCTCACGCGCGACCCGCAATTCCCGGAAATTCCAACCGTCGCCGAGTCAGGCTATCCGGGTTTTGAGGCCATCCAGTGGGTCGGCCTGCTCGCGCCCGCCGGAACGTCGCGCGAAATCGTCGATCAGCTCAATTTCGAGATCAACCGCGCCATCCGCGAACCTGAACTGATCGCCAAGTTCGCCCAGCAAGGCATGTCGCCAGCGGGCGGCACACCTACAGCATTTCAAAAGACCATCGAAACCGAAGTGAAGCTGTGGATCGACATTGCGCAGAAGGCTAACATCAAGGTGCCGTGAATTGCCGCCATGAGTGGCGACACGGCAGAAGGAAACGCCTTGTGACCAGCAAAGTCCTCAACCGCGTATCGCAAGCCGCAGTTTGTATCGCACTTGCACTCACAACCTCGCCTGTGTCGGCGCAGAACTATCCAAATCGCAACATTACGCTCGTCGTGCCTTACGCCGCCGGCGGCGGGCTTGACGTATTCGCGCGTGTCATCGCGCCCCGTCTCGCGGAACGGCTCGGAAAATCTATCGTCATCGAGAACAAGCCCGGCGGCGGCACCGTGATCGGCGCACGCTACGTCGCCAAGGCCGAACCGGATGGCTACACATTGATGCTCGGCACCTCGACGCCGCTTGCCTTCGCCGTCAGCCTGCACAAGAATCTGGGCTACGATCCAGCGAAGGATTTTGCGCCGATTGCGCTCGTGGCCAACGCGCCGTTCGTGCTGGTGGTCAATCCCAGGCTGCCGGTGAAGAACGTCAGCGATCTCGTGAGGCTCGCGGCATCAACAAAAGACCAGCTTTCCTACGGTTCCGCGGGTCCCGGCTCGCCGCAACACCTGAGCATGGAATTGCTCAAGTCCATGACCGGCATGAAACTCGTACACGTGCCCTACAAGGGCGATGTGATGGCGATCAACGATCTTATCGCCGGCCATATTCCGATGCAATTCGCCGAAGCCACGCCCGCGCTGCCGCTGATCGAGGCGGGCAAGGTGCGCGCCATCGGTTTCTCGTCACAGTTCCGCAATCCGCAGGCGCCCGATATTCCGACGTTGTCCGAGAACGGCGCACCCGGCTTCGATCTCGTGTCCTGGCAGATGATCGTCGCGCCGGCAGGCACGCCGCCGGCCATCGTCGAACGGTTGCACAAGGAGATCAAAGCCGTCATCGCGCTTCCCGAAGTGAAGGCCGATTACGCCAAGACCGGACGCATTTCCGTCGATTATCTTTCCGTCGATCAGCTTAAAGCATTCCTCCAGACCGAGATCGGCCGGCTGGGCAAGGTCGTCCAGCAGGCCGGCATCGCAAAATCTGAATAGCTAAAGGCCGACGACCTTTCGCATCAGCGCATTGGTATCATCCGGCGCCGTATCGCCAGTCCAGACCACATACTGATCGGCCCGCACGAGGACCATGCGCGCCTCATAGGCCATGCGCTTCTCCTTATAAGTGTCGCGGATGACCTTGAACGGCACGCCCAAATCCGCTGCCACCCTTTCAAACGCACTCACCGTGCGCTCGGGCGCATCGAACGCCAGCAGCGTGAAGCCGCCACCCAATTGCTCGAATACATCAGCGCCGGTTGAAAGCACCTGCGGCGTCAGATGATGGCCCGCGCGCGCCTTGAACATGTGGGTGCCGTGCGCGCTGCACACGCCGCCCGGCGGCCCGTCGATGACAGATGAGCCCTCGTAGTTTGGCTCGTAGCTCTTGGCGCGCGTGCCGACATCGGTCTCGCGGGCGTTCCAGGCTGTCTCGAACCCGGGCTTGTCGGTCGCGGGATTGTAGCGCGCGAGGAATTCGCCATCGGTCGTAATGCGCGCGGCGATGAAATCCTCCGCGGTTTCCTTGAAGATCGGCCTGCGCTCTTCGCTGTAGGATTCGACGAGCTTGTCGCCACCCCAGCCTTGCAGCTTCGCAGCGAGCTTCCAGCCGAGGTTGGCGACGTCCTCCAGGCCATTGTTCAGTCCATAGCCACCATAGGGCGGATGACTGTGCGCAGCATCGCCCGCAATCAGCACACGGCCAACCTGATACTTGTCTGCCACTGCCACGCGCAGATCCCAGAACCCGACGTGATCGAACTCGGCGGCGAACCTGAAGCCAGCAACCTGCTCCAGCAGCCCGTGGAAATCGAAATTCTCCCGGGTGGAGTTTCCCGGCACCGGCGAATGGAAAAAGAAGCCCTCACCGACGTCGATCCGTCCGAAGAACTGCCAATAGCCCTTGTAGTCCGGGTGCATGACGCGATAGGTCGAGCGCTCGGGAAACATCTTGAGTTTCTCGTGCAGTTCCTTCGAGCGGAACACGACCAGCGCCATCATCTGGTCGAAATCGGTGCCGCCACGGTCGATCCCGACAGTGTTGCGCACCAGCGAGTGCCCGCCGTCACAGCCGACCAGATAGTCGCAATCGAAAGCGCCGCGGCCCGGACCTTTTTCCTCCGCAATCTCCACATGCACGCCATCGGCGTTCTGTGCGATGGATTTCGCCGACCAGCCGAGCCGGATATCGACATTTTTCAATGTCGCCAGTCTTTTGCGAAGCACGGCCTCCGTCTGGTACTGCGGTAGCCGCTCATTGGCCTGCGAATAAAAGTCGCGCACGAGTTCACGGCCCGCCGGCGCCTGCCAGTACCCGCTGCTCAGGCTGCCATAGGCGGTAAGCTCCCCGATGGGATAGCCCTTGGGCATCAGGCGCGCCGCACGCAGTTCGTCCGCGAGGCCCCAGAAGTAAAAATGCTCCAGCGTACGCTGGGTAAGGTTCTGCCCTTTGGGGATTTTCGACAATCCGGGGCGGGTTTCCACCAGCGCACAGGAAATGCCGCGCATGCCGAGGTCCAGCGCCAGCGCGACCCCCACCGGGCCACCGCCGACGATGCCGACCTGATATCTGTTGTTCAACGTTGCTTCTCCTCAGGCCGCGCCGTTACCGCGCAAGCCTGTGTTCCTTCCAGGTCGCGTCCCGTGGGCAATCTGTCCGCCACAATGGGCCGGGTCCAGCGGCAGAGCCCCGCCTTCACCGCCTGAACGCCATGCATGGAAACACTTGCCGAATCCATCCGCCCTGATTGGTTATAACCAGTTCCGCGGCGCAACCGCGGTGCGGCATGCGGCTCACGTTCCTGTGAAACTTGCAGGCGATTCTGCCGGAAGCCTTCCCGGACTCGCGCCAATCAGTTTAGTATCGTTCCAATTCTAAAAAGTACAAATGCCAAGGGGAGAAAAAGCATGGTCAAGCTCAACATCAATGGGAAAACCCAGGACGTGGACGTCGATCCATCGACGCCGCTGTTGTGGGCGCTGCGCGAGAACGCGGGCCTAACCGGCACCAAATATGGCTGCGGCATTGCGCAATGCGGCGCCTGCACGGTTCACATCGATGGCCGCGCCGCCCGCTCCTGCTCCGTTCCGGTCAGTTCCGCCATGGGCAAGCAGATCACCACGATTGAAGGTCTCGCGGTCAACGGCAAGCTTCACCCCGTGCAGCAGGTCTGGCTCGACAAGGACGTTCCCCAGTGCGGCTACTGTCAGAGCGGCATGATGATGGCGGTCGCGGCGCTGCTGAAGCAGAAGCCAAAGCCGACCGATGCCGACATCGACAAGGCGATCACCAATATCTGCAGGTGCGGAACCTACTCGCGGGTGCGTGAAGGCATCCACGCTGCGGCCAAGGCATAAGGAGCAGCATCATGAATTACATGCCAAAGATGGATCGCCGCTCGTTCCTCGTCACGTCCGCCGCTGCGGGCCTGGCGCTTGGGTTCAACATTCCTGACAACGCCGAAGCCGCAGGCATGCAGACCGGAATGTCTGCACAACTGCCGGCGCAGATGCCGGTAGCGCCCGAGATCAACGCCTGGGTCGTCATCAATCCTGACGATACAGTCGTGATCCGCATCGCCCGCGTCGACATGGGCCAGGGCACCCTCACCGGCCTTGCCCAGCTTGTCGCCGAAGAACTCGAATGCGACTGGTCCAAGGTGACGTGGGATTACCCGACGCCCGGCCTCAACCTGTCACGCAAGCGCATCTGGCAAAATTACCAGACCGCTGGCAGCCAGGGCATCCGGCAGTCGCAGAAGTACGTCCGCGAAGGCGGCGCTGCTGCGCGCATGATGCTCATTCAGGCCGCGGCGAATGAATGGAAGGTGCCGGTCGGCGAATGCACCGTCGATAAGGGTGTCATCACCCACACCGCATCGAAGCGCACGACGACCTACGGCAAGGTAGCCGCGGCCGCTGCGAAGCTCAACGCTCCCGCCGAACCGAAGCTCAAGGATCCGAAGGACTGGAAGATCGCCGGCAAGCCGGTGAAGCGTCTTGATACCGCCGACAAGATCACCGGCAAGCAGATCTACGGCATCGACATCAAGCTGCCGGGCATGCTCAACGCCGCGATCCGCCAGAGCCCCGTGATCGGCAACAAGATCAAGAGCTTTGATGCTGCCGCCGTCGAGAAGATGCCGGGTGTCAAGAAGGTCGTGCAGGTCGGTGACGACGCCGCCGCCGTGGTGGCCGACACCTGGTATCACGCCAAGACCGCGATCGAGGCGCTGCCGATCGTCTGGGAAGAGACCGCCAGCAACAAGGTCTCGAGCGAGACGATTGCGGCGGTGCTGAAGGAAGGCCTCACCGCAGACACGAAGTTCGTCGGCAACAAGCAGGGCGACGCCCTCGCCGAACTTGGCAAAGCGGCGAAAAAGATCGAGGCGGTCTACGGCTATCCCTACCAGAACCACGCGCCCATGGAGCCGATGAACTGCACGGCACTGTGGACCGCGGACAAGTGTGAGGTCTGGTCGCCGTCGCAAAACGCGGAAACCTCGCTCGCAGTTTGCGCCGCGGCATCGGGTCTGCCGGTGGCGCAATGCGAGTCCTATCGTATGTCGCTCGGCGGCGGCTTCGGCCGGCGCGCCTCCTCGCACGACTTCGTGCAGCAGGCCGTGCTGATCGCCAAGCAGATGCCGGGCACGCCGATCAAGCTGATCTGGTCGCGCGAAGAGGACATGCTGCGTGGCCGCTTCCACCCGATCTCGCAGGCCAAGCTGACCGGCGGGCTCGACGACAAGGGCAACCTGACGTCGCTGCACATGCGCATATCGTCGCAGTCGATTGTTGCGAACCTTATCCCGCAGCTCTTGAAGGACGGCATGGACTCGTTCGTGTTCCAGGGACTCAATCCCGGCGGCACCGAAGGCGCGTTCGGCTACGACATTCCGAACCTGCTGATCGACCACTCGATGCGCAATCCGCACATCACGCCGGGCTTCTGGCGTGGCGTGAACAACAACCAGAACGCCATCTATCTCGAATGCTTCATGGACGAACTGGCGAATGCCGCCGGTCAGGATCCGCTGGAGTTCCGCCGCAAGCTGATGGCGAAGTTCCCGAAGCATCTCGGCACGCTCAATGCCGTCGCTGAGAAAATCGGCTGGGGCACCAAGCCGCCGGAAGGCGTGTTCCGCGGCATCGCCCAGCACATGGGCTATGGCAGCTACGTCGCGGCGGCTTCCGAAGTCTCGGTCAGCAAGAGCGGCGCGCTGAAGATTCATCGCATCGTCGCAGCGACCAACTGCGGCCACGCGGTTAATCCACAGCAGATCCAGTACCAGATCGAGGGCTCCTTCGTGTACGGGCTTTCCGCCCTGCTCTACGGCGAATGCACTGTCGCCGGCGGCAAGATCGAGCAGGAGAACTTCGACACTTATAACGTGATGCGCATGGACGAAATGCCGGTGGTCGAATCCATCATCATGCCGTCCAACGACTTCTGGGGTGGTGTCGGCGAACCGACGATCTTCGTCGCCGCCCCCTCGGTGCTGAACGCCATCTTCGCGGCGACCGGCAAGCGCATTCGCACGTTCCCGCTCAAGAACCACGACCTGCGCTCGGCGTGATATGATTTGGGGCGGCGCTTGATCCCGCCGCCCCGGATACCCGAATGAACCGCACCCCGTCAGGCTTACGCTCGCATTCACAAAAGCCGGCGGGCACGCTCGTACCAGGTTTGGTGGCGTTGCTCGCTTCGCTTGCGGCGGCACAGGCACAGGACCGTGTGAAGCCCTATGCAGTTGTCCGCGAGGCTATCCCCTTGTCGCTCACCGGAAAGCCGGGCGATCCGGCACGCGGGCGCGCCATCGTCGCCAACCGGCAGGTCGGGCTTTGTCTTCTGTGCCACTCGGCAAGCATTATCCCGGAGGAGCAATTCCAAGGCGACCTCGCCCCGGACCTTGCGGGCGCCGGCTCGCGCTGGAAAATCGGGGAATTGCGCCTGCGTATTGTCGATGCCGGCCGCTTCAATGCCAACACAATCATGCCGGCCTATTACAAGACCGGCGGACTGACACGGGTGGGTTCAAGCTTTGCCGGTAAACCGATATTGTCGGCAGAACAGATTGAAGACGTGGTCGCCTATCTCGCGACCCTGCGCGAAGTGAAGAAATGACGGACATCAACACGACACGACGCGAATTGCTGATCGGGGCTGGCGCGAGCGGCGCTACGATGCTGTTCGCCGTTCGACCCGCCGGCGCGACACCAGAAGCGATGAAGACTGCGATCCGCAAGGTGATCGGCGAGGCAAAAGTCAGCACCGGCAGGATCAAGCTCGATATTCCCCCGCTGGTCGAGAACGGCAATACGGTCGCAATGTCGCTCACGGTCGAAAGCCCGATGACGGCAAAGGATTATGTGAAGGGCGTCCATATCTTCAACGAGCGCAACCCGCAGCCGAACGTCGTGACGTTCCATCTCGGCCCGCGCGCTGGCAAGGCTGACATCTCCGCGCGTATCCGCCTCTCCGACTCGCAAAACGTGATCGGCATTGCGGAAATGAGCGACGGCTCGTTCTGGTCGCATGAGATCAGCGTAATCGTGACACTGGCCGCCTGTCTGGAAGGCACCAACTGATGGCCCGCGTCCTCATCAACGTTCCTGCTACGGCGAAGCGCGGCAGCGTCATCCAGATCAAGACGCTGATCTCGCATGTCATGGAGCCGGGATTCCGCCCCGGTCCCGACGGCAAGATCATTCCGCGCGACATCATTACCCTGATGACGTGCAAATATAATGGCGAGGAAGTTTTCCGCGCTGACATGTTCCCGGCCGTCGCCGCCAATCCGTTCGTTACGTTCCACACCATCGCGACGGAAAGCGGAAAGCTGGAATTCGCATGGACCGGCGACAATGGTTTCACCGAAACCGCTTCGGCAAACATCACCGTCGAATGAGCATGGCCGAATGACCGCGGCCCGGCGTATCTTTCACATCCTGCATGCCGCCTCCCTGCCTGCCTGCGCGGCAGCGATCTGCATTCTCTCGCTTGCCGCAGCGCCGTTGCGTGCCGGCGACATCCCGCTGAACCAGCGGCAATCCGGCTACGACACCATGGGCCGCGACACCCGCGCCATGCAGGACGACGACACCGCCAATCCGGCGACCCTGTGGCTGCTCGACGGCGAAGCACTGTGGAGCAAAAAGGAAGGTGCAGCGGGCAAGGCCTGCGCCGATTGCCACACCGACGCGGCAACTTCCATGAAAGGCGTCGCGGCGCGCTATCCGGCGTTCAATACGAAACAGAACAAGCCGCTCGACATCGAAGGTCGCATCAACAATTGCCGCACCGAGCACCAGCAGGCGCAGCCGTTGCCGTTCGAAAACAAGGACCTACTGGCGCTGACGGCCTATGTCGCACGGCAGTCGCGCGGCATGGCAATCGCGCCGCCACCGGAGAACATGCAGCCTGTGGTCGATCAAGGCCGCGCCATCTTCGAGAAGCGGCAAGGCCAGCTCAATCTTTCCTGCGCGCAGTGCCATGACGACAACTGGGGCCGCAAGCTCGCAGGCAGCGCCATTCCGCAGGGCCATCCGAACGGCTATCCGCTTTACCGGCTGGAGTGGCAATCGGTCGGCTCGCTGCAACGGCGGCTGCGCAACTGTCTCATCGGCATGCGCGCGGAGGGTTATGCGCTTGGTTCGCCGGAATATGTCGCGCTGGAAGCATTCCTGATGTGGCGCGCACGCGGCATGAAAATGGAATCGCCGGCGGTCCGGCCGTAACTCACGCAGAAACAGCGCGCGTCTTGTCCTGAAGTCCCGACTTCGCCAGCTGCCCGCCCGCCATCGCCTGCTTCACGCCCGTCGTCGTCGGGAACGTGATCGGTAAACCGTCAAGCGTGCGAACCGCGAGATAGGCGAAAGCCTGCGCCTCAAGCGCGTCGGCAGACCAGCCGACCGCATCGGCGGTTTCAACCATCGCCGGGGCGAGCTTCGCAGCGAGAAAATTCACCAATGTCTTGTTGCGCGCGCCGCCACCGGCGACGATCCAGCGCGCCGGCGGACGCGGGAGGTGCCGCACCACGCGCGCGACGGACGCGGCAGTGAGCATCGCCAGGGTCGCGCAACCGTCCGTCACCGACATTTCCGGCAATGACAGGCTGGCGTGCGCGAAGGCATTGCGGTCGAGTGATTTCGGCGGCGGCTGGTCGAAAAACTTGTCCTGCAGCACACGCGCAACGAAGACCTCGTTGACCGTGCCACGCGCGGCCATCGCGCCGCCGTCATCGAATGCCTGTCCCGTGCGGGCACGCAGGAAGTCGTCAATCAGCGCATTGCCCGGTCCGGTGTCGCAGGCGATTGGCGGATGCTCACCATCGCAATAGGTGACGTTGGCAACGCCCCCGACGTTGAGTACCGCGACCGGCTGCGGGCCTTTCAGCGCCGTCACCAGCGCGCAATGATAGATCGGCACCAGCGGCGCGCCCTGCCCGCCGCTGGCGACATCGTCGCCACGGAAATCAAACGCGACCGGCAGGCCAAGGCGCTGCGCCAGCGCATCCGCATCGCCGATCTGCACCGTGAGTTTCATCTGCGGCCGGTGCAGCACGGTCTGGCCATGGAAGCCAACGACGGCGATGCCGGCACGGTCGATATTGTTGCCAGCAAGGAATTTCTCGATTGTCTCGGCGTGCGTGCGCGTCACCAGCGCTTCGGCTTCGGCCAGAATGCCCGGCCGCGCGGTACGGCCCGTCAGCGCCACCGCCTCCTGCAACGCCTGCCGCAGCACGGCGCGTTCCGTATCGCTGTAGGCGCGATAGCCCGATGGGCCGAACGCCGAAATATGATGGCCATCGGTCTCGATCAGGGCGACATCGACGCCATCGAGCGACGTGCCGCTCATCATGCCGATTGCCTTGACCCGTGCCATTCCAGCCCCCGCCGATCCGCCGCCCGGAGGCGTAGCAAATCACCCTTTCTCTTTAGTTGAGAGTGGGTTTGGACGCAAAAAAGGCATGCTATCTTGCTGAACGGCCCTTGTTGAATCCCGCGCCGGACCTGATACACCCACCCCCGGCGAGAGTATTGGACATGAGCAAATATAAATCGGCCTTCCTGCGCGTTCTTGACGAACGCGGGTTCATTAACCAGATCTCGGAACCCGAGGCGCTGGACGAACTTGCTAATAATTCATGCATTACCGCCTATATCGGTTTTGACTGCACGGCGGCCTCGCTGCACGTCGGCTCGCTCCTGCCGATCATGATGCTGCACTGGATGCAGCAGACCGGACACCGGCCGATTGCCCTGATGGGCGGCGGCACCACCCGCGTCGGCGACCCTTCCGGCAAGGACGAGAGCCGCAGGATCCTGACCGAGGACGACATCAATTCGAACCTCAGGGGCATCCGCGCAATCTTCTCGAAGTTCCTGACCTTTGACGGCGGCACCGCCGGCAAGGACGCCATCATGGCGAACAACGCCGACTGGCTGAACAGCCTCAACTACATCGATTTCCTGCGCGATGTCGGCAAGCACTTCTCGGTCAATCGCATGCTGTCGATGGACAGCGTCAAGATGCGCATCGACCGCCAGCAGGAACTGTCGTTCCTCGAATTCAACTACATGATCCTGCAGGCTTACGACTTCGTCGAACTCAACAAGCGCACCGGCTGCGTGTTGCAGATGGGCGGCTCGGATCAGTGGGGCAATATCGTCAGCGGCATTGATCTCGGCCGCCGCATGAATGGCGCACAACTGTTTGCGCTGACCTCTCCCCTCATCACGACGTCTTCGGGCGCCAAGATGGGCAAGACCGCCGCCGGCGCGGTGTGGCTCGACGCCACCATGGTCAGTCCCTATGAATACTGGCAGTTCTGGCGCAACACCGAGGACGGCGACGTCGAACGCTTCCTCAAGTATTTCACCGTGATGCCGCTCGCCGAGATCGCGCGGCTTGCTGCGCTGAAGGGTCAGGAAATCAACGAGGCCAAGAAGATTCTCGCGACCGAAGCGACAGCCCTGGTGCACGGCCGCGAGGCCGCACAGCAGGCCGAAGAAACCGCGCGCAAGACCTTCGAGGAAGGCGCGCTGGCCGAGCAGCTCCCGACCGCCGAGTTCCCGCGCGACAACCTCGAAGTCGGCTACGGCGTGCTGGCGGCGGCGGTCAAAGCCGGGTTCGCATTCTCGACCGGCGAAGCGCGCCGTCACATCCAGGGCGGCGGCCTCAAGGTCAACGATACGACCGTGACCGACGAGAAGATGAAACTGACCCTGAGCGACCTCACGCCCGAAGGCGTCATCAAGCTCTCGCTTGGCCGCAAGCGTCACGTCCTGATGAAGCCGGTCTGATTAACGCGCGGGATCGTTGCGCGGGCTGGCGCCCGGCTCGCGTTGCGGTGGCCGCGGGTCAAGCCTGCGCTGCTCATAGGTGCGCTGGTCAGCCGCCATCGGCTCGCCCTGGTTGCCCTGAAACTCGAAGAACTTGCGGAACAGGCCCGGCGCCACCGCCGAAATCGGATTGACGCGCAGCACCGAGCGGCCCGGCGGACCGACAACTTCATACGTGATGCCCAGCAGCCCTTCCTTGTCGCCGCCGAGGAACAGGCCGACGATGGGAATCTGGCCGAACGCATTGTTGAGGCCGTAAAGCGGAATGAACGTGCCGCGCATACGTACATCGTTCGCCGCGTAGTCGATCTGCCCTTCCATGGTCGCGCCGACAATCGGCCCGCGCACCACACCGTCACGCAGCGCGAGCTTGCCGGGCGTACGCGTGAATTCCACCCGCATGCGGCTGAACTCGACACCATTCGGCGCGCCGCCCGGCGCACCGGACACCAAGCGGTCGAGCGCCGCTTCACCACGGATCGAGAAGTTCGCGATGTTGAGGACGCCTTCCTGCGGCGCCTGGTCCATCGTCGGCGGGTCCATGGCAACCCACATCTGGCCACCGACCATTTTCGGATAAGTATCAGTGAAGCGGAACAGCGCACCGGCGTCATTGGTCTCGATGTAGACGACTTGCTTGCCGCCCTGCCTGCCGCGCAAATCGCTGAGGATCGGCGTATCGACGCCAATCTTGCCGTTGAGCGAAAGATTGCGGATCACACCCCCGCGGCGCAGCACCTTGAGATCGACACCGCGGATTGCTTCACCGTTGAAGCCGACCACCGCGCCAAGCTTGATATCGAGATCGAGGTCGGCGAGCCCCTTCGATTTCGGATCGCGCGCCGGACCCCCGACGGAAGCTTTCACGAAGCCGCGGCCATCGAGCACTTCGCCGCGCAGCGCCACCTTGATCAAACCATCGGGCGCGCGGTCTGCACGCAGCGAAGCCTTGTCGCCTTCGGACAAATTGAAGGACGGCAGGTTCGCGGAAACAAGGTCGCCATTGGCATCGACCTCGACGGTTCCCTTGACCTGCGTGCCGCTGCCTTCGACCGTGATGTCTTCGAGGCGCGTGGATTTGGGGCGGCCGACATAGGTGAAGACCGCGCGTGTCGCCTTGCCCGCGGGCTTTACCCAGCCCGGCATCAGGTTTTCGATCTTCGCCTGCGTGAGATCGGCATCGACCGAGAAGCGGCTGTCCTGATCCGCGCCGCTGGCGACCTTACCCACGAGGCGCACCGTAATGGGGCCAGTCACGCCATTGAGATCGTAGCCGAGCCTCGTGCGCGCGGCGTCATCGAGCGTCGCCTGCAGCCGGAACTGCGCGTCGGCGTCGTCACGCTGCTTGCGATAATCGACGGTCGCGGGCGTGCCGCCGATGCGGACGTCGCCCCTGACCTGATAGCCCTGGTTGTTGGCCGTGATGCGCAACGTCTGCGCTTCGACCTTTTGCGACATCACGAACTTGTCGACGGCGAAGTTCGTCACGTCCGTGGTGATGTTGTAGGTGGTGACACCGCGCGGTGCGTCGGGATCGAGCGTGAACGCCAGTTGCGCCTGTGCGGTGACAGTGCCGCGGCTGGTCGCGGGATCGAGCGGCGTGCCGGAGAATTCACGCAGGCGCTCACTCGCCAGTAATTCGGCAGCCGCAGGCACAGGTCCATCGACACGCAGGCGCACACGGGCCGGCGGCTTCTTGATCCAGGTATCCGGTACTTCAAACAGCCCGTCGGTAATGGTCAGCTTGCGGCCCGAGGGCATTTCGACCGTGCCGCGGCCCAGCGCCACGGTCGCCGTGCGGCCGGTGATGCGCGTGACGAAATCGGCGTCGCGAATAGCGGGCAAGCCATCGAGCGCCGTAACCGTGCCGCCGCTGGTGACAACTTCAATCGAAAGGCCATCTTCCGGCGTCGGCGGTCCGCCCATCTGAAGCGTCGGCAGCGGCGCATTCACGGCAAGCTCGACGCGGTCGATGTTGCCCGCCACGAAATGCTGCTGGACCCATTCGCGCACGGGCGGATTGACGAGCGCGGGCCACAACAGCTTGAACGCCGTAACCGACATGTTCTGCGCTGCAAGCCCGATGGCGAGCCGCGGGTCGTCGCCGGAGAAGTCGAGGTTGCCGGACAGCGCAAGGCCAATGTTCTTGCCGGCGATGTCGCCATGCTCGAAGTCGATGCGTTGGCGCGCCGGATCCCACTTGCCGCGAATAGCGATGCGGTTGAGCGTGATGTGGTCGTCGACCGCCACATCCGGCGGCGCGATCACGATGGACCCGCCCGAAAGCGCGAGCGGCCATATACCGCCCTGCTCGCGTGGCGCCTGCGCATAGGCGGCGAGCGTGATGCGGGTCGAACCCGACACAATCTGGAACGGCAGCGTCAGGGTGCGCCGCGTGGGGTCCCACTCAAGCGTGGCCTCGGCACGGTCGATGGTGATGCGGCTCTTTTCATCGCCGTTTTCACCGATTACGCCGGGTCCAATGATGATCCGGCCACCCGCTGAGACTGGCGTGCCATCCTGCTGGATCTCGGCACGCACCGCGGCTGAAAACGGAATATCTGCGTCGAACTGCCCGTCACCGACGCGCAGGGCCAGCAGCACATCGCGCAGCGCGATCTTGCGCGCCTCGATGCTGATGCCACGCCTCCCCTCGCCCAGCGACTTGACGCCTGCAAGCAACAGCCACGGCCGTTCAATCTGTTCCGAACCAACCGTGAAGACAACTTCGCTGGCCTGCGGCCGCGTCAGACCCACGCTGATGTTCTCGAACACCGAGCGCTGGCCGTTGCGCTGGTCGTCGATGACGATGCGGCCGTTCTTCAAGCCGATTTCATTGAGATCGTAACCGTCGAGGCCAAGCGCGCTCAGGCTGTCGATCCATGCCAGCAGCGCAGCAAAATTCTTCGGCGCTTCGCGAAGGAATGTCTTGGATACCGGATGCGACAACACGGCCGAGGAAGTCGCGGGGGTTGACGGCGTATCCTTCGCCGCAGCGGCGGCGGCTTCATTGGCGAGTAGCGTGAGCTGGCCATCGGTGCCGATGCGTACCGACACTTCCGCACCGACAAGACTCAGGCTTTCGGCGCGCGGCGAACCCGAGAAAAGACTTGCGTGGGAAAGCCCCACTTCGGCGCGCGGTGCACTGGCGACGATCTTGCCGTCGGGCTCACGCACCACAATGTCGCGGATACGGACTGCCGTGCGGCCTTTCTCGTCGCGTTCGAGAATGGTGCCGCCGATCTCGACCTTGTGGCGCGTTCCGAAGTTCTGCTCGATGGCCGAGGTGATCCATGGTGTCGCAATGTCGAGCGAAATCGGACCGGACGACAACCGCCACCATAGGACGCCAAAGCCGACGGCGCCGACAACGGCCAGACCGGCCAGCGCGATAGCCGCTCTTCGCAGGTGTGGCCCCAGCACGCCCAGGCGGCGCAGATGCCGCAGGTGACGCAGCGCGTGCAGATAGGGAATGCTGTTGAGGGCAAGCAAGGCGCGCGAGAAAAAGCCGAAGTCGTAAGTCCGCCGGGATCGCTTGGGCGGCGTCACAGGCTCCTTGGCTGGCGCCGGCTTCTCTGCCTGCCCGTTATGCGCGCGCTTGTGCTCATCGAGGCTCTGTTCGAGCCCGCGCAGCGCGGCCAGCATCGGATTGGCGTCGTTGGCTGCCATTACGGCCGGACGTCCCCTTTACGCCAATCCGCTGGCGCGTAACGACATGTGCGCCACTTGCGATGTCCCGAAAGCAAAGACTTGTTGAGACTGGTGCACCGGCCGGATTCTACGCGCAAAAGCCCTACGTAACCGCAAACACAAATCTTCGGCCTCGCACATGCCTTCCCGGCTTGAGCATGTCGCCCCAAACCACCAGAATGACCGCGCGAAAACGACGAAAGGAAGGCATATGCCTGCAAAACCGGCCCCTGACACCCTGACAGTGGGAGCCAAGGCTCCCGGCTTCAAACTCCCGGCCGACGATGGCGGTATGGTTTCACTGGCTGATTTCAAAGGAAAGAAGCTGGCTATCTACTTTTATCCTCGGGCCGACACCCCCGGATGTACCAAAGAATCCATTGATTTCTCAAAGCATAAATCGGCCTTCTCCCGCGCCAATACGGCCATCCTCGGGGTGTCGGCGGACCCGGTCAAAGCCCAGAGTAAATTCAAGCAGAAACACGACCTCAATATCCCGCCCGGCTCCGACGAAACCACTGAAATGCTGGCGGCCTATGGGGCCTGGGGCGAGAAGTCACTGTATGGGCGGAAGTTCATGGGGGTGATCCGTTCCACCGTCCTGATCGGAGAAGACGGTCGAATCGCACAGGTCTGGCCAAAGGTGAAGGTCGAAGGCCATGCCGAGGAAGTGCTGGCAGCGGCCAAGGCACTCTAACCGGACGCCGTGAGTCCCGACCCGGCCGACACCGATTCCATTTCAAGAAATATTAACTACATCTGGCTCTAATCGAGGGCCTGAAAGTTGGCGCGCCAGACCGGCGGCCGATGCATTTGCATTGGCACATCGGCGGCGCGGGAGCGTCGATGTCGTATCCTGCTGCTGCCCACCATCATCCCGGCGACCGCTACGCCCATCGCGAAGCGGCGCGTGTGCAGCCGCGCACGGCTGCGCCGCAACAGCGTATTGCCGCAGGCGACTACACACTGGTTCACCGCGGCAAGCTCGTCCGCGCGGGGCCAGTTGCGTTCTGGACCCTCGTCGGCACGCTGGTCATCATGGCCGGCTGGACGATGGTGACGGTGACGTACTTCGCGTTTCAGGACGACGTGTTGACACGGCTGATCGCGCGTCAGGCCGAGATGCAATACGCCTACGAAGACCGCATCGCGGACATGCGTACGCAAGTCGATCGCGTCACCAGCCGTCAAATGCTCGACCAGGAACAGGTCGAGCAGAAACTCGATCAGATTTCAAAACGCCAGGCGATGCTGGAATCCCGCGCCAACGCACTCGGCAACCTCGCCGGCGATCCCGGCGTTACCGGCTCGGTCAAGCCGAACGGACGCGATCAGCGCAAACCGTCTCCCATCGGCGACGGCGCAAGCCTTGAGCCGCGCGGCTTCTCGGCTATCGTTGCCCGCTTCACCGGACGCGCACCCGCCGGCGGCATGAATGGCTCGCTCGCCAGACTTCAGGACTCGATCGAACGCGTTGAGACCAAGCAATCGAACTCGCTGGCGAACATCGAGGAAAGCTACAGCTCCAAGGCGCGGCGCATTCGCAGCGTTCTCGCCGAAGTCGGCGTCGGTCCCGGCAAGGCGCCGGCCGACGCGGTCGGCGGACCTTATGTTCCGGTCAAGATGCCCATCGACAACAATGCTTTCGAGAAGCAGTTGCGCCGCATCAGCACCGCGAAGTCTTATGTCGAGCAACTCAACAAGACCGTGACCGCCGTTCCGCTGCGCCAGCCGCTGCCGGGCGAACTCGATCAAAGCTCCGGCTTCGGCGTGCGTGCCGACCCGTTCCTGCGCCGTCCGGCCATGCATACCGGCCTCGATTTCCGCGGCGATGTTGGTGACCCGGTGCGCGCGACGGCCTCGGGCACCGTCGCAACCGCTGGCTGGAATGGCGGCTACGGCAAGATGGTCGAGATCGAGCACGCCAATGGGCTCGCGACACGCTACGGCCACTTGTCCTCGATTGAAGTGCGCGAAGGCCAGACCATCAGGCCTGGCCAGATCATCGGACGCATCGGCTCGACCGGACGTTCCACCGGCCCGCATCTCCACTACGAGACACGGGTCGAAGGCGATGCGGTCGATCCGACCAGATTTCTGCGCGCGGGCGCCAAGCTTGGGCTGATGCAGTAAACCGGCGCTTCAATCCACCTTCGCGCCAGACGCCTTCACGACCTTCGCCCATTTCTCGGTTTCGGCCTCGTTGATCTTGCCGAATTCTTCCGCCGTACCGGGCATCGGAATGCCGCCAAGCTCCGTGAGCTTCGCCAGCATCTTCTCGTCCTTGAGCGCGGCGTTGATTTCCTTGTTCAGCTTCTCGATCACTTCCTTGGGTGTGCCCTTGGGTACGCCAACGCCAAACCAGGCGCTGCCTTCATAGCCCTTCACCGTCTCACCGACCGTCGGAACATCCGGCAGCGCCTTGGAGCGAACCTCGGTCGTGACACCGAGCGGCCGCAGCTTGCCGGCGCGGATATGCTCGATCGACGACGGCATGT
The DNA here is from genome assembly GCA_947472885.1 of Hyphomicrobiaceae bacterium. Taxonomy (GTDB): domain Bacteria; phylum Pseudomonadota; class Alphaproteobacteria; order Rhizobiales; family Xanthobacteraceae; genus CANJBX01. The sequence continues at coordinate 57,097 of CANJBX010000007.1, forward strand.
TGTCGAACATCACCTGCACCTGCCCGCCCAGCATGTCCGTCAGGGCCGGCGCCGACCCGCGATAGGGCACGTGGATCAGATCGACCCCTGCCATCAGCTTGAAAAGTTCGCCAGACAGATGGATCGACGTGCCGTTGCCGGACGATGCCATGTTGATCTTGCCGGGATTGGCCTTGGCGTAGGTGATGAACTCCGCGACGGTCTTCACCGGCACGCTCGGATGGACTTCCATCACGTTTGGCACGCGGATGAATCCGGCGACCGGCATGATGTCACGCAGGAAGTTGAACTTGAGATTCTGATAGAGCGTGGCGTTGATCGCGTTCGCCGGGTTGACCAGTAAAAGCGTATAGCCGTCGGCCGGTGAATTCACGACCGCCTCGGTGCCGATGTTGTTGCCCGCGCCCGGACGGTTCTCGATCACGAACTGCTGGCCGAGACGATCCTGCAACCATTGCCCGAAGATACGCGCGAGAATGTCGGTCGATCCGCCGGCGGGATAGCCGACGATCCATTTTACGGGCCGGTTCGGATAATCGTCGGCGCGCGCGGTCAACGACAGCGAAACCAGTGCAGCCAAGCCAAAAGCAATAACGCCTGCGCGCCTCATAACGACCTCCCCTGAGATGCCGGTGACTTTGCGCCCCGGCGTTATTGCAGCCATCTTAAATGGGCTTGGGCAAAGCTGTCATCGCCAAAAAGCACGCAATAACGCCCGGAAATGCGGCTCTCAGCCCAAAGTCCTGGGATTTTGCGGAGTTGGGGCCGATGTCAGGTCAATTCGTGTAAATACCACTTTATTGATCATCGCCGGACGTTATATCTCCCTTAAATTGTACGCCCTAGGCTGCCGGTTCGGAGGCGATCCAGAGGGCAGTCGGAGTGGCGTCGGCAGCGTTCGAGTTTTGGGGAAATATGCGCCAGTGGGCGCGCGTCGCGCTAAACGCCACGACCTGTCTTGCCCTCGCCATGATCGCCCTGCTGTGGGTATTCACGGCGTTTCATATCAAAACCGAACACGACAAAACCGTCGATGAAGCCGCGCATAACGCAGAGAATCTCGCGCGCGTGTTCGAAGAACACATCATCCGCTCGATCAAGGGCGTCGATCGCGCGCTGCTGCTGATCCGCGACTGCTACACGCAAGATGCCAGCCCCGCCCAGTTGAAAAACTGGTACGAAAGCATCAGCCGCCTGCCCGACATCCGCATGCATCTGTCGATCATCGGCGCTGACGGCTATTTCAAATCCACCAGCCTCGGCTCGGAATACAACAGCCTCAATTTCAGCGACCGCGACTACTTCAAGGCCCACATCAACAACCCCAACGACACGCTGTTCATCGGGGAACCGCTGCTCGGCCGCGCGACCGGCAAATGGTCGATTGTGATCTCGCGCCGGATCAACGGCCCTAACGGCGAATTCGCCGGCGTATCGGCGGCCTCAATCGACCCGTATCAACTGGCGCAATTCTACGAAACAATCGACATCGGCAAGCTCGGCTTCATTTCGCTGATCGGCCTCGACGGCAAGCTGCGCGCGCGCGGCGGCATGGATGCCAACATGCTGGGGCGGACCATCGTCAATCTGTCGTTGCTGTCCCTCATCAAGGAAAAGCCGGCGGGCAATTACTGGGGCCTTACCTACGATGGCGGCAATCGCCTCATCACCTATCGCGCGGTGAAGGACTACCCGCTCATCGTCACCGTTGCGCTCGCCGAGGACGAGGTCTTCGCCACCCATTGGCACAACTCACGCAACTATCACCTGTTGGCGGCTGGCCTCACCCTGCTGATCCTGGGTGTCGTCGTGCTGGGCATTCGCCATCACGCCCGCCTGCAGCGCGCCCGCACGGCGCTGGCCGCCAGCGACATCGAAGCGCATAAAAAATCCCGCGAACTCGAAGTCACGCTGGATAACATGCAGCACGGCATCATGATGGTCGATGCCGATAATAACGTCGCCGTCATCAACAAACGCGCGATAGCGCTACTTGATCTTCCCGAGGACGTTGCCCGCACGCGGCCGAAACACTCCGACATCATCGACTTTCAGCGCAGGCGCGGCGAATTCGGCGACCCGGACGCAAAGGACGACGCGATTTCGCGCGAAGTGTTCACGCACGTCATGCGCACCCGCGAACCGTCGGTTTTCGAGCACCAGCGCCCCAATGGCGTAACATTGAAGGTCACCAGCGTGCCGCTCGCCGAGGGCGGTCTGGTGCGCGTGTTCGCGGACGTTACCGAACGCAAGCGTAACGAGGCGCAGGTCGCTTACATGATCCGCCACGATATCCTGACCGGGCTCGCCAACCGCGTGATGCTGCATGAGCGGATGATGGATGCCGCCGGGCGGCTGCGGCACCATCAGGTTGCATTCGCCGTACTCGGTCTCGACCTCGACCGTTTCAAGGCTGTGAACGATACGCTTGGACATCCGATTGGCGACAAGCTGCTGCAGCAGATTGCCAGACGTCTCGAAGCCAGCGTCCGCGACATCGACGTCGTCGCGCGGTTTGGCGGCGACGAATTCACCATCCTTGTGAGCAACCAGGGCCGGTCCGACGACCTGAATGCGTTGGCCGCGAGGCTCATCGAGCAGGTCAGCGCGCCTTACACGATTGACGGCCATAACATCAATGTCGGCACCAGCATCGCCATCGCACCGGAAGACGGCACCGATCCCGACCTGTTGCTCAAGAACGCCGATCTCGCGCTCTACAAGGCCAAGTCCGAAGGCCGCAATTGCTTCCGCTACTTCGAAACGGCAATGGACGCAGACATGCAGTTCCGCCGGCTTGTTGAAATGGAACTGCGCAACGCCATCAAGAACAACGAGCTGGTGCTGCACTATCAGCCGGTCATCGACATCTCGAACAACCGCATCATCGGTGGCGAGGCGCTGATCCGGTGGAACCATCCGACGCGTGGCCTTGTCTATCCTGGCGACTTCATCAGCCTCGCCGAGGAAACCGGCCTGATCGGCGCTATAGGCGACTGGGTACTACGCACCGCCTGCAAGGAAGCCGCGCACTGGGCGCCCCATACGAAGATCGCCGTCAATGTATCGGCGGCGCAATTCAAACGGCCGGACCTGATCGGCGTCATCGCGCAGGCGCTGGAACTGTCAGGATTGCCGCCGCACCGGCTGGAACTCGAAATCACCGAGTCCGTGCTGCTGCAAGGCGACGACGATCACCTCTCGACGCTGGAGCTGCTGTCGCAGCTCGGCATTCGCATCGCGCTCGACGATTTCGGCACCGGCTACTCGTCGTTCTCGTACCTGCGCAAGTTCAAGTTCGACACGATCAAGATCGACCGTTCGTTCGTGAATGAACTGCCGGAGTGCGCGGACTGCGGCGCGATCATCACCGCCATTGCCGGACTTGCGCGCAGCATGGGCGTTTCGACAACCGCGGAAGGCGTCGAAACGCAGCACCAGTTTGAGTGGCTCAAGCTCGCCGGCTGCACGCATGTGCAGGGCTATCTGTTCAGCAAGGCTGTCGCTCCCATGGAATTCCGGGAGCGCCTTGAGGCTAGCCTGAAGCGCAAAGAGAAAGCGGCCTGACTAACGCAGCTCAGTCGACGTCTTCGACCTGCGTCGGGCCGCCACCGAACGCACGCTGCGCCAGAGTCGCCTCCATGAACTTGTCGAGATCGCCGTCGAGTACGCCACTGGTGTCCGACGTCTGCACGCCGGTCCGCAGGTCCTTCACCATCTGATATGGCTGCAGCACATACGAGCGGATCTGATGGCCAAAACCGATATCGGTCTTGGCGGCCTGATCGGCAGCGGCTTGCTCTTCCCGCCGCTTCAATTCGCGTTGATAAAGTTTCGCGCGCAGCAAGTCCCAGGCTATCGCGCGATTGCGGTGCTGCGAACGGTCCTGCTGGCACATCACGACGACGCCAGTCGGGATATGTGTCAGGCGGATTGCCGATTCCGTCTTGTTGACGTGCTGACCGCCAGCGCCCTGCGACCGCATGGTATCGACCTTCACGTCGGCCTCGTTGATGTCGATGACAATGCGGTCATCGACAACCGGATAGACGGTCAATCCGGCAAACGACGTGTGACGGCGCGCATTCGAGTCGAACGGCGAGATACGCACCAGCCGGTGCACGCCGGCTTCGGTCTTGAGCCAGCCATAAGCGTTATGGCCCTTGACCTGAATGGTCGCTGACTTGATTCCGGCTTCGTCGCCGCTGGTCTCTTCAAGATACTCGACCTTGAAGTCATGCTTCTCGGCCCAGCGCGTATACATGCGCAGCAGGATGTTCGCCCAGTCCTGGCTTTCGGTCCCGCCGGAGCCGGCGTGAACTTCGACATAGGTGTCGCAGGAATCGGCTTCGCCGGAAAGCAGCGCTTCCATTTCGCGCCGGCCGACTTCGGTTTGCACGTTGCGCAGCGCGTCTTCCGCTTCGGCGACAACGCCCTGATCCTTCTCGGCCTCACCGAGTTCAATCATCCCGATATTGTCTTCGAGATCGCGGTCAACGCGCTCCAGCGCATTCAGGCTGTCTTCGAGCGAGGTGCGCTCCTGCATCAGGCGCTGGGCCTTCTGCGGATCGTTCCAAAGACCTGCGTCCTCGGCCATCCTGTTGAGTTCGTTCAGACGCTCGCGCGCTTTCGGTACGTCAAAGATGCCTCCTCAGCAGTCCAATGGACCGCTTGATGTCTTCGACGAGCTTTTCGGTTTCTGCGCGCATAATGAGTGTCCGTTATGGCCCCGGATGTAACGGCTCAGGCGCGTCAGCGCAACCGCCCGGCCTACTTTTGCTAGTAAAGCCCGTTGCCGCTGCGAACGGCCCGGTCCACGTCGGGGCTGACCGCCACCGGCGAACCGTCGGCGTTCATCACGCCGATGATCGAGTTGCTGTCCGGCGGCGCGGTACCCGGCTTGAACGCCTCAAGAATGGCCGGGCCACCGGACGAGGCCCGCATGCCGCTCTTGGGATCGATACGAATGAGCTTGATGCCCGGCGGCACGCGGAACGGAACCGCAGGACGATCCGCGAGCGCAACCTTGAGGAAGTCGCGCACGATGGGAGCCGCCAGCGCGCCGCCCGTCGCTCTTCCGCCAATCGAACGCGGCTTATCGTAGCCGAGATAAACACCGACTGCGACTTCCGGCGTGAACCCAATGAACCAGACGTCCTTTACGTCGTTGGTCGTGCCGGTCTTGCCGGCGACCGGCTTGCCGACGTCACGCAGCGCGGTGCCAGTGCCGCGCTGAACTGCGCCTTCCATCATCGAGGTGATCTGGTAGGCCGTCATCGGATCGAGCACCTGCTCGCGGCGGTCGATCACCGCAGGCTCCGCCTGGCTCGCCCATTTCTCGGCATCGCAGCCGCGGCACTCGCGCTGGTCCTGCTTGAAGATGGTGCGGCCGTAACGGTCCTGCACGCGGTCGATCAACGTCGCCGTGACCCGCTTGCCACCATTGGCGAACATCGAATACGCGGTCGTCATCCGCATGACCGTCGTCTCGCCGGCGCCCAGCGAGTAGGACAGGAAGTTCGGCAAATTGTCGTAGACGCCAAAGCGCCGCGCATACTCGCCGATCAGCGGCATGCCGATGTCCTGCGCAAGCCGCACGGTCATGACGTTACGCGAATGCTCGATGCCGAATCGCAGGGTCTGCGGGCCGTAGAATTTGCCGGCCTCGTAGTTTTCCGGCCGCCACGGCGGTTGCCCCGCGCCCTGATCGATTTCAATCGGCGCGTCGATCACGACCGTTGAAGGCGTGTATCCGTTGTCGAGCGCCGCCGAATAGACCAGCGGCTTGAACGACGAACCCGGCTGGCGCATCGCCTGCGTCGCGCGGTCGAACTGGCTCTGATCGAACGAGAACCCACCGACAATGGCCTGCACGCGGCCAGTGTTGGGCTCCATCACCACCATGGCGCCGGAAATTTCCGGCACCTGCCGCATGCGGAACTGCACTGTATCATTTGGGGCCAGCGGCTGGACATAGACAACGTCGCCGGCGTTCAGGACCTGACTGACCTTGGTGATGCCGCCCCTCGGCGCTGCGCCCGCCGCGGGCTTCGCCCATTTGATCCCATCGACCGGCACATTGCCGATCTGACGCTCGCGCACGACCGCACCACCCGGCTCGCGTGCCGGCTGGAACCCGATACGCGCCGACTGGTCGTTGACATCGAGCACGACCGCGAGCCGCCACGGCGATATGTCGGAGAGTGCGCGCACGTCCGCAAGCTTGACGCCCCAATCGCCGGCCGCGAGATCGAGTTTGGTCACCGGACCACGATAGCCCTGTGCCTCGTCATACCTGATGAGGCCATTGGTAAATGCCTTGCGCGCCATCGACTGGATTTTCGGATCGAGCGTGGTGCGTACCGACAGGCCGCCCTCGTACAGCTTCTTCTCGCCGTACTTCTCCAGCACTTCGCGACGGACTTCCTCGGCGAAATATTCGGCGGCGAAAATATGCGCGCCGCGGGTACGCTGCGCGACGACGAGCGGCGTCTTGCGCGCGGCTTCAGATTCGGCGGCGGTGATGAAGCCATCGTCGCGCATACGTTCGATCACGTAGTTGCGGCGCTCGATGGCGCGTTCGCGGTTACGGAACGGATGCAATTCGCTCGGCGCCTTCGGCAGCGCGGCGAGATAGGCCGCCTCCGCAATCGTCAGTTCATGCACCGACTTGTCGAAGTAGAGCAGCGATGCTGCCGCGACGCCGTAGGCGGAAAAGCCGAGATAGATTTCGTTGAGATAGAGTTCGAGAATCTTCTCTTTCGAATAGGTGCGTTCGATCTTGAGCGACAGCAGCGCTTCCTTGATCTTGCGCTCGAACGAAACTTCGTTGGTCAAAAGAAAGTTCTTGGCAACCTGCTGGGTGATCGTCGAAGCGCCCTGCGGACGGCGGCTGCTGCCGATGTTTTGCAGGTAGGTGATGCCAGCGCGCGCAATGCCGGTGAAGTCGAGGCCCGGATGCTCGTAGAAATTCTTGTCTTCCGCCGCGATGAACGCATTGGTGACGAGCTTGGGGACAGCCTGGATCGGCAGATAGAGCCTGCGCTCGCGGGCATATTCGGCGACCAGCGATCCATCGGTCGCGTGGACGCGCGTCATCACCGGCGGCTCGTAATCCTGAAGCTGTGAGTAATCCGGCAGGTCTTTGGAATAATGCCACAGCAGGCCCGCAGCCGCGCCAACGGACACGAGGAAAACCGTCGTGCCAGCCGCGAACAGAAAGCCCAGGAAGCGAAGCAGCAATTTCACGAAAACACCAGTTCTGGACGACGGTTCGCTGTGAACCGTAAGCCCGGTAAACTCAAGGTCCCGCACACGGAAAAACGCACCAAGACACCCGCCGGTACCGAGATATTCATCAGCGAAATTGGTCGCGTTCTTTTATGTTTAAACTTAGGCCGCGCCTTTGTCAGCAAAGGACTTTTCACGCCGGCCAGCTTCCCGCGCTCAATTCGCGCCGGGTCGCTGGCCGGTACCGGCGATCCGCGTGGTGAAATAGGTGCCGATGGCCTGCACCACCGCATCGGCCGTCCGCTGCCGCCAGTTGTCGGACGTGAGCTGCTTGAGATCTTCCCGATTCGAAAGGTAGCCGAGTTCGAGCAGCACCGAGGGAACGTCCGGCGCTTTCAGCACCCGGAAACCTGCCGAGCGTTGCGGGTGCTTGTGCATGCGTGCGGCGGTCTTGAGTTCCGTGACCAGCATTTTCGAGAAATGCGCGGAAAACGTCTTGGTTTCGCGCTGGGCGAGGTCAATCAGGATATCGGCGATGTCGTTCGGCTCGGCGGACAGATCGACGCCGGCGATGACGTCGGCGCGGTTTTCCGCTTCGGCCAAGCTCGCGGCTTCGGCGTCCGAGGCCTGATCCGAGAGCGTATAGACCGTCGCGCCCTGGGCATCGCCCTCCTTGCGCGGCAGCGCATCGCAATGGATCGAGATGAACAACTGGGCCTTGCGGGAGCGCGCAAACCGCACGCGGTCGGCGAGTTCGACGAACTGGTCGTCGGTGCGCGTCATTACCACGCGGTATTTTCCGGTGCGTTCGATCTTGTCGCGCAGCACCAGCGCGAATTCGAGCGCGACGTTCTTTTCCATCTCGCCGGCCGCCGTCTTGGTGCCGGTGTCGATGCCGCCATGGCCGGGATCGAGCACAATGATCGGGCGCGGATCGCCCGCCGCCGGTTCGCGGGCCTGCGGACGCGGGGTTTCGTTGCGCGGCAGGCGGTTGTCGATGGCAGTCGCGCGCATGAAGGTTTCGCGGTCGGTGGCGGCAATATCGAGCACCAGGCGCGCCGGCTGGCCGTCGCTGGCGTCGATCACGAAGGCCTTTTCGACCCGCACCGGCCCGGTCACGTCGAACACCATGCGCGAGCCGCCCTGCATGACCAGACCGAAACGGAATGCCTTGATCAGCCCCCGCCCGCTCTCGCCGGCGCGCGGCGGCAGCTGGAACGTCACCTGCGGCATGTCGATGACGACCCGATAGGGGTTCGCCAACGTAAAGGCGCGCACATCGATCTTCTGGGTCAGATCGACGACCAGCCGGGTCTGCTTGGCATCGCCCCCAACCCGGAAATCGGTCGCCGCCGGCAAGGCTTGCTGAGTTTGGGCCAGCGGAGTCTGGGCCAGCGCCATCCGGCTGCCGATTGCCAGTCCGGCAAGCAGCAGCAAGCTACAGAGCACAAACTTGCCTAGGGATTGGCGCGCCAGAATTGCCACCGGGCCGGTCCTTCCCTGTTCACGGGACGCCAGCTTCCGGGCCGGGAACCCGGCCCGCCTCGGGTGGCGCCTGATACCGAAAATCTGGGGCATTTAACGGCTATTACCCCATAAGACCCGCATGGTTAACCCCGGCCTAATCCTTTGCACGCTTTCCGCGCAGAAATGCCCAAATACGGCCTCCGGGATAAAACCCTTGCTTGCCAATACCCCGGCCCCGGCCCTATGTACAAGGACTGACGGTTACTACCGATTCCGGTTCTGCCACGTTCGGGTACCCGGCACGCCGACGAAGCGCTCAGATCGAGGCCAAGGAGCCGATTGAGCAGCCGCTGGCCGCAGCCACACCCTCATCGACGGACAACCGGATCGCCTGCGGCGCCCCATACGCTTGGGATACCCCCTGCGCCTGAGACCCTCCGCAAGGTCAGGACATCGTCAGCGAGAGAAACCAACAGCAGCGCGCCGCGCTGTCGCCCGCAAGGGACGTCTATCAAGAGCCGAAATCACAAGAGCCGATGGTCATGCCGAGAATAAGCACCAGAGCCGCAGTTGGAGCCGCAAGGCCCGACATGCTTGTGGCGATGGATGCCGGCTCGCACCGTGACCGGACGCTCGTAACCCAGCGTTCAACCCCTAATTCAGCCGATCCAGCCCCGCGCAGTCACCTGAGGCGAACGCCTCAGCCTGCCGCCGGCGCAGTGCGATCCGCTGCGAAGAGATACTGCAATGGCCAACAAGATGCTTATCGACGCGACCCACCCGGAAGAAACACGGGTCGTCGTGCTACGCGGCAACCGGGTCGAAGAGTTTGACTTCGAGTCTGCTAACCGCCGCCAGATCCGCGGCAATATCTATCTCGCCAAGGTAACCCGCGTCGAACCGTCGCTGCAGGCGGCGTTCGTCGATTACGGCGGCAACCGCCACGGCTTTCTGGCGTTCAGCGAAATCCATCCCGACTATTATCAGATCCCGGTCGCCGACCGTCAGGCGCTGATCGCCGAGGACGAACGCGCGCACCGCGCGGCGGAAGCCGAGCATGAAACCCGCTCCAGCGGTGGTGGACGTTCCAGTGGTGGTGGTGGCGGCGGTGGCCGCTCGCGCCGCCGTGGCCGCAGTGCCGACCGCAATTCCGAGAGCGTGCGCAGCGCACCGATCGAAGGTCAGGCGACAGATACGCCTTCCGACGACACCCTGCCCGATGACCTGACGCTCGCCGAGGCGCAGGCCGACGAGGCCGCCGCCGAGAAGGCCGCGTTCAATCACGCCAGCGAAGCGCTGACGCCGACCGAGCAAGCCGAAAACGACGCGCACAGCGATCACCACGAAGCGCAGGCGCGTGACGATCATCACCACACCGACGCGCCCGGCGAACTGAATGCACAGCCCGCTGAAGGTGCTGCTACTGCCGAACCGCACGCGGAAAACCACGGCGCCGAGGCCCATGGTGAAGATGCGCGTCACGACGAGGCGCACCCTGACGAAGCACGCGGCGAAAACGGCGATGGCAACATTGCCGAACACGAGGAAGAAGAAGTCGTCGAGTTCGTCGGCGGCGCCGATGCACTCGAAGAAGCCGCCGAGCGCGCGCCGCGCTACCGCCGCCAGTACAAGATCCAGGAAGTCATCAAGCGCCGGCAGATCATGCTGGTGCAGGTCGTCAAGGAAGAACGCGGCAACAAGGGCGCTGCGCTGACCACCTATCTCTCGCTCGCCGGCCGCTATTCGGTGCTGATGCCGAACACCGCACGCGGCGGCGGCATCTCCCGCAAGATCACCAACTCGCAGGACCGCGCCCGCCTCAAGGAAGCTGCTTCCGAACTGGAAGTGCCGGAGGGAATGGGCGTTATCCTGCGCACGGCGGGCGCTGCGCGCACGCCGACCGAAATCAAGCGCGACTTTGAGTACCTGTTACGCGTCTGGGAGACCGTCCGCGATCTCACGCTGAAGTCCACTGCGCCGACCCTCGTCTACGAAGAAGGCTCGCTGGTGAAGCGTTCGATCCGCGATCTCTACAGCAAGGAAATCGACGAAATCATCGTCGCCGGCGACGAAGCCCATCAGGAAGCCAAGGACTTCATGCGCATGCTCATGCCGAGCCATGCGCGCAATGTCCGGCACTACCATGACGGCCAGCCGATGTTCACCCGCTACGGCATCGAGAGCCAGCTCGACGCCATGTTCTCGCCGACCATGCAGTTGCGTTCCGGCGGCTACATCGTACTCAACCAGACCGAAGCGCTGGTCGCCATCGACGTGAACTCCGGCCGCGCCACGCGCGAACATCACATCGAGGACACCGCGCTCAAGACCAACCTTGAAGCCGCCGACGAAATCGCCCGGCAGCTTCGCCTGCGCGACCTCGCCGGCCTCGTCGTGATCGACTTCATCGACATGGACGAGAACCGCAACAACCGCGCCGTCGAACGCCGGTTGAAAGACGCGCTCAAGAACGACCGCGCGCGCATCCAGGTCGGCCGTATCTCGCATTTCGGCCTGATGGAAATGTCGCGTCAGCGCATCCGCACCAGCGTGCTGGAAAGCTCGACCGACAAGTGCCCACATTGCGGCGGCACCGGACATGTCCGTTCGGTCTCCTCGCTCGCGCTGCAGCTGCTGCGCGGCATCGAGGAAACCCTGCTGCGCGGCGCGACGCACAATCTCACCGTCCGCACCGGCAACGACGTTGCGCTCTACATCCTCAACAACAAGCGCGCGCACCTGCGCGACCTTGAAGAGCGATTCAAGATTTCGATCATGGTCAGCGCCGACCCGGAGATGGGTGCACACCAGCCGTTCCTGATCGAAAAGGGCGAACAGGTGCACACGCCGGATCAGGCGCGCACGCTGTTGAACCAGATGGCGAACGCCGAACCGCTGATGGCCATCGACGCGGAAGACGAAGCGCTCGCCGAAGACGAAGTCGTCGAGGAAAGCGTTGAAGCTGTTTCTTCCGTTGAAGAAGTCGAGGGCGAAACCTCCACGGGCGATGCTGAAGACCCGCGCGAAGGTGGCCGCCGGCCCCGCAAGCGCCGGCGTCGTGGCGGCCGTGGCCGCAATGACCGTGACGGCGAAGAGGCCGGACAGTCGGCGCAGGGCGGCGAACACAGCGGCGATAACGCCGATGCCGAATCCCGGACCGACGGTGACAACGCGGGTGAAGGAACCGGCGAAGGCGACGAACAATCCCCGCGTGAAGCCGGTGCCAATGGCGAAGGCGAACAGCAGGGCGACGACGGCGATCCGAACAAGCGGCGTCGCCGGCGTGGCCGCCGCGGTGGACGGCGCAACCGCCGCGACCGCGACGACCTGCCGAATGCCCAGTCCGATAACGGCCAGGAAAATACCCACGAAGCATCCGACGGCGAAGCCGCCAACAACGGTCATGCCAACGACTTTGCTTCCGGTGGTGAACCCGCCCCGCGCGAACATGCGCCGGCGCCCGCCCCGGCCCGCGAAGACTATACTCCCCCGGCGCCCCGCGCTGCCGAACCGGCGGCGCAGGATGCCCCGGCCGAACCGCCGCGCCGGCGCTCGACCATTCGCGAGCCCGCCCCCGGAATCACAAAGGACGTTATGGCTGCGGCGATCTCCGTATCCGAAGTAACGCCTCCGCCGCCTGAACCGGCGCCCGCAGCCTCCGAGGCTCCCGGCAAGCCGCGCAAGACCGGCTGGTGGGGCAAGCGTCTTCTGGGTGACAATAGCTGACGGTAGTCATCAATCAGGCGCGGCGCTCCCCAGCCCGCGCCTGAACCTTTATTGCTGAGGACCGCATGCAAAGCCGTTACGCCCAAACCGAAGCCCGCGAATACATCGAACGCTATGCCAGCAAAGGCATCGCCGAGGACGTCGCGTTGCGCGTCTACACCACACGCCTCCTGGGCAACGATCCCAAGCTGGTGCTGCATGGCGGCGGCAACACCTCGGTCAAGACACGCACCACCGACCTGATGGGCGAGATTGCCGACGTCCTCTGCGTCAAGGGCTCCGGCTGGGACATGGGCACCATCGAGCCCGCCGGCCTGCCCGCTGTGCGGCTCGACGCGCTGAAGAAGCTGCGCGCACGCGATGCGCTCACCGATGAGGAAATGGTTGCGGTCCAGCGCGCCAACCTGATCGACCCGATGGCGCCGAACCCGTCGGTCGAAACGCTGCTGCACGCCTTCGTGCCGCACAAGTTCGTCGATCACACGCACTCAACCGCGGTACTCAGCCTGATCGACCAGCCGAACGGCGTCGAACTGTGCCGCGAAGTCTACAACGGCAGCATGGGCATTGTGCCCTACATCATGCCGGGCTTCGCGCTCGCCAAAAAATCCGCCGAAGTCTACGACGCCGACCCGAAGATGATCGGGCTCATCCTGCACAAGCACGGCATCTTCACCTTTGGCGCGACGGCGCAAGAAGCCTACGAGCGCATGATCGAGATGGTCAGCCTCGCCGAGGCGCGGCTGCGCCGGAGCCGCAAGGCGGTGTTTGCAACGGCACAGATGCCGCAACATGCTGCGAGCCTGGCGCAGGTTGCGCCGGTCGTGCGCGGAGCATGTGCGGTCAGGAACGACAAGGGCGAAGGCGCGCATCGCCGTCTGGTGATGGAATTCCGCACCAGTGAAGCCGTCCTCAATTACGTCAACGGCGCGGAAGTCTCGCGCTATTCGCAGGCCGGCGTGGTAACGCCCGACCATACGATCCGCACCAAGAACTGGCCGCTGGTCGTGGCCGCGCCTGATTCCGGCAAGCCGGATGATTTCAGGAAAGCGGTCGAGGAAGCCGTTTCAGCCTTCGCCGCAAATTACAGAACCTATTTCGAGCGCAACAATGCGCGCGTCGGCGGCATCAAGAAAATGCTCGATCCGATGCCGCGCGTGGTGCTGGTGCCGGGCGTCGGCCTGTTCGGGCTTGGGCGATCCATGGGCGCAGCGAAGATTGCTGCCGATCTCGCCGAAGCTGCCGTCGAGACGATCACCGACGCTGAAGCCATCGGCAAGTTTGAATCGATTTCCGAAGCCCACATGTTCGATTGCGAATACTGGTCGCTGGAACAGGCCAAGCTCGGCATGGAAGCCGAGAAGCCGCTGGCCGGTCAGGTGGCGCTTATCACGGGTGCTGGCGGCGCTATCGGCGCCGCAGCGGCCAGGGCTTTTGCGGCGGCTGGCGCGGAAGTGGCGCTCCTCGACATGAATCTTGCCGCCGCAACCGAAAAGGCCAGGGCCGTCGGCGGCGCTGCATTGCCGGTTGTCTGCGACGTTACCGATGCAGCATCCGTCAGCAGGGCGTTCGATACCGTCGTCGCCAAATTCGGCGGTGTCGATATCCTCGTGTCGAATGCAGGCGCGGCATGGCAAGGCAAGATCGGCGAAGTCGATGAAGCCATCCTGCGCGAAAGTTTTGAACTGAACTTCTACGGCCATCAGCGCGTGGCGCAGGCCGCGGTGAAAATCATGCTGGCGCAAGGCACCGGCGGCTGCCTGCTGTTCAACGTCTCCAAGCAGGCGGTCAATCCGGGGCCGAACTTCGGACCCTATGGCCTGCCGAAAGCCGCGACGCTGTTTCTGGTCCGCCAGTATGCGCTCGACTACGGCGCGGACGGCATCCGCGCCAACGCGGTCAATGCCGACCGCATCCGCTCAGGCCTGCTGGACGACGACATGATTGCCGCGCGCGCGAAGTCGCGCGGCCTGACCGAGAAAGACTACATGAGCGGCAACCTGCTCGGCCGCGAAGTCACCGCCGACGACGTGGCGCAGGCTTTCGTCGCGCAGGCGCTGGCACTGAAAACCACCGCCGACGTCACAACCGTAGACGGCGGCAATATCGCCGCGGCGATGAGATAGGGTTCACGCAAGCGTGCGCATGATCCCGAAAAGTGGGAGCGGTTTTCGGATCAGATCATACGCCGCTAAAAATCAGCGCAGATGCGTTGGGCGCGGCAGCATTTCCGTCACTTCGACGGCGATGCGGTTGCCGTTGATGACGACCGCGCCCTTGGCGACCGGGAAGTTGTTGGCGAGAATCTGGACTTCGTCGTTCTGGCCACCTTCCAGCTCGATGATGGCGCCGCGGCCAAGCCGCAAGACCTGATGGATCGGCATGGTGGCCGTACCGAGGACAACGGCGATATCGAGCCCGACTTTTTCGATGCGTGCCAAGGTGGTTCTTTCGATTCTGCCTGCGCTACAATGGCCTTCACCCTGACCGCGACATGGTTAACAAGTGGTTAATATACGCGAACTCAGCACCGGCCTGCTGGCCCTCCCCGACGCCCGGCCCGTCGAATGGCGTATCAGCGACAGCCTCGTCGGGTATGACGACGCGCTGGCCGTGATGGACGCCCGCGCGGCCGCGATTGCGGGCCACACCGCGCCGGAACTGGTCTGGCTGCTGGAACACCCCCCGCTCTATACCGCCGGCACCAGCGCCAAGGATGAGCAGCTGGTGGAGGAGCGATTTCCGGTCCACCAGACCGGCCGCGGCGGGCAAATGACCTATCATGGCCCCGGCCAGCGCGTGGCCTACGTGATGCTCGATCTGCACCAGCGCGGCCCGGACGTGCGGCGCTACGTGGCGACGCTCGAGGAATGGATCATCCGCACCCTCGCCGCCTTCAATGTGCGTGGCGAGCGGCGTGAGGATCGCATCGGTGTCTGGGTCAAGCGGCCGGACAAGGGTCTGGGCTACGAAGACAAGATCGCCGCCATCGGCGTGCGGATCAAGCGCTGGGTCACGCTGCACGGGCTGGCGATCAACGTCGAACCGGATCTCTCGCACTTTTCCGGCATCGTGCCCTGCGGCGTGTCGGACGCGCGTTACGGCGTGACGAGCCTGTTCGATCTCGGCCAGATCGTGACCCTGGAAGAAGTCGATATGGTCATGCGCCGCGAATTCGACGGACTGTTCGGAAACAAGGCCGGCTAAGGCCGGCCAGCGCTTATTCCGGACGCTGCCATGCACGCCGCCCGCTTGCCGGCTCCGGGCAGTCCTCTGCTAAGCTCGCCAGAACGCTTGCCGGGGGAAACACATGACCGATATCGCCTTTGCGTCCGCACGCAAACTCGCCACCATGATCCGCAAGCGCAAGATCGGTTGCGCCGAACTGCTCGATCATTACCTCGCGCGCGTCGGGAAATATAACAAGCAACTCAACGCGATCGTCGTCACCGACATTCCTGCTGCCAAAAAGCGCGCCCGCGCCGCCGACCGCGCACTCGCCAGGGGCGAGGTCTGGGGTCCGTTCCATGGTGTGCCGATGACCGTCAAGGAAGCGCTTGATGTCAAAGGACTTCCAACGACCTTCGGGCTTTCGGAATTCAAAGATACAGCCGCGAAAACAAACGCACTCGCCGTTGATCGCTGGCAGAACGCCGGCGCGGTCATCTTCGGCAAGACCAACGTGCCGCCGTGGCTAGCCGACAGTCAGAGCGCCAATCCGGTCTATGGCACCACGAATAACCCCTGGGACATGACGCGCACGCCCGGCGGATCGTCAGGTGGTTCGTCCGCAGCGGTTTGCGCCGGTCTATCGGCCATCGAAGTCGGCAGCGACATTGCCTCTTCGATCCGCAATCCGGCAATTTACACCGGCATTTACGGCCACAAGCCGACCTACGGCATCTGTCCGCCGCGCGGCCACGCCGTGCGCGGCCGCATTTCTCCCGATGATATCAATGTGATAGGTCCGCTGGCGCGGTCGGCGACCGATCTCGATGCCGCGCTGGCGGTCATGACCGGGCCGGATGAAATCGACAGCGCGGGCTACAAACTTGTGCTGCCGCCGCCAAAAAAGAAGAACGTCAAGGACTTCCGCGTTGCCGTGATGCTGAGCGATCCGACATCGGAGGTCGACAGCGAGATGCAGAACTCGTTGCAAAACCTCGCGGATTTCCTTGGCAAGAAGAAAGCCAAGGTGAGTGACAAGGCGCGGCCCGATATCGACATGGCGCGCGTGCACTGGCTGTTCAATATGATGCTGCGCGCGGCAACTTCGCACCGCCAGACCGACGAGGAATTCGCGCGCAACATCAAGGCTGCCGACGCTATTCCTCCGGAAGACAACAGCTTTCTGGCGCGGCATCTGCGCGGACAGACTATCCGGCATCGCGACTGGCTGATGCTGAACGAGGAACGCACGCGGCTACGTTTCGCGTGGCACGAATTCTTCAAGGACTACGACCTGTTTCTGTGCCCGCTGGTGCCAACGGCTGCCGATAAACACAGCCTTATTCCGGTCGGACAACGCAGCGTAGACATTAACGGGCGTTCGCAGCCCTTCGCGCAGACCTTGTTCTGGGCCGGATTAGTCGGATTACCGTATCTCCCGGCGACCGCTATTCCGACGGGCTTCTCGAAGAACAACATGCCGCTCGGCATCCAGATGGCGGGCGCGCAATACAACGACCTCACCTGCATCCACATGGCAAAGCTGCTGGAGCAGGACTATCTCGGCTTCACGCTGCCGCCGGGATTTGAATAACGCGAACCCAAATTACGCGAACTCCAGAATCACCGCATCGACCGCGAGGCTGTCGCCGGGCCTGGCGAAAATCTTTTTCACCACGCCGTCGCGTTCGGCGCGCAGCACGTTTTCCATTTTCATGGCTTCGACGACTGCAAGCGTCTCGCCGGCTTTGACTTCCTGCCCTTCGACAACCGCAATGGCGCGCACCAGTCCCGGCATCGGGCACAGCACGGATTTCCCGCTGCCGGTTGCGGCCTTAACCGGCATCAGGCGCGCGGCGGCGGCCTCGCGCCCGGTATAGACCGAGGCCTTCACCTCAACGCCGCGATAGGAAAGCGCAAAGCCGTTGACGGTCATGCGCACCTGCATGGCGACGGGCTTGCCGCCGACAGTACCGGACCATACCGGCTCGCCTGGCCTCCATGCGGACGATACCGCGAGCGGCCTGCCTTCTCCGCCGCCCTCGACGAATTGAACGGCGATGGCATTACCCTCACGCTGCACGGCGAGTTCGATCTGCGTCTCACCCAGCCACACTGAACGCCGCCGCTCGCGCGTCACGGCGCGGCTTACAACCTGCCCCGAGATGCGGCGCTTGCGCTCACCCTGCACCAGATCGATGGCCGCCGCGACCGCTGCCAATATCTGCGCGCGTTCGCCATCCGGCGCGACCTGCTTGAACCCCTCCGGGAATTCCTCGGCGATAAAGCCGGTCGATAACCTGCCGTCACGCCAGCGCGGGTGGTGCATCAATTCGGACAGGAACGGAATGTTGTGGCGAATGCCGTCGATGGCGAAGGCATCGAGCGCATGTGCCTGCGCGTCGATGGCGGCAATGCGCGTCGGTGCATGGGTCACGAGCTTGGCAATCATCGGATCGTAGAAAATCGAAATCTCGCCGCCTTCATAAACGCCGGTGTCGTTACGCACCGTAATGCCGTCGTGCGTGCCTTCCGCCGGCGGGCGATAGGCCGTCAATCGCCCGGTCGAAGGCAGGAAGTTGCGGTACGGATCTTCGGCGTAGACGCGGCTCTCGACGGCCCAGCCGGAAAGTTTCACGTCGCCCTGCCTGATCGCGAGCTTCTCGCCGGCAGCCACACGGATCATCTGCTCGACGAGGTCGATGCCGGTGATGAGTTCCGTCACCGGATGCTCGACCTGCAAGCGCGTGTTCATTTCCAAGAAGAAAAAGCTCTTGTCCTGCCCCGCGACAAACTCGACGGTTCCGGCGCTGTCGTAGCCGACAGCCCTGGCCAACGCGACGGCCTGCTCACCCATCTTCTTGCGCATGGCTTCATCGAGCAGCGGCGACGGCGCTTCCTCGATGACTTTCTGGTTGCGGCGCTGGATCGAGCACTCGCGCTCGCCGAGATAGATGATGTTGCCGTGCTTGTCGCCAAGCACCTGAATTTCAATGTGGCGCGGGTTGACGATGAACTTCTCGATAAACACGCGGTCATCGCCAAACGAGGACTTCGCTTCCGACCGCGCGCGCGCAAAGCCTTCCGCGACTTCGCTTTCCGAGTGCGCGATCCGCATGCCCTTGCCGCCGCCACCGGCCGACGCCTTGATCATCACCGGATAACCGATCTCGCGCGCGATCTTCACCGCCTGCGCATCGTCCTCGATGACGCCAAGATGTCCCGGCACGGTCGAGACGTTTGCCTTGGCCGCGGCCTTCTTGCTTTCGATCTTGTCGCCCATGGCCGCAATGGCCACCGGGTTCGGCCCAATGAAGACGATGCCGGCATCCGCCAGCGCCCTGGCAAAAGCCTCGCGCTCCGACAGGAAGCCGTAGCCCGGATGCACCGCTTGCGCGCCCGTCGCCTTGCAGGCGGCGACAATCTTTTCGATCACCAGGTAGCTTTCCGCGGCCGGCGCAGGTCCGATGTGGACGGCATGATCCGCCATGGAAACATGCAGCGCGTCACGGTCGGCATCGGAATAAACCGCAACCGTCTCGATCCCCATGCGCCGCGCGGTCTTGATGACGCGGCAGGCGATTTCACCGCGATTGGCGATCAGAATGCGTTTGAACATGTCGATTAAGCCGGCCCGGTCCCTGAAATGACAAAATAATTACATGCCGGCGCGCGAATGCTAAACCAATATTCTGCTTAACCCGCTGCAGACAGACGAATAATATTACCTTACCGGCTTACTGGCGGATGCCGATCCCAACAATTATATGAATACCATGGGAACGGCGGCCGTCCGCGGCGGTTTGCACGTTTCATAACGAGGAGGCTTCAAGATGGCTTTAGCGCTTGGTGATACGGCTCCTGATTTCGAAGCCGAAACGACGCAGGGCAAAATCAAATTCCACGACTGGCTCGGCGATTCCTGGGCCGTGCTGTTTTCGCACCCCAAGGATTTCACCCCGATCTGCACCACCGAGCTTGGCGCCATGGCGCGCATGAAGCCGGAATTCGACAAGCGCGGCGTCAAGATCATCGGCCTTTCGGTCGATCCGGTCGAGAACCATGCCAAATGGGCCGAGGACATCAAGGATACGCAGGGCTTCGCGCCGAACTATCCGATGATCGGCGATACCGACCTCAAGGTCGCCAAGGCCTACGGCATGCTGCCGGCCGATACGCCGGGCGGATCGGAAGGCCGCACCGCGGCAACCAACGCCACCGTGCGCACCGTGTTCATCATTGGACCGGACAAGAAGATCAAGCTGCACCTCGCCTACCCGATGACGACCGGACGCAACTTCGATGAAATCCTGCGCGTGATCGACTCCATGCAGCTCACTGCGAAGCACAAGGTGGCAACGCCGGTGAACTGGAAGAACGGCGACGACGTCGTCATCATTTCGTCGGTGTCCGACGAAGATGCCAAGAAGACCTATCCGCAAGGCTGGAAAGCGCCGCGCCCCTATCTGCGCATCGTGCCGCAGCCGCGCTAATCGTCAGCCCCGGTAAAACGACAAAGGGCGCAGCCAGGGCTGCGCCCTTTTTGTTTGCGATGAAATGCTCTAGCCGCGGCCCGTAACCATATCGGCGACCACGGCACCCGCCGTGGCCGACGCTGCCGTCACGAACGCGCCCCAGGAAATATCGACGAACGCCGCCGGCCACGTCCAGTGTTTGCGGATGGCAAGGCATGTCAGGTCGAAAGTCGCATAGGCGAAGAACCCGAACAGCGCGCCATAGAGCGCCGCATGTTTCCAGGTCGTGCCATCGGACCCGCTGACAAAGACCAGGATGCCGACGACATAGACCAGATAAAAGACGATGCCCGGCACGATCTTGAGATCGCCCAGCATGTCGCCGACCTGCGAGCGGAAGAAATCCTTTGCCAGCACGCCGAGGAACAGGAAATCCAGCGGCAGGATAACGGCGAAGGTGACGATATAGAGAATGACAAGACGCTTCATGGCGGACCTTTCAGGGCGATGCTCTAACTACGCGTGAAGCGACGAGAGGTTTCGTTGCGCCCGCATTTCAGGCCCAACTACGGGTTGCAGGCAACACCGGCATGGCTTGCTGCCCACCCTCAAAGCCGGTCATTTGCCGCATGCGCGCAACCCTAGCAGTCACAACTGATTGTGGCGATTGCAGCCGAACGCGGCTAGGCTTTCCGCAAGCGGTGCTTCGCCCATAAGACGACCGCTCCGAGGGAAAACATCCATGCGCCTGTTCCGCACGTCCTTTGCCGCCCTGACGGCGCTTGCCCTGTTGCCGATGGCCGCCATGGCGCAGGACAAAACGCCCGTGCGCATCATCGTCGGCCTTGCCGCAGGCGGCACCAACGATCTCGTCGCGCGCGAACTCGCAGAGCGGCTGCGCATCATCACCGGCGATCAATACGTCGTGGAAAACAAGACCGGCGCGACCCAGCGCATTGCGCTCGGCGAAGTCAAACGCGCCGCGCCTGACGGCCGCACGCTGCTGCTTGCCACCAACAGCCCGTTCTCGATCCTGCCTGCCGTGTATGGCGACAAGGTCGGCTACGATCCGGTCAAGGATTTCACGCCGATTGGCCGCGTCGTAAAATTCGACAACGGCGTCGCCATTGGTCCCAAGGTCAACGGCCAGACGTTTGCCGACTATGTCGCGTGGTGCAAGGCCAACACAGCGCAGGCCGCCTTCGGCACGCCGGGCGCAGGCACGGCTTCGCATTTCATCGGCGTGATGATCGGCAAGGCCATCGGCGTGCCGCTCGCCCATGTTCCGTATCGCGGCGGCTCGCCGGCGCAGGCCGACATCATCGGCGGGCATCTGCCGATGCTGATCAACGGCCTCGCCGACATGATGGAAAACCACAAGGGCGGCAAGCTCAAGGTCGTCGCCGTGACCGGGGCGCAGCGCTCCTCGTTGCTGCCGGAAGCACCGACACTCAGGGAACTCGGCTTCGATATCGCGGCCGAAACCGGCGTCGATATCTATGGCCCGGCCGGCATGGACCCCGCACTGGTCAAGAAGATCAATGCGGCGCTGGTGCAGGCGGTCAACACACCGGAGACGCGCGACAAGCTCGTCCAGTACGGGCTCAACATTTCGCCGTCGTCGCCGGAGCAGCTGGCGCAAATCCAGCAGCAGGAAATGAAAATGTGGATCGAGCCCGTCAGGGCCAGCGGTTACACCGGGGAGTAATTGGCATGCGCTTCAAGACACCATTCCAGATTGCGGCTGCAACGCTTGCGCTGCTGGCGACGGCGCAGCTCTCGCTGGCGCAGACCGCCGGCGACAAGGCGCCCATCCGGCAGATCATCAGCGTGCCGCCGGGCGGTTCGATTGATCTCGTTGGTCGGCTCTTGTCCGACAAGATGAAGGACAGCCTGAACGAGCCGGTCATTGTCGAGAACCGGGCGGGCGCTGGCGGGCGTCTCGCCATGGCGGAAGTCAAGAAGTCGCCGCCCGACGGGCGCACGATCTATATCGGCACCAGCGGACCCTTCTCGGTGCTGCCGAACATCTATGGCGACAAACTCGAATACGACGCCATCAAGGACTACACGCCAATCGGGCGGCTGGTGCGCTTCGACCTCGCGTTCGCGATGGGCCCGGCGGTTCCGGCCAAGAACCTCAAGGATGCGCTGGCGTGGGCGAAGGCCAATCCGGGCAAGGCTTCGTTCGGCACGCCCGGCCCCGGCACCACCTCGCACTTCGTCGGCGTGATGATCTCGAAGGCGACCGGCATTCCGCTGACCCATGTGCCCTACAAGGGCGGCACACCCGCCATCAACGACGTGCTCGGCGGCCACCTGCCGTTCATCGTCAACTCGTTCGCCGACATGTTTGAACAGCACAAGGCCGGCGGCCTGCAAATCCTTGCCGACACCGGCCCGAAGCGTTCGCCGCTCGAACCTGCGATTCCGACGCTGAAGGAATCCGGCATCGACGTCGCCGCCGACGTCGCCATCGACGCCTATGGACCGGCGGGCATGCCGGCCGATCTGGTCAAGCGCATCCACACCGCAATGATGCAGGCGATCTCCGCGCCCGACGTCCAGCAACGGCTGAAAACCTACGGTCTGTTCGCCGCGCCGTCCTCGCCTGAAGAACTGGTGAAGTTCCAGACCGACGAGACACGCATGTGGGCGGTGCCGATCAAGGACAGCGGATTTACGGGAGAATGATCCCGGCGCGGCGGTTCGTGTGTCCGCCTACTTGCCGGTCTTGATGCGCGTCCACAGCCGGTTCATCAACCGCTGCGTCTTCTGGTCGCGCGCCGAGATCGTGTAGAGGTTTTTCATCGTCGCCTCGTCGGGATAGATCGTGCGGTCCTCGATCACTGACTTGGCGAGCAGCTTGGGGTCCGGCGTATTGCCATTGGCATAGCCGAGGTAGTTGCTGCTTTTGGCGGCGACTTCCGGCCGCAGCAGGTAGTTGATGAGTTCGTGGGCCTCGGCGACGTTCCGCGCGTCCTTCGGGATCGCCAGATTGTCGAAGAACATCTGCGCGCCCTCTTTCGGAATGACGTAGCCGACCTCGACGCCGTTCCTGGCTTCCGACGCGCGCTTCTGCGCCTGCTTGATGTCGCCCGACCAGCCAACCACGAAACAGATTTCGCCGCCTGCGAGGCCGTTGAGATACTCCGAGGAATGAAACTTGCGCACCGACGGGCGGATCCTGAGCAGCAGGTCCGCGGCTTTCTCGTAGTCGGCGGCATCGGTCGCGTTCGGATTGAGACCGAGATACTTCAGCGCCGCCGGCATGATGTCGTCGGCGGAATCCAGCATGTGCACGCCGCAGTCCTTGAACTTCGCAAGGTTCTCCAGCTTGAACACGATATCCCAGCTGTCGATCACGCCGCCAAACGCAACTTTCGCGCGGTCGGCGCCATAGCCGATGCCGGTGGTGCCCCACATGTAATTGACGGCGTACTGGTTGCCGGGATCGTAGGTCGCGAGCCGCCGGGTGATTTCAGGCCACTGCGCGCCGACATTCGTCAGCTTCGTCTTGTCGAGCTTGAGAAATACCCCGGCCTTGATCTGGCGTTCCAGGAAATACCCGGTCGGCACCACGACGTCGTAGCCGGATTTTCCGGCGAGCAGCTTCGTCTCCAGCGTGTCGTTGGAATCGAAGGTGTCGTAGCGCACCTTGATGCCGGTTTCCCGGGTGAAGGCTTCCAGCACCGTCGGGTCGATATAGTCCGACCAGTTGTAGAAATTGACGGCGCGGCTCTGCTGCGCATGGGCATCCGTATGAATGCCGGTTGCGGCAAGCGCAATCGTCAGGCCAAGAATTCGCGCGAGCCCCCGCGCCCGCATGTCAGCGATAAACCCGCTTTGCGCGCTTGCGCGGCTCCGCACGTTCGGCGTAACCGGGATTTTCGCGGCAGGTGCCGCCGACACCGTTGCGCGCATAATTGCACTGCGCCATCGTCCGATAGCTGCAATCGGTGGCCGTCACTTCCGGCGAACTCAGGCACCAGCGTCCGTTCGGATAATTCCAGACCCAGTTGTCGCGGCGGTAATTCACGGCATTGGCCGCATCCACCGTAACCAGCGCCGTCAGCGCGATGCCCGCCGCGAGCAATGCCGTGCGTGTCCTGTTCATCCGTATTCCTCTCCTCAGCGTTCGACAGGAAGGCCCGCGGCCTTCCATGCCTTGAGCCCGCCCGCGAGATGCGCATCGTAGGGCAAGCCGCCGGCCTGCGACAGTTCGGATGCCGTCACCGAGCGAATTCCCGATGCGCAGGAAAATACCACCCTGCGGCCCTGCGGGTCCGGAATCTGGTCAGGATCGAACATCGACATCGGGAGAAAGACCGAGCCCGCGATCCGTTCCATTTCGATCTCGCGCGGTTCCCGCACGTCCACGATCATCATCGTGCCGTCCGCGACGCCTTGCGAGACTTCCTGCGGGGTCAGGTCCTGCACATCGCGCGGCATCGCCTTGCCTCCGCCAATCAAATTGCCCAGCCAGCTTTTCATCCCGTTATTCTATGCAGAATCACGCGGCTGCAACAAGGTTCACGTCAGATTGTCACCTGCGTGCCCACTTCGACCACGCGCCCGGTCGGAATGTGGAAATAGCCGGTGGCGTCATTGGCGGAACGCGCCAGCGTAATGAACAGCCGGTTCTGCCAGTGCGGCATCTCCGACTGCTGCGCCAGCTTGAGCATCCGCCGCGACAGGAAAAACGACGTGGACATGATATCGAACGTCCAGCCGAACTGGCGTGCGATGGCAAGGGCGCGAGGAATATTCGGCGTCTCCATGAAGCCAAAGCGGAGCAGCACGCGCGTGAACGTCTCACCGACCGGCTCTATCTGCACGCGCTCTTCGGGCGCAACGCGCGGTGTCTGTTCGATGCGGACGGTGAGGATGACGTTCTTTTCGTGCAGCACCTTGTAGTGCTTGAGGCTGTGCAGCAGCGCCGTCGGCGCCGACTCCGGATCGCTGGTGAGGAACACCGCCGTGCCCGGCACACGATGGGGCGGCCGTTTCTCGAGTGTAAGCGCCGGAGCAATAATCCCTCACTGAAGCGGCCGGATAATCTGGTTGCGCCGGAGTAAAACTCCGTCAGCAGATAGCCTTTTGCCTGTGTGGCGGAAGGCGGAGGGATGAAGGGCGTGGAGTTATATGGACGGGTTCGC
>CANJBX010000008.1 GCA_947472885.1 Hyphomicrobiaceae bacterium
TCGCATGGCTTGGCAGATGCCGCAGGCTCGCCAAGGACTGGGAGTGCCTGAATGGAAAAGCGCTCGCGTTCTTGCGTCTCGCCTCGATCCGACTCATGGTGAGAAAGCTAAGCAATCCTGCTTGAACTTTCCGAACAGACTCTCAGGCGTGTCGTCGCCATCGATATCCGCGAGGATCGCTTCACACTTCACGTTTGCCACGTGCAGGCAGGCTGGCAAAGACCACCTTTGCTGAAAGTTCAACCAGTCCTGCGCAAGAAATGCTGCCGGCAATGTCCCACCGGCGGGATGGATCACCGTGATGCTCGCAGTCCGCGATTGCGGGGTCGAGGCTGGCGGTTGACTGCCGAAGCGGTTGCGGTTGCCGTCCGCCAAATTTCGCCAGTCCAGTGCTTCATTCGCCTTGAACGAAATACGCTCCGCCTCGGGGCTGCCGCTCTTGGTCTTGAGCGCCAGCAATGCCTGCTCGCCGTAACGGCCGCCATGGAAACGCAGAAATGCGAAGTCGAATCTCTCCAAAGGCGTCTGGCCGCTTTCGAGCCGCGCCATTTGATCGTTGACGGCGATGCGGGCGGGATCGGCAATCGGCGTCAGTAGTGCAAGCGTTACGCCGACGATGACAAAAGCGGTGGCGATATTTGTCGTTGCAATACCGCGGAACTGGAGGCGGTAGCGGATCGCCGAGATGAGGTATCCGCCCGCATAACATGCGCCGACGACGATGAGGGCGATCACCAGGACGCGCGATGCGCTGATGCCGTACTGCGCAATGCGCAGCCAGAGCCCATAGGCCGCAAGCGCGGTCAACGGAACGAGGACAACGGTGCCGACCAGCCGCGCATAAAGCAGCACTTTGGCGGTGCCACTTTCGGCGTCAGTCTCCTGAAAGGTTGTATTGATGAGCACAATGACCGTCGCCGCCGCCGTTAGCAGGAGCGAGGTCGCGTAGCGCGTGTTCCACAACGGCTGGAGACCCGTGAATATCAGCGCAATCAGAAACCCGGCAGCAATCAGAACGATCAGCGGCAGCAGCCATGACAGGAGATTAAGTACGAGCGTGCGCGAGCCACGCACGATGCCTTCGCGCACATCGGTCAAATGGATTGCGCATGCGTAGGCGAGCGTCGTGGCGGTAATGAAAAACCATTCTTTGGTGATCGTTTCATAGAACAGCTCGATCTTGATGAGCCGGAACATC
Source organism: Hyphomicrobiaceae bacterium (assembly GCA_947472885.1). Lineage (GTDB taxonomy): Bacteria > Pseudomonadota > Alphaproteobacteria > Rhizobiales > Xanthobacteraceae > CANJBX01. Next base: position 1,199 of record CANJBX010000008.1, read on the forward strand.
CATGCGCCGAGCCAGAGAAGGCCCCAGAATACGGCCACGAACGCCACGGAATTGAAGTGGCGAATGGCGAGCGCCCATGATGCGTCATGATATTGCGCGTAGTCGGCAATGAATTTGCGCCGCGCATCGCCGGCCGCAACAAGCGAATGGACAATAAAGAAGATTGTAGCGAGCCCTCCCCACAGCGCCGGGCTGGGCAAAATGTGCGCCGACGTTCCCGACCAATTCGTAGTGAGGGGAGCGCGCCAGATGTCATAGATTCCGAACCCAACGCAAAGCAGCGCCGCGGCGGCGAGCCATATCGTCATGGTGCGAGGACGGAGATTGCCAAGGCTGGTGATGGCAAGCAGCGGAACGAAAGTGGCCACTACCGCCAGCGGCGTAAACAACAGGCCATCTGTTGCGGGCCATCCCTTGGCCTGTAGCTGGCGATAAAGCAGGTACAAGACAACGCCCTGTACAAAGGCGATCGCAAGCCTTGCGGCTACAACGGTCGGCGAATTCATATCCCGGCCCTCATCCGTGTCATCAATCTTCCGGCGATTGATGGTATCTCGATGGTCTTATTATGAATTTCCGATCAGGATGCCACCAAGAAACACCAGTACACCGCCGACCACGACCTGAAAAGCTGCCTGCAGAAACGGCGTGTCCATATAACGATATCTTATGTACGATATCGCGCCGAGTTCGAGCACGACGACGCCAATCGAAACGGAAGTTGCCACCACGAAATTCGGAATGAGGTAAGGCAGCGTGTGGCCAAGACCGCCGATGGTCGTCATGACACCGCTTGCCGTGCCGCGCAGCCAGGGCGTGCCGCGCCCTGTCAGCGAGCCGTCATCCGACAACGCCTCGGCAAATCCCATCGAAATGCCGGCGCCGATTGAAGCCGCCATGCCGACCAGAAACGTCTCCCAGGTGTTGTGGGTGGCGAAAGCCGCTGCGAACAGGGGCGCGAGCGTCGAGACGGAGCCGTCCATCAAGCCGGCGAGGCCCGGCTGCACGTATTGCAGAAGGAATATGCGCCGCGCGGTCTCGTCTTCCTTGCCGCGGGCATCGGTGGTGAGGATTTTCTCGTCGAGTTCGTTGGCGCGGTCCTCGTGCGTCGACTCGATTTCGGCGAGCCGCACCAGCAATTCGCGGATCGAAGCGTCGCGCGTTGTTTCCGCCGCCTTGCGATAGAATCGCTCGGCTTCATACTCCATGCTGGCGGCGTATTTGCGCACTTCGTCGAGGCCGAGCGAGCGCGACAGCCACAGCGGCTTGTGTCTGAGAAAGCCCTTCACGTCCTGGCGGCGGATCAGCGGCAGGAAATCGCCGAACTTCTTGCGGTAAAGGTCGTAGAGCATCGCGCGGTGGTCGGCTTCCTCGGCGGCCATGCCCTCGAACACTTTGGCCGAGGCGGGATATTGCGCGCGCAGGGAGTCGGCGAAGCTGTGATAAATCCGGTTGTCTTCCTCTTCGTTGGAAATGGCCAACGCGAGAATCTGCTGTTCGGTGAGATCTGAAAATCGTTGCATGATGGCTGTCGCCGATTCTGCCAACGCTTGTGGGACTGGAGCTATTCTAGTCAGTTTGGAATTACTCTAAAGAGGTTTCTGTGAGCTTTTCGCCGTTGAGGCAAGTCTTTGAGCCGGTTCTGCGCCGGGTCTTCCACCTGTATTGGCTTTTTTCGCGCGGACTGACCTTTGGCGTCCGTGCGCTGGTGATCGACGACCGCGGCCGGGTGTTCCTCATCAAGCATTCCTATGTCAGCGGCTGGCACCTTCCTGGCGGTGGCGTAGAGCCCGGCGAAACCATGCGGCAGGCGCTGGCGCGCGAACTGATGGAGGAGGGCAATATTGAGCTGCTCGAACAGCCGCCGCTCTATTCGCTCTATTATCACCCAAGCGTTTCCAACCGCGACCACGTTGCACTGTTCGTCGTGCGCGACTTTCGCCAGACCGCGCCGCCGCAGCCCAATCATGAGATCGTCGCGCATGGTTTCTTTGCGCCGGACGACATGCCGGGCGACACCAGCAAGGCGACGCGTGCACGCCTCGCCGAAGTGATGCTCGGTACGCCGGTATCGGAACGGTGGTGATAGCGCCCGGCCTCGGCCTTGAACCCGCCCGAGCCGGTGGGGCCGGGGCTGCCGTCGGCGGTGATGAAGCTGCGGAAGCTGGTCGTGGGGCGCTGGAAGCTGCCGCCCTTGTCGTTGCGCTGCTTTTCGTCGTCCTGCCGGACGCCCTCGACAAACATTCCCATGAAACGCTCCATTTACCGGCCGGACAGGCACCCGGAAACTGCTGTTGAATAAGGTACATAGGGAGAGTCTGGCCGAACGGCAGTGCGCGGGCAGTGGACTGGGCAGGCGGCGGATGTTAAGCCGCGCGGGGCTGAACGATGAACGATATTTCCCTCACCATATTGCCGGAAACCGCGACCGACGCGGTGGCGATCGATCATTTGCACGAGCGCACGTTCGGTCCCGGCCGTTACGCCAAGACGGCCTACCGTATTCGCGAAATCACGCCGCATGACCTGGCGCTATCGTTCACGGCGCGCATCGGCACGCTGCTGGTGGGTTCGGTACGCCTGAGCCGCATTCGCATCGGCGAGGTCAAGGCATTGCTGCTAGGTCCGCTGACGGTCGAGCCCCCGTTCCGCTCGCGCGGAATCGGGCTGAAGTTGATCGAACGCGCCATGGCTGAAGCGAAGAACAGCGGCAACCGGCTGGTGGTGCTGGTCGGCGACGAGCCGTATTATGCCCGCGCCGGTTTCAAGCGCACCGCAAAGGGCCAGATCAGGTTGCCGGGGCCAGTCGATCCCGCGCGCTTGCTGGTTGCCGAACTGGTCGAAGGCGCGGCGGCGGATGTCGCCGGCGCAATCAGGCCTGAGTGGGAAGCGGCCTAGCGGCCTTCGCGCAGCCACGTCGCCGCAAGGCTTCCGATCAGCAGCAGCAGGCCGAGCAATCCGGCGAACATCGGCAGCACGCCGATGCCACGCACGACGCTGGCGTCACGCAGCTTAAGGCCGATCCAGTCCTCGCCCTTGAACGTGTCGCTTGAGCGCACGCCGAGAACGCGCGGCATGTTCAATGCATCTCCCGAAGCGATCCGGCGCGCCTCACCGCCGGTGGCAGCCGCGAGCGGCGCCAGCATTTCGGTTGTCGAGGTCACTTCGGCAAACTCGCGCGGATTGGCCGGGCCGACGTTGACCAGCGCCGTGAGCTTGCCGTCGGTCGCGCGCCACAGGCCGAGTTCGTTGGCGTCCACCGTCTTTTGCCACACACCGGGACCATCGGGATTGAGCGGGAATGCGCGCGTCGCGCCGGACGGCGAGGTGAGCGTAATGTCGCTGACCGTGTCGGCCATGGTCTGCCGCCGCACGGTGAGCGCACGGTTGCCGCCGGAGATGCGCAGCGACTCTTCCTCAAGATCGGGCTGCTTCATCAGCCAGTGCGACAGGCGGCGCAACAGGTCGAGGTGCGGTCCGCCGTTTTCATAGCCGCGCGCCCATAGCCAGATGTGATCTGACAGCAGCAGCGCAATGCGTCCTTCGCCCTCGCGGCCCAGCACCATCAGCGGTTTGTTGTCCGGCCCGCTCATGACGGCGGTGCCGGTCACGGCGCGCGTATCGACAAGGCGGAACCAGCGGCTCCAGTGCGGAGGCTGCTCGCCGCCGTCGAGGCCGCGCGTCACCGGATGGCGGCGGCCAAGGTCCGTGAGCTGCGGCAGGAATGGCACTTCCGTCATCTTGCCGCTGGGCTCGGCCGGCAGTACGCTCTCCAGCGGGGTGCGCCAGATGCTGGTCTGCGAAGCGTAGTCGGGACCGGCCGCGACCAGCACCGCGCCGCCATCGCGGACATATTTCGCGATGTTGTCGAAATAGATGATCGGCAGCACGCCCTGGCGCGCGTAGCGGTCGAAGATAATCAGCTGGAATTCGTTGATCTTCTGCTGGAACAGTTCGCGCGTCGGGAAAGCGATCAGCGACAGTTCATTGATCGGCGTTCCGTCCTGCTTTTCCGGCGGACGCAAAATCGTGAAGTGAACGAGGTCCACGTTGGCGTCGGACTTGAGCAGGTTGCGCCAGGTGCGTTCGCCGGCATGCGGCTCGCCCGACACCAGCAGCACGCGCAGCTTGTCGCGCACGCCGTCGATGGAGACGACCGCGCGGTTGTTGACAAGGGTGAGTTCGCCTTCGAGTGGGGAGGTCTCGATCTCGACGATATTCGGGCCTGCATGCGGGATCGGAATTTGTACCCGCACCGTGCTGCCGGATTGCACCGTGCGCTGGTCGATGACCTCGCCGTCGCGGCGGATCGTGACCTGCGCGGGGGCTGGACCCGAGCCGGAGTCCTCGACCTTGAACACCACGGTCTGCTGCTGGCTGACGATGCCGAAGCGTGGCGCGGTGATGAGCGCTACGCGGCGGTCGCGCTCGTCGGCGCGTCCGGTGATGAGCGCATGGAGGGGGGCGGTGAAGCCGAGTGCGCTCGCCTCAGCCGGAACGTCATGCACGCGGCCGTCGGTGAGCAGGATTGCGCCGGCGACACGATCCGGCGGCACGTCGGAGAGGGCGGAACTCAGCGCGGTGAACAACCGCGTGCCGTCGGTCTCGCCATTGGCTTCGCCGGCTTCGACGGTGCGGACTTCAAGGCCCGGAATGCGTCCGAGACGTTCGGCGAGTAAAGTGCGTGCCGCCTGTGTCTGCGCCTCGCGTCCGCCGAAACTCTGGCTCGGGCTTTTATCGACGACGACAACAGCGACGGAGGTGAGCGGTTCGCGGTCCTCGCGGGTGAATGAGGGGTTCGCCAGCGCCAATGCGACCAGCGCCAGTGCGACGACGCGCATCCACGCGCCGCGCGTGCGGGCGAGGAACAGCAACGTGGCCAGAATTGTCACAGCCGCCAGCGCAGCCCACAGAACGTAGGCAGGAACCAGTGGCGCAAATGCAATTCCGTAACCCACAGCGTTACTCCTACTGACCCAGGCGTTCGATTAGCGCCGGGACATGGACCTGATCGGCCTTATAGTTGCCGGTCAGCGTATACATCACGATGTTGACGCCGGCGCGGAAGGCGAATTCGCGCTGGCGCGGTTCGCCCGGCGACAGCGGCAGCATCGGCTGGCCGTCGGGCCGCTGCGCCCATGCGCCGGCGAGATCGTTCGAGGTGATGATGATGGACGATACGCCGTCGCCGCCGCGCGCCGGTCGCTTGGTCTCGTCTTCCTCTTCACCCTTGTCGGTCTGCAGCGCCTCGACCCACAGTTGCCCGGAGTTGAAGCGGCCGGGGAAGTCGCGCAGCAGATAAAAAGTTTTCGCAAGCACATGATCGCGCGGGATCGGCTCAAGCTCGGGAATATCGAGCGACGACAGAATGCCGCGCAGCGCGACCATGCCGGGGCTGCGGTTTTCGCCGCCGGGGCCGGGCGGCGCCATCACGGCGTCGCGGGTGTCGAACAACACCGTGCCGCCCTGTTTCATGTAGGCGTCGATGCGCGCCAGTGCGGCAGCCGTCGGCTTGGGTGCGCCCGGCGCGACCGGCCAGTAGATCAGCGGAAAGAACGAAAGTTCGTCCTTGGCAATGTCGAGGCCCATGGGTTCGCCGGCTTCCAGCGCCGTGCGTTGGCCGAGAAACAGCGTCAGTCCCGTTAGGCCGGCCTTGCTCACGGCATCGACCTCGGCGTCGCCGGTGATGACATAGGCGAGATGGGTTTCGACGGTGGCCTTGGCGGCGAACTGGTCGGAGGCCTGATCGGCAAATGACGGCGTTGGTAATGCCGCGAGGGCGAGCGTTCCCAGCGCGAACAATACGACGGCTGCGCTGGCGCGGCGCGGCATCAGTCGGGTCAGTCCGCCGGAGAGCCAGAACACGACCAGCCCGTCGATCACCAGCAGCAGCAATCCGATCACGAACAGCGGTCCGCGCAGGTCCGTCGGTTCGCCGACGCGATAGGGCTCGATATTGGCTTTCAGCGGCGCAAGATCGAGCGGCTTGAGGCGATCTGTCGGTGCAAGCGTGTTCACGGCGAGCAATCCTTCCGGCGGGCCGTAGAAGCCGGGCGGGTTATCGGCCTTGGCGCGGCCGGTGTAGTTCGCCGCGACCGGGCGCGCGTAGACCGGCGGCGGGCCGAATGCGCCGAAGCCGTTGAGGATGCGCGTGGGGGGGAGGAATTCGCGCGAGGCTTCCTGCTGCGGTGTTGTTTCCTGCTGCACAAGGCCGGCGAGACCAACGAGGCGCTTGAGCATGTCCACGAACACGCCGGACAGCGGCAGGTTCGACCAGCGTGCGTCGGCGGTGACGTGGAACAATACGATAACTCCCTTGCCGCGTTTCACGGCGGTGACGAGCGGCGTGCCATCGGCAAGCGCAGCCCAGGTGCGGTCGCCGAGCCCGGCTTCCGGTTCGGCCAGCACCTGCCGCGTGACGGTGACGTCTTCGGGCACCGGCATGCCGACAAACGGGCCTTCACGCGAGAACGACGCAAGCTGTTGCGGCTTGTCCCAGCTCAGTGAGCCGCCGAGGATGCGGCCGCCGCGGCGCAGCTTCACCGGCACGAGGTCGTCGCCGCCGCTGGCAAGGCGGGGGCCTGCGAACCGCACCAGCACGCCGCCGGTCTCGACCCAGCGCAACAGCTTGTCGCGCGCTTCGCCGGAGACGTTGCCGACGTCGGCAAGGATCATCATCGGCACGCCTTGCTCGATGAACCGGGTGACGGCATCGACCGGCGAACTCTTCTCAGCAATGCGCACGTCGGCGAACGGGTTGAGCGCGCGGGAGAGATAGTAGTTGGACGCGAGCAGCGGCTGCGCAGTGTCGGCGGTCGAGCCGGTCATGATGCCGACGGTGCGGCGGCGCCAGCGTTTGTCGAGCAGTTGCACCGAGCCCGACGAATGTTCCGAGACGATTTCGAGCCGCGTGATGTCGTTGCGCAATTCCACCGGCAGGTCGAACTGTGCCTCGGTTTCGGTCTGGCCGCTGGCGAACTTGAACGGCGTATCGCCGAGTGAAAGCCCCTTGAGGTCGAACGCGCGCACGACACCGGCATCGCTGCCATCCGGCGACAGCCGCAGCACCTTGACCGCAAGCGCGCTGGCCGCGTTCTCCGCCGCCGTCAGGGCGCGTGGCGAGGGAAGTCCGCCGGTGATGACCGTGACCGTGCGGCCTTCGGTCATGCCGGCGAGGCCCGCGACGAATTCAGGCGACTGCGTGACATCGACGCCATCCGACAGCCAGATCAGCTCGGCGGTGGGTGTTGCCGCAAGAAAGCGCTTGATCGCGGGCAGCACGTCGCCGCGCGCAAGGCTGTGCGGCTTTGGCACGATCTGGTGCGCGCGCACACGTGCCGCGCCCGGCGTTTCGAGCGAAATATCGCGCGTGGTTTCTGACAGCGGCACCAGCGCCACGCCGCGCCCGTCGCTTTCAGCGCGCGAAATGAGATCGTCGATGGTGCGCACGCGCGCATCCCATGAAGCGGCCGCCGACCAGCCATCGTCGATCAGCAGCGCCATCGGCACTTTCGCCTGCGTCGTCGCAATCGGCGGATTCCATAACGGCCCGGCAGCGGCGAGGATCAGCAGCGCGGCCAGCGTCAGGCGCAGCAGCGTCAGCCACCAGGGCGTGCGGGCCGGGGTTTCTTCCTTGGGTACGATGTCGAACAACATGCGCGTCGGCGGGAAGCTGATGCGGCGCGGGCGCGGCGGAATGAGCCGCAACAGCCACCACAAGGCGGGCAGCGCGATCAGGCCGATCAGCACCAGGGGCTGCGCGAATGCGAGCGGCAGGCCCATCATGTGCGCTGCTCCGATTGCTTCGGCGTGCGCCGCCCGATGCCGATATCGCGGCCGATGCCGAGCTGGCCATGCAGCTTGAGCAGCAGGTCGGCGGCTGCCTTGTCGGTGCGGTGGACGATGAAGCTCCAGCCGAGATGGTCGGTTTCTTCGCGGATTTCATTGCGGTGGCGCTCGACACGCGCCTGATAATCGCCGCGCCACATTTCGGCGCGGCCGGCGGTGACGGTGCCGGCGCCTTCCGGCTCGACGAATTCGACACGGCCGCCGTAAGGGAAGGTTTCCTCCGCGGGATCGACGACCTGCACGACATGGCCGCTGGCGCCGCTGGCTGAAAGCTGCGCGATCATCTGGCGCACTTCTGCAATCGGCGACCACAGATCCGATAGTACGATGACTTCAGCGAGCGGCGAGGGCGCGAATGCCGGCGGCAGGCTGTGCCGCGTGCTGGTGTCGTGAACGATAGCCTGCGCAATTTTCTCGACGATGTTGCGGCTCGAAGTCGGGCGCAGCAATCCGGGAATGCCGACGCGCTCGCCGCCCTCGACCAGCACTTCAGCCAGCGCAAGCGCAAGGATGAGTGCGCGGTCGAGCTTGGTTTCGCGCATGAGGGGCGACGAGAACGCCATCGAGACCGAACGGTCGGGCCAGATCCAGATCGTATGCGCGGCTTCCCATTCCTGCTCGCGCACATACAGATGATCGTCACGGGCCGAACGCCGCCAATCGACGCGGGTTGCAGCTTCGCCGGAAACGAAACGCCGGTACTGCCAGAAATTCTCGCCGGTGCCGGCGCGGCGGCGGCCGTGCAAACCATGGATCACGGATGCGGCGATGCGGCGCGCTTCAAGAATGAGACGTGGCATCGACGCCGCCAGCGACCGGCCTTCGCCGACCGCGCGGGTGACTGCGCCTCTATCGTGTTGCTGCGTGGCGTCGTCTGCCATTCGTCAGCCGATCTTCCCCTTCAGACGCGCGATGACCCCGGAAATCGTTTCGCCGTCGGCGCGCGCCGAGAACGTCAACGCCATGCGGTGTTTCAGGATCGGTTCGGCGAGCGCGATCACATCGTCAATCGATGGCGCGTAACGGCCTTCAAGCAAGGCGCGGGCGCGCACGGCAAGCATCAGCGACTGGCTGGCACGCGGGCTGGGTCCCCATGCAATGAGCTTGCCTTCGGAACCGGCGTCGGGGCCGGGACGTGCGGAGCGCACCAGCGTCAGGATGGCTTCGATGACCGACTCGCCGACCGGCAGGAGGCGCACGAGGCGTTGTGCCGCCATCAGGTCTTCGGCGGTCATTGCTGCCTTTGCCTTGTGTTCTTCCGCGCCGGTGGTGTCGAACAGGATGCGGCGCTCGGCTTCCTTGTCGGGATAATCGACGTCGATTTCCATCAGGAAGCGGTCGAGCTGCGCTTCGGGGAGCGGGTAGGTGCCTTCCTGCTCCAGCGGGTTCTGTGTGGCGAGTACATGGAACGGCTTGGGCAGATCGTGCCGCGTGCCGGCGACGGTAATGTGTTGCTCCTGCATCGCCTGCAGCAATGCGGACTGCGTGCGCGGCGAAGCGCGATTGATTTCGTCGGCCATCAGCAGCTGCGCGAACACCGGGCCGGGAATGAAGCGGAAGCCGCGCTTGCCGCCCGCGCTTTCTTCCAGCACTTCGGCGCCGAGAATGTCCGAGGGCATCAGGTCTGGCGTAAACTGGACGCGGCGTGCATCGAGACCCAGCACGGTGCCCATGTTTTCCACAAGCTTGGTCTTGGCGAGGCCTGGCACACCGACCAGCAGGGCGTGGCCGCCGGACAGCACGGTGATGAGCGCATGCTCGATCACTTTTTCCTGGCCGAAAATCACCAATCCGATGGCGGCCTTGGCGGCCTGTGCATGGCTCGCGGCGGTTTCCGCCGCGCGGACGATCATGTCCTCCATTTTCTCGACGCCTTCTCCGCTTGCGGCCATGCGTGCTCCTTATGCGCAAATGCGAGACCTGGGTCCGCTCTCGCCGTTACAGTGCAGCTATCGTACCAACCACCAGACGAATCTAAAGTCTGGCACACCAGAGTGCCTTGACCTTACGCTATTTTGGGACGGAATTCGGCGGCGTCCATCAAGTTCGCGCGAGCGCAGGCGCGACACAAAATCGGGGCCAACCATGGCGAACGAAGGGCAGACCGGCCGGCTGGACGCCATTACGCAGGCGGTTCGCAAGTCTGGCGACGGCATTCCGCCGGTTCATCTCTGGAATCCCCCCTATTGCGGGGAAATCGACATGCGGATCGCGTCCGACGGGACGTGGTTTTATCAACAGACTCCGATAGGCCGGCCCGCGCTGGTGAAGCTGTTTGCCTCGGTTCTCAAGCGGGAAGGCGACCGCTACTACCTTGTTACCCCGGTGGAAAAGTGCGGCATCGTGGTGGACGACGCGCCGCTGATGGCGGTGGATATGGCGGTCGGCGGTTCGCCGGCTGACCCGCTCCTGAAATTCCGCACCAATGTGGGCGACGAAATCGTCTGCGGACCGGATCACCGGCTGCGATTCGAACGGCAGGAGACGAGCGGCGGCTACAAACCCTACCTGCATGTGCGCCGCGACCTGTGGGCAAAGGCCACGCGGCCGGTCTATTACGATCTGGTCGAACGGGGCGAGCAGCGTGCCATCGACAACGTGATGTGGTTCGGGGTGCGTTCGCAGGGCGAGTTCTTCCCCATCGCACCGGCGGACCAACTGGAAGATTTGAGCTAAGTGAAAGTTTCCGCATGAATTCCGTCAACGCGCCGTCGAACGTCCAGCCGGAGCAGATCGTCGCCGGCGATTTCTTCGCGCGCGCAAAGGCCCGCCTGACGCTCGATGTGCCCAGAGCGCTGCACGATCTCGGCGCGGAAGCCGTGCGTGGCGATCTTGACCTCGATCCGGCGATGTGGGTGACGGCCGGTGTCGTCGCATCGCGTCCCGCTGCAGTGCTGGTCGGCATCGTGGACCGCCCGATCCCGACCGTGCTGCTGACGCGGCGCACGCCGGACCTGTCCAGCCACGCCGGGCAGATCGCTTTTCCCGGCGGCAAGATCGATCCGCACGACGAAACGCCGCTGTCGGCGGCGATGCGCGAGGCGCACGAAGAGATCGGCCTCGATGAAAAATTCATCGCGCCGATTGGCTACCTCGATCTTTACCTGACGTTTTCGGGCTTTCGCATCCTGCCGTCGCTGGCGCGCATCTCGCCCGACTACACGATGACGATCAATCCCGGCGAAGTCGATGACGCCTTCGAGGTGCCGCTCGAATTCCTGATGACACCTGCCAACCACCGCAGGGAATCGCGCGAGAACCGCGGCGTGACGCGACACTATTACGCAATGCCATACGAGGAACGCTACATCTGGGGCGTGACGGCTGGTATCATCCGCAATCTTTACGAACGGATTTACAGCCCATGATACGCCCGGTGTTCACCGAGATTGCCTTGTTCGCGGCGCCGTTCGTCATCTACGCGGTCTATCTGTGGGTGACGCGCGCCGGCGTGTTCGACGCGGAGTCCTGGAGCTGGTCGGCGATTGGCTGGCTGACAATCGTCGCGCTGGTGCTGATGCTGGGCAGTTTCCTAGTCCTCGCGCATTTCTCGGGCTCGCCGCCTGGCTCGGAATACGTGCCCGCGCGCATGGAAAACGGACGGCTGGTGCCGGGGACCGATAAGTGACGCAAGATGCACGCGCCGCGCAATTGCTGGGGCTGGACAAGCCGCCGCTGTCGCGCGTGCTGGACATGCTCAACGGCAATGGCGAGGAAGCGCGTGTCGTCGGCGGCGCGGTGCGCAATGCGCTGATGGGCCTGGCCGTCGCCGACACCGACATTGCGACGACGGCGTTGCCGGGGGAGGTCATGCGCCGCGTCAAGGCGGCGGGCTTCAAGGTCGTGCCGACAGGGATCGAGCATGGCACGGTAACGGTTGTTGCCGAAGGCAAACCGTTTGAAGTCACGACATTGCGTGAAGATATCGAAACTTATGGCCGCAAGGCCAAGGTCGCGTTCGGTCGCGACTGGCAGCGCGATGCGCAGCGGCGCGACTTCACGATCAATGCGCTGTCGATGTCGCGCGACGGCAAGGTGCACGACTATGTAAACGGCAGGCCCGACATTGATGCGAAGCGTGTGCGTTTTGTCGGCGAGCCGGCAACGCGGATCGCGGAAGATTATCTGCGCATCCTGCGGCTGTTTCGCTTTCACGCAATCTACGGGCAGGGCGACCTCGATCCTGCGGGACTGGCGGCAAGCATTTCCGCGCGGGCCGGCATCGCAACGCTGTCGCGCGAACGGGTGCGGATGGAGATGATGAAGCTCCTCGCCGCGCCGCAGGCGGCGGCAACGCTTGTGGTGATGGCCGACTCTGGCATTTTGCTCGACGTGCTGGGCGGCGTGCCGCGCGCCGATACGGTCGCGCGCATGAAGGCAGCGGAAACCGCGGTTGGCGTAACGCAAGATACCGTGCGTGCGCTGGCGGCGCTCGGCGTGTCGATTGTCGAGGACGCCGAACGGCTGGCGCAGCGGCTGCGTCTTTCCAATGCGGAACAGGCACATCTGGCGTCGATGGCCGACGGCTGGTGGCGGGTGACACCCGGCATGAGTGAAGCGCAGGCGCGCGCATTGCTGTACCGGCTGCACCCGGATCGTTACGTGGACCGCGTGATGCTGGCGTGGGCGCGCTCGCAATCCGACACCGGCGATGTCGAGTGGCGCACCTTGGTGCGGTTGCCGCAGCGGTGGACTGCGCCTGTGCTTCCATTAAAGGCCGCAGACTTCATCGCGCGTGGCATAGCCAAGGGCCCGGCGCTCGGCAAGGCGCTGGCGTCGGCGGAAGCCGACTGGATCGCCGCCGATTTTCCGGCCGACGCCGCGGCGCTGGCCGCGATTGCGGATCGCGCTATGCTTGCGGCGCAGGCATGAGCGAGATGCTCGCGACGGTCTTCGCCGATATTTCGCTTGCGCAACTTGGACTGATTGCCGTCATCGCCGTGCTGGCGTCGATTGTCGGCGGTGTTGCAGGCTATGGCACCGGCGCGCTGATGCCTTTGGTGCTGGTGCCGATTGTCGGCGCGGAGCCAGTGGTGCCGATCATCGCACTATCGTCGCTGCTGACGAACTCCAGCCGCGCAATTGCGTTTCTGCCGCAGGTCGATGTCCGGCGCACGCTGATCGTGCTCGTCTTCGCGATCCCGACCTGTATCGTCGGCGCTTACGGCTATTCGCTATTGACGGGGAAGGGCGCGCAGATCGTCATTGGCACGATGATGCTGTTGAGCGTGCCGCTGCGGCGCATCTCGCGAAAGCGCGGCTATACGCTCAGTGACAAGGGTCTTGCCGTATCGTCCGTCGGCTGGGGCGTTGTCGTTGGCGGCACCAGCGGCGCGGGCATAATCCTGCTGTCGATGCTGATGGCGGCGGGTGTGCAGGGCGCTGCCGTGATCGCGACCGATGCCGCGATCTCGATTGTCATTGGTATCGTCAAGCTCGCGGTGTTCGGCGTTGCCGGCATCGTGACGCCGAAAGTGATCGCCGTTGCCCTGCTGATCGGCCTCGTGGCATTCCCCGGTGCGTTCATCGCCAGGCGGCTGGTCAAGAATCTGTCGCTCGCGGCGCACACCGCGATCCTCGACGCCGTCGTGATGTTCGGCGGCGCGGCGATGCTGCTGGGGGCGTTGAGGTAGCTATGGCCACTTCACGACAGGTGGCAGCGACGACAATATTGAATCGACATTACCGCCGGTCTTGAGACCGAACACCGTGCCGCGGTCATACAGCAGGTTGAACTCCACATAGCGTCCGCGCCGCACCAGCTGTTCTTCGCGCTGTGCTTCGCTCCATGGCGTCGCGAAATTCCTTCGCACCAGTTCGGGATAGATGTTCAGGAACGCGCGGCCGACGTCCTGTGTGAAGGCCAGGTCCGCATCCCAGTCGCCGCTGTCGAGCCAATCATAGAAGATGCCGCCGACGCCGCGCATCTCCTTGCGGTGCCTGAGATAGAAATACTCATCGCACCAGGTTTTGTATTTGTCGTAGTCGGCGACCTTGTGCGCGTCGCAGGCGGCCTTCAGCGCGGCGTGAAACGAGGCCGTGTCCGGGTCTTCCTGCGTGCGCCGCGCAGCCAGCACCGGCGTCAGGTCCGCGCCGCCGCCGAACCATGCCTTCGACGTCACCACCATGCGCGTGTTCATGTGAACCGCGGGGATGTTCGGGTTCGCCAGATGCGCAATCAGCGAAATGCCGGAAGCGTAAAACCGAGGGTCGGTGTCTGCGCCCGGAATTTCCTTGCGGAATTCCGGTGCGAACTCGCCATGCACCGTTGAGCAGTGGACGCCGACCTTCTCGAACACGCGGCCCTTCATCATGGACATGACGCCGCCGCCGCCTTCCGCGCCGGTGTGGTCGGCGCGCTTCCATGGCGTGCGGACAAAGCGCCCGGCATCACCGGGATAGAGCGTGGCCGGGGCATCGTCCTCGATCTGCTCCAGCGCCGCGCAAATCCGGTCGCGCAGGCTCTCGAACCAGACGCGGGCACGCGCCTTGCGGGCATCGAGGGTCGCGGGGTCGGGCAAGGGGCTTGGAGAGGGCGAGGTCATGTCGCAGTTCTAGCCTTTCGGAAAGCCGTTCGTCTGCCGCAACGCTTCGCCGACGGCCATGGCGCAGGCCACCGCCAGATTGACCGAACGCAAACCGAGTTTCATGGGAATCAGCAGCCGTGTATCGGCCGCCTCATGCACCTCGTCCGGGACGCCGGCGGATTCCCGCCCGAACAGCAGGATTTCGCCTGCCATATAGGCGTGGTCGAGATAACTCCCGGCCGCCTTGGTCGTAAACAGCGCGAGCTTCAGCCCGTTTTCACGCCGCCAGCCGTCGAATTCCGTCCAGGAAACATGTCGCCGGATTGCAACCTGGTCGAGGTAGTCCATCCCGGCGCGGCGGAATGCGCGATCCGTCGAAGGAAACCCGGCCGGACCCACCAGATGCGCCTCGACGCCAAGGCACGCGCACAGCCGGAGAATCGTTCCGGTATTTTGCGGGATATCCGGCTCGTAAAGCGCGAGCCGGAGCGTGGGCGGGGCTATGCTGGAAATGGGCTGCAAAGGCTGAAAACTCGGGCAAAAGCAGAGGCTTGGGGAGGGCGCAACAGACCTGCATGGGCGGACTTGCGCTCGCTCGGCAAGGGTGTCAATAGAACCACTCTAGATCGTGCCGTCGAGCCCCTTTCCGAGGTGACCGCGGCCGGTTTGCCCGCCCCAGAGTGTCTTTCCCTCATCGAAAGGCGCCACTGCGGTTCGCACCGCAATCGTGTTCCTTTGCGGTGTCGCGGGTTGACCGTAGGAATTTGGAACGTGAGAGGGCCTGACTTGTGACGACGATGTCTTCGGACGGTCATTCGCGCCGCGATTTTCTTTTCATTGCTACGGGTACGGTTGCTGCTGTCGGCGGCGCCGCTACGCTGGTTCCGCTGGTCGCCCAGATGAACCCGGACGCTTCCACCATTGCTGCCGGCGCTCCGATCGAGGTCGATCTGACCCCGATCACGGAAGGCCAGGCCATCAAGGTGTTCTGGCGCGGCAAGCCAATCTACATCAGCCATCGCACCAAGAAGGAAATTGAGGAGGCCCAGAAGGTCTCGCTCGCCGACCTTCCCGATCCGCAGACCGACGCCCAGCGCGTCAAGAAGGGCCATGACCAGTGGCTCGTGCTGGTCGGCATCTGCACGCATCTCGGCTGCATCCCGATCGCGCATCAGGGCGATTACGACGGCTTCTTCTGCCCCTGCCACGGTTCGCAATACGACACCTCGGGTCGTATCCGCCGCGGTCCGGCGCCGCTCAATCTTGCGGTGCCTCCTTATGAATTTGTGTCGGACAGCAAAATCAAAATCGGCTGATCCATCGAGCGGAATTGCGGGACCGGACCATGAGCGGAAATACGTCGAACCACCAAGGGTGGCCTTATAATCTCAAGACCGAAGCGGGCGAGCCTTACGTCATCCCGCAGTACGAGCCGCAGAACGGCGTGCTGCGCTGGATCGAATCCCGGCTTCCGATCGGCGGCCTGCTGTTCGGAACGGCGGTTTCGTTCCCGACCCCGCGCAACCTGAACTACTGGTGGACCTTCGGCGGCATCCTGTCGTTCATGCTGGTGGTGCAGATCATTACCGGCATCGTGCTGGTGATGCACTTCACCCCGCACGTCGATATGGCGTTCAATTCCGTTGAAGCCATCATGCGCGACGTGAACTACGGCTGGCTGTTGCGTTACCTGCACGCCAACGGCGCATCGATGTTCTTCGTTGCCGTCTACATCCACATGTTCCGCGGCATGTATTACGGCTCCTACAAGGCGCCGCGCGAAATCCTCTGGATCCTCGGCGTCATCATCTACCTGCTGATGATGGCCACGGGCTTCCTTGGCTACACGCTGCCATGGGGCCAGATGAGCTTCTGGGGCGCCACCGTCATCACCAACTTCTTCTCGGCCATTCCGATCGTTGGTGAGTCCGTCGTGACCTGGCTGTGGGGCGGCTATGGCATCGGCAATCCGACGCTCCAGCGCTTCTTCTCGCTGCACTACCTGCTGCCGTTCGTGATCGCGGGCGTCGTCATCCTGCACATCTGGGCGCTGCATGTGGTCGGCCAGAACAATCCGACCGGCGTCGAGCCCAGGACCGTCAAGGACGTGGTTCCGTTCACGCCTTACGCCACGGTCAAGGACATGTTCTTCATGTGCGTGTTCTGCGTGGTGTTCGCGTGGTTCGCGTTCTACATCCCGAACTATCTCGGCCATCCCGACAATTACATCCCGGCCAATCCCGGCGTGACCCCGACGCACATCGTGCCGGAATGGTACTACCTGCCGTTCTACGCGATCCTGCGCTCGATCCCGGACAAGCTCGCGGGCGTCTGCGCGCTGTTCGGCTCGATCCTGCTGCTGGCATTCCTGCCGTGGCTCGATACGTCCAAGGTCAAGTCGGCGACCTATCGCCCGCTGTACCGCCAGTTCTTCTGGATCTTCGTTGCGACCTGCTTCGTTCTCGGCTGGCTCGGTTCGAAGCCGGCGGAAGGCGGCTACGTCCTCGCCTCGCGCGTGCTGACGGCCTGGTACTTCATCCATCTGCTGGTGGTGCTGCCGATCCTCGGCTTCGTCGAGACGCCGAAGGCGTTGCCGAATTCGATTTCCGAATCCGTCCTCAAGAAGGGCAGCGTTGCGGCACTCGTCGCGCTCGTCATCGGTCTTGCGGCGACGTTCGGAATGACCAACTCGGCTTCGGCCCAGGATCACGCGCCGAATCCTCCGGCGGTGAAGTGGAGCTTCTCGGGTCCGTTCGGCAAGTACGACCGCGGCCAGCTGCAGCGCGGCTTCAAGGTCTATCGCGAAGTCTGCCAGGCCTGTCACTCACTGTCGCTGGTGTCGTTCCGCAACCTTGCTGAAAAGGGCGGACCGGAATTCTCCATCGCGCAGGCCGAAGCAGTCGCTGCCGAATACAAGGTCAAGGCCGAGCCGGACGACAATGGCGACGTCAATGACCGCCCGGCGCGTCTCGCTGACCGCTTCCCGGCGCCGTTCGCCAACGAACAGGCGGCACGCGCGTCCAACGGCGGCGCCTATCCGCCGGACATGTCCGTGCTGGCCAAGGCGCGCGGCTACGAGCGCGGCTTCCCGCTGTTCATCGCCGACATCTTCACGCAGTATCAGGAAGGTGGCCCGGATTATCTCGTCGCTGTCCTGACCGGCTACGAGAACCCGCCGGCGGGCTTCAAGCTGCCGTCGGCTTCGAGCTTCTACAACAAGTACTTCCCCGGCCACGCGATCGGCATGCCGAAGCCGCTGTCGGACGGGCAGGTCGAATACGGCGACGGCGCTCCGGCAACGGTCGATCAGTATTCCAAGGACGTCACGGCGTTCCTGATGTGGGCGGCCGAACCGCACCTCGAGGCGCGCAAGCGTCTCGGCCTGCAGGTGCTGGCCTTCCTCATCATCCTGTCGGGCCTCCTGTATTTCACCAAGAAGAAGGTGTGGAACGACGTTCACGCGTAAGCGTGCAAGCGTCTGTCACACGAATCAGCTTGACCAAGGGCCCCGTTTTGGGGCCCTTCGGTTTTGTGCGCCTTGAGGACGAATGACATGACCAAATCCATCCTCGGCATCATCGGCGGCTCCGGCATCTACGATCTGCCGGGCCTTGAGAATGTGCGTCACGAGAAGGTTGCAAGCCCGTGGGGCGAGTCTTCCGCGCCCGTGCGCCTTGGCGAGATGGCCGGCCTGCCGGTCGCCTTCATGCCGCGCCACGACAAGGGCCACCGGCTGTCGCCCTCCGACATCAACTACCGCGCCAACATCGACGTCCTGAAGCGCGTCGGCGTCACCGACCTGATCTCGCTGTCGGCCTGCGGCTCGTTCAAGGAAGAGATGCCACCGGGCACCTTCGTGCTGGTCGATCAGTTCGTCGACCGCACCTACAAGCGCGAGAGTTCGTTCTTCGGCAAAGGCTGCGTCGCGCATGTCTCGATGGCGCATCCGGTTAGCCCACGCCTGCGTATCCACCTTGCGGCCGCCGCCGAAGCCGAGGGCATCGCCTTCGCGCGCGGCGGCACGTATCTGTGCATGGAAGGGCCGCAGTTTTCCTCGCTGGCCGAAAGCCTGACCTACAAGGGGCAAGGTTATTCGGTCATCGGCATGACCAACATGCCGGAAGCCAAACTCGCGCGCGAAGCCGAGATTTGCTATGCGACCGTCGCCATGGTGACGGACTTCGATTGCTGGCACCCCGACCATGACGCGGTCACGGTGCAGGACATCATCAAGGTGCTGCTGGCCAATGCGGAGAAGGCCAAGCAGCTGGTCGCGCGCTTCGCCAAGGATTTTCCGCGCGAACATGAGCCGTGCCCAATTGGCTCCGACCGCGCGCTCGACACCGCGATCATCACGGCCCCGGCAGCGCGCGACCTGGAGCTATTGAAGAAGCTCGATGCGGTGGCGGGCAGGGTGCTGAAGACTGGGACTATCTAGTTGCCTTGATGCTTATGCATAGTCAGACTGTATGCTGTTCCAACCTGTGGCCCACGTTGAGCGTAGGACATCTTATGGTGGGATGGCTGGCTAAGAAGGCGCAAAACTCTCGCGTCTATATGTGCATCAAAGAAGTGAAGTGGACATTAGAAAGTGCTGATGCGATCCAGCGCGCAATGATTTTAGCTCTTGCTCAGTTATTGCGGGGGCAAATGGTCAAAGAGAGTAACTTTCCTCTTCAAGTGCTCAATCGTCCACTTGATTATGATCGAGATGAATTGATGCAGGCTTATGATGGATTTGAGGACATAAGAAATCAGAATAATCAGTTGCTTGAAACAACGAAGAAAAACATGCGCCGGTTTGGCACGAACCTTCCTCAGTTCTCAATTGATCATGCAGTTAATGTGGGTAAGAGCGTCGAATTTTGGATGAGCACGCTCGGGGCGGGTGTATGCCCAGAGCGCCGAGATGACGTTCGTGAGATTTGGTCATACTTGGCAAGTTCATACAGTCATTTGCCAGAGGCGATAGTTGCCCTCCGGAAAGTAGAAGAGCTGACGGCTGAGATGACTGGGTCTGAGGACTATGAGATGTTCGATTTGATCGATGAGGATTGGCTGAGGTTTTGTCGGTTTTTTCCAGAAGCGTTTTCTAGAGAACTTCGTTTGGACTAGATCACCCCTTATAATATCGAAAGTCAGCGTAGCCCGGATGAGTCCTCGGATCTCGCCTTTGGCGCGCCCAAAGATAACTCCGCGAAATTCGGAGGTAGGTTCTCCAATTCCCGCATATCGCTTCCGCGAAGGTTTCCACCTTCGCCTCCTGGGTTTCGGTGGAGGTGTCGGCAACAGGCCGCTTCATGCGTGCTGCGTGCAATTACATTTGTATTTACATTTGCCATTACACTATGCTAGGCTCTCGCGATGGACCTGCGGATAGCTGGGTTTGATTGGGACCAGGGCAACCGTGACAAGTGTCAAAAACACGGGCTTGCGGTCCTCGACATCGAACATGCGCTGCTGCGCGCGCAAAATCTGATTGTCCGTGACGTTAAAAACTCGATTGCCGAGGACCGTTATATTGCCATTGGAAAAACCCGGGCGGGGCGTTTTGCTTTTGTGGCTTTCACGCTGCGCCAGAGTGCGGGTGGCCTGAAGCTGCGTCCGATCAGTGCCTGCTACATGCACAAGAAGGAGGTCGTCAAATATGAAAAAGAAATTGCCCAAATTCAAAACCGATGATGCGGCCGCGCGCTTTCTCGAAAAGGGCGACCTTTCGGATTACATCAATGCCGGGAGCATGCTGCCGGTGCGCTTTGAGTTCGAGAAAAAATCAAAGAGCCTCACCATGCGGCTGCCAGAGTCACTGCTCGATGCGGTGAAGGCACGGGCGGTCCGTCAGGGCATTCCGTATCAGCGGTTGATCCGGCAGGTGCTGGAGCATGCGGTCGGAGAAAGCGTGCGGCAGGGGAAGTAACGCAAATCCCTCGCCACTCCGGCCGTGACCGACTAGAACAACCCGTCCGAAATCGAAATGAGTAACCGATGATCAGCCCCGCCGTCGAAAACGACCTGCGCGAAGCCATCCGCACGATCCCGGATTATCCCAAGCCCGGTATCCTGTTTCGCGATATCACCACGCTCCTTGGCAATGCGCGGGCGTTCCGCCGCACCGTCGATGAACTGGTGCAGCCCTGGGCTGGCTCCAAGATCGACAAAGTTGCGGGCATGGAAGCGCGCGGCTTCATTCTCGGCGGCGCGGTGGCGCATCAGGTCTCGGCCGGGTTCATCCCGATCCGCAAGAAGGGCAAGCTGCCGCACAAGCGCGTCTCGATTGCCTATTCGCTGGAATACGGCATCGACGAGATGGAGATGCACGAGGACGCCGTGGTGAGGGGCGAGAAGGTCATTCTGGTCGATGACCTGATCGCGACCGGCGGCACGGCCGAAGGCGCGGTGAAGCTCCTCAAGCAGCAGGGTGCCGACGTGCTGGCTGCGTGTTTCGTGATCGACCTGCCGGAACTTGGCGGGGCCGACAAGATCCGTGCGCTCGGCGTGCCGGTCCGCACGCTGGTGTCGTTCGACGGGCATTGACCGGATTTGCCGCGCTAGGCGTCGGTGCCTGTCAGCAACGGCATGTGGCCGAGCGAATTGCTCAGCTTGTGCATCAGCAGCGCCAGCTCTGACTCGCGCAGCTGCCGGAACACCCGCTTCATGAACGTCGCCGTTTCGTCGCGCAGATGGTCGGCGGCACGGCGCGGAATTCACGGAACGAGAACGGTCTGCGGTCAACCTGCGTGCGCAGCGCCGACGACATCTGCGGGATTTCCAGCGGTAACGGGATTTCCGCCATGGTTGGAAACCGCCGCCGGATTTCCAGGCCGCGCGAGACCGCGTCGTTGAACACCGGCAGGAATGTCAGCGCCGGGAACTTCTCGCGCAGGATCGCATAGGTCCGCACCGAGATCGGTGACGGGTCGGCGATATACATCACCACCGCCGAAATGCCGCGCGCGCGGGCTTCCTCGGCGAAGCCGATGTCGAAGGCGATGGTGAAGAACTTTTCCAGCACCATGTGGCTGAGATCGATGACCTTGGTCCTGTCGTCATCGACGATCAGTTCGTCGAACAGCGCGATCTGCCCGCGGGTGTCCTCAAGCGAGCTTTGCCTTGAGATGGTGGGGAGGAATTCAGAAAGCCCCGGCTCGTAGGGCGACAGGTCATAGCCGACGACGGGTTTGGCTTCCGATTGTCCGATGGCCTTGGCGTTGGACAGGTAGAATTCGGCTGTCAGCCGGGCAAGCAAGGTCTTTCCGGTGCGCGGGCGGGGCGAACAAACAATGAAAACGTGGGTCGACCCGCTCATGCCGCAGCGCCTTTCCGCCGGCAAACGGCGGTACGAATCACATCGCTACAGACGCTATTATATCCCAGCCCGCGAGAGGCCGGATCATGATGCCACGACAAAATGATGTCAGCGGCGCGGTGTGCACAGGAAAATTGGCCAGACGGCGATAGTGGCTAGACAGCAATAGCCTTGGCTTCGGTCTCGCCGATGATCTCGCTCAGCTTGATGCGGTCGTACTCGCCCCAGACATTGCCGAGCCAGTGGCGTACATAGCCGAGCAGCACGAACGAATAGGTGGCGGCTTCCCCGTGCGGGCCCTTGTTGCCGATGAAGGTCAGGAACGGCACCGAGGCCAGTTCAACCTGCTCGCAGGCCATTTCGTTGAGCTTCGGAATGGTGATTTCGACGGCGTTCTTCACCTTGTGGAAGTAGCTGTCGTAGGTCGCCTGATCCCATTCGAAGAAGTGCGTGTTATTGATGAAGTTCTTGACCAGGAAATACTTGGAATCCTGAACAAAGGCCGAGGTTTCCGCGATTTCGTTGAGCGAGGCAATCGACGGCCCGAGGATGTGGAACACTGCCAGCGTGACCTGGTTCTTGCGCGCGGCGTCGATGAAGCCGATGTCGCGCAGCGACTTCAGGGTCGGAGACAGCAATCCGGCGCGAACATCGATGACGGTGACCTGACTGTCGTTCAGGGTGTCAAAAATCTTCATCTGATCGGGGACCTGATTGAGATCGACGATCGAGGTGATTTCGGGGTGGAAGCGCTTGAGCGTGCCGCGCGGCGTCTCGGTGTCGAAGGCGCGAACCGGCACCCGGCGCGCCGCGAAATAATCGAGCAGCGTGCGGGAAACCGTGGTCTTGCCAACGCCGCCCTTGTCGGCGCCGACGATGATCACTGCCGGCTTAGCCATAGCTCACCCCTTGGTGGACATAACTTCTACGCAGGATTCCATGGCCAAGCCCGATGCAAGCCAGAATCATTAATATTGATGCTCGCCGCGCGGACGCGCGAAAACAAGTCAAACCGCCGTTCTATATTGGCGATGCATAGATAATTCTTGTTGTGGCGGTGTCTTTCGCACTCGCACAATGCCTTACGGCTTTGGCGTCGTGCCCCACGGACCTTTTCCTGCGCCATGCGAATCGCCGCCGCCGGGTGACGGGCCGCCCTGGCTGCCCCAGGGACCCGCCGGATCGGACGTTGTGCCGGGGGAGGCGTCCTGCGGCCCGGACGCTTCCGGCGGGGTGCCGTCTGCCGTCTGGTCCTCGATCTGCGGTTCGGGGTCGTCGATTTTCCCCGGATCGTGGCCGCCCGCGAACTGCACCAGCGCCGCCACCCGGCGATCGACCGAAGGGTGGGTGGCAAACAGGTCGGCGAACTCCTCGCGCGGATTATCGACGCACATTTCCATGATGGCCGAGGTCGCGCCGGGCAACTCGCCGCGGCCCTCGATCTTGCGCAATGCGGTGATCATGGCGTCGGGATTCTTGGTGAGTTCGACCGAGCCGGCGTCGGCCAGCATTTCGCGTGAACGCGAGAGCGCCATCCTGATGACGACAGAGAGAAGCCAGGCGAGCGCGATCAGCACGAGCGCGATGACGATCACGATGATCGCGCCGCCGCCGCCTTTCTTGTCGCTGCTGCCGCTGCTGCTGGAACTGCTTGAGCCGCTGCTCCAGCTGCTGCCTGAACTGCCGGACCCGCCTGAACTGTACGAGCCGCCAGTGCGGCCCGAATTGAACAGGATGCGGAAGATCATCTCGCCGGCGAACGACACCACGCCGGCGATGATGACGGCAATCACCATGAGGCGCACGTCGCCGTTGCGGATATGCGTCAGTTCGTGGCCGAGTACGGCTTCGATCTCGGCGTCATTAAGCCGCTTGATGAGGCCGGTCGTGACCGTGATCGAATATTGCTTCTCGCTCATGCCCGTGGCGAAGGCGTTGAGTGCGTCGCTTTCCATCACCTTGAGCTTCGGCATCGGAATGCCGCGCGAGATGCAGAGGTTTTCCAGCGCGTTGTAGAGCCTCGGCTGCTGGTTGCGCGTCACCAGCTCGCCGCCGGTGAGCTGGTCGATCATCGATTGGTGGAATTTATAGGCGATGAATATCCACGCGATGGTGCCGACGGTAACGAACGGCGCGGCCTGTCTGGTGTCCCAGATCGCATTGGCCATGTACCAGTCGTAGGACTGTTCGGGATAGAGAATGACCCCCGCGATCAATGCGCCGGCATAGGTCAGCACATAGACCAGGAAGAACAGGCCGATCAGCAGGACGGCTGACCGGACCTTGTTCGACTGGATATGCGTGTAAAGACCGTAGGCGGCCATCGGCCTTGCCGATCATGCTTCAGGAGAAAGCTAAAACTTGACCTGCGGCGCCTGGTCGAGCGCCTTGCGGTCCTCGCCAAGGTCGAAGAACGGCCGCTGGTGGAAACCGAAGATGCCGGCGAACAGCGCGGCCGGGAATTGCTGGATGCCCGCATTGTATTCGGAGACCGCGTTGTTGAAGTAACGGCGCGCGGCGGCGAGCTTGTTCTCGATGTCGCCGAGTTCGGTCTGTAACTGGAGGAAGTTCTGGTTGGCCTTGAGGTCGGGATAGGCTTCCGACAGCGCGAACAGTTGCCGCAGCGCGCCGCTCAACATGTTTTCAGCCGCGACCTTGGCCTCGGTCGAAGGGGCGGCGATGGCGGCGTTGCGCGCCTTCACCACATCGTCGAGCGTGCCGCGCTCGTGCGAGGCATAGCCCTTCACGGTTTCGATCAGGTTCGGGATCAGGTCGTGGCGCTGCTTCAGCTGCACGTCGATGTCGGCGAACGACTGGTTGGTCCGCTGCGCCATGGCGACGAGGCTGTTGTAGGTCATGATCGCCCACAGGACGATGACGCCGATAATGCCGAGGACGACCCAGGTAGTGGTGGACATCGTTGCGCTCCAGAAAATCGTTGCTAGACGGCAATAGGAACCGCACCGCCGCCAGGGTGCGTCACGCGTTGCGTACCGGAGTGTGGCAGCAACAACTGGCCAAATCTATGTCGGATATCACAGCCGCCAAGCCCAAAAAGACGGCCGCAGGCTGGCGGTTCTACTGGCCGCCGCGAATGGCCGGGCAAGCTGCAGTTATGCGGAGTCGCGGATCTTGACGGCGCCTTCGAGATCGACCGAGACGAGCTGCGACACGCCGCGTTCCGCCATGGTGACGCCGAACAGCCGGTTCATGCGCGCCATGGTGATCGGGTTATGCGTGATAATCACGAAACGCGTGTCGGTCGAGCGGATCATTTCGTCGAGCAGGCTGCAGAAACGATCGACGTTGTGATCGTCGAGCGGTGCATCGACTTCGTCCAGCACGCAGATCGGGGCAGGGTTCGTGAGGAACACCGCGAAGATCAGCGCCATGGCGGTGAGCGCCTGTTCGCCGCCGGAGAGGAGCGAGAGGGTCGCCGGCTTCTTGCCGGGCGGCTTCGCCAGAATGTCGAGGCCGGCCTCGAGCGGGTCGTCGCTTTCGATCAGCTGTAGTTCGGCGGTGCCGCCACCGAACAGTTCGCTGAACAGCCGTTTGAAGTGATTGTTGACGACCTCGAATGAGGCCAGCAGGCGTTCGCGCGCTTCCTTGTTCAGGCTCTGGATGCCTTGGCGCAGCCGCTTGATGGCTTCGACCAGGTCGTCGCGTTCGGCGGTCAGCTTGGCGTGCTGTTCCTCGACTTCGCGCAGTTCTTCCTCGGCGCGCAGGTTGACCGCACCAAGGCGTTCGCGCTCGCGGCGCAGCTTTTCAAGGTCGGCTTCGACATCGGTGACGGACGCAAGCGCGGTGCCGGGCTCGATCTCGGCCAGACCTGCAACCGCATCCGGCTCGACTTCGAGCATTTCGCGGATTTCGTGGGCGACATCGGTCAGGCGGCGTTGCGCGCCCTCGTGACGTTCCTCGGCGCGGGCGAGTTCCTCACGCGCGGCCGACATGGCCTCTAACGCAGCGCGGGCAGCACGGTCGGCCTCGGCCAGCGTGTTCTCGCCGGCGGCGAGTTCATCGGCGGCCGTCTTGCGGGTGGTTTCCGCGCCGCCGATTTCGTTGATCAGGCTGGAGCGGCGCTCGGCGAACTTCTGCGGGGCGTCGTCGAGTTCACGGCGCTCCAGTGTCGTTTCCGACATGCGGGCGTCGAGAATTTCGATCTGGCCGGTGGCGCTTTCGCTGCGGGTCTTCCAGTCGGTGATTTCGGTCTTCATCGCCGCGAGGCGGCGTTCGGCGAGTTCGACTTCGCGGGCAAGCGCCTGCGCTTCGGCGCGCACTTCGGCGACGCGGGCGCGTTCATGCGCGAGCTTGTCGCGGGCCTCGTTCAGCCGCCCTTCAAGGTCGGCGCTCGGCGGCAAGGCGGCGATGGCGGTCGTGACTTCGTGACGCGCGGCTTCCGCTTCGGTCAGGCTCGAAGTGAGCCGTGATTGTGCTTCCGCAAGTGCCGAGCGGCGCGCGGTGACGCGGTTGATCTCGCGTTCCGCATTGGCGTGCTGCTCGCGGGCAGCATCAGCCGCGCGCTGGGCGTCGCGGCGCTGGTTGCGTGCCTGATTTTCGCCTTCCGCGGTGGTTTTCACTTCGGCTTCGGCCTTGGCGACTTCGGCGCGGCGGTTTTCCAGATCGGTGCGCGCGGCCTGCAACTCGGCCTCGATTTCGGCGAGACGGTTGCGGCCGGCGAGGCGGCGTGCGGCGGCGGTCGGCGCATTGGCGGCAACGGCAAAACCGTCCCAGCGCCACAGGTCGCCTTCGTTTGAAACCAGCCGCTGGCCGGGCCGCAATTGCGCTGCGAGCGCGGGGCCGTCGGCGCGTGCGACGAGACCGATCTGCGCAAGGCGGCGCGCCAGTTCGGCGGGCGCCTGCACATGATTGGAAAGCGGCGTTGCACCGGCAGGCAGCGCCGGGTCGTTGTCGGCGGATGCGCCGGCCCAGTGGATCGGCGACTTGGTATCAATCGGCGCATCGAGGTCGTCGCCGAGCGCCGCGCCGAGCGCGGTTTCAAAGCCCTTGTCGACGCTGAGAAGTTCGAGGGCTGCCGGCCACAGGTTCTTGGCTTCGACATGCAGCACCTTGGCAAGCGTCTTGGCTTCGGTGTCGAGCCGTTGCGCGCGGCGTTCGGCTTCCGTCATCGGCTGGCGCACCACATCGAGCGCCTGACGCGCGCCCGAATGTCCGGCTTCCGCGCGCAGGGTCGCGGCTTCGGCGGCAGCGACAGCTTCCTGCGCGCTTTGCACGGCGGCGGCAGCGCTTTCGAGATTGACGGCAGCGGCGGTGTCGCTGGCAAGTTGCGCGATGTCGCCTTCGACGGAAGTCAGCTCGCGTTCGAGGCGGGTATGGCGTTCGCCATGCTCGCGCGCGGCGCGCTCCAGTTGCGAGCGGCGGGCGGCAAGCTCTGCCAGTGCGGCGGTGAGTTCGCCGAATGTCTTTTCGGTGCCGGTCAGCGAAGCATCGGCCTCGGTGGCGCGTTGCGTGACGGCGTTGCGGCGCTCGGTGCCGGCGGCGGCTTCGGCTTCCAGCGTTGATTGCTCGGCGACCAGTTTCGCCAGCGCGCTTTGCGCGTCGGCAGTAAGCTGCTTGGCGCGTTCGCTGTCTTCGGTGATCTGCACCAGACGGCGGTCGAGTTCGGCCATGCGCTCAATGGCGCGGGCCTCTTCGCGGTCGAGCGTCTCGCGCGCCACCACAAGGCGGTGCAAGGCAGCGCCTGCGCGGGCTTCGGCATCGCGCAGCGCGGGCAGCGCGGCGGAAGCATTGACCTGAATAGTGGATGCCTGGGCCTGCATTCCGGTGCGTTCCGCGACCGTGCGGACGGCAACATCGCGGGCATGTTCGGCATTGCCGACTTCTGCGGTCGCATTGACGAAACGCAGGTGGAACAGCGTGGCTTCGGCCTTGCGGACCTTCTGGGCGACTTCGCGGTAGCGCACGGCCTGACGGGCCTGACGCTTCAGGCCGTCGATCTGGGTAACGAGTTGCCCGACGACATCTTCAAGACGCGTGAGGTTGGCTTCGGCGGCGCGCAAACGCAGTTCCGCTTCGTGGCGGCGCGCATGCAGGCCGGAAATGCCGGCGGCTTCTTCCAGCACGCGGCGGCGCTGTTCAGGCTTGGCCTGAATGATCTCGCCGATGCGACCCTGATGGACGAGGGCCGGCGAACGCGAGCCGGTCGAAGCATCCGCGAACAGCATCTGCACATCGCGGGCGCGGACTTCCTTGCCGTTGACGCGATAGACCGAGCCTTCGTCGCGTTCGATACGGCGTGAAACGTCGAGGGATTCCTCGCCATTGAACTGTGCGGGCGCGCCGTGGTCCTTGTTGTCGATCAGGATCGCGACTTCAGCCGAGTTGCGCGGCGGGCGGTTGTTGTTGCCGGCGAAGATGACGTCGTCCATATCGACCGCGCGCATCGACTTGTGCGAGGTCTCGCCCATCACCCAGCGCAGGGCTTCGACGAGGTTCGATTTGCCGCAGCCGTTCGGGCCGACGACGCCGGTCAGGCCCGGCTCGATCAGGAAATCGGTCGGCTCAACGAATGACTTGAAGCCAAGAAGGCGCAGCCGCGTCAGCTTCATTACAAGATGCTTTCCTGACCGGCGGATGTCATTTGGCCGGCTGTCGTGTTGGCAACTAACCCCATAACACCACAGCAGATTTCCGTGCGGAAACGCGCTCTGGCCAAGGCTTTATGGGACATTGGGTGTCGCATTGGCGCGGACAATGAATCGTCACGCGCACAGGAGCAACAGGGCCGGCACGGTTTCCTGTGGGTGGCCGGCAGAAAAACCCGCAAATGCGGCGGAAAAAGCCGAAAAACCCAGAAACGCCCGGTAATTAGGCCTTCAGATAGGGGGCTATTTCTTTTTCGAGTTCCTCAATCGACAGGGCGCCCGGTACGCGCTTGCCGTTGATGAAGAACGTCGGGGTCGAAGTGACCTTGAGCTTGTCGGCGGCCCGGTTGCGGGTCGATTCGACGGCGGCGAGGATCTTCTTGCTGTTCTCGTTGGCGCGGGTGTCGAGGCAGGCGTTGAACGCCTCGCGGCTGTAGCCGGCCTGCTTGACCACATTGAACAGCGGTTCGATCGGGTTCTGCACGGCCCACTGGTTCTGGGTCGCGAACAGCAGTTCGAGCAGCGAGAAGAATTTGTCCTTGTCGCCGCAGCGCGCCAGCATGGCGGCGCCGGCCGCCAGCGGGTCGAGCGGGAATTCGCGGAAGATGTATTTGACCTTGCCGGTGTCGATGTAGCGTTCCTTGAGCTTGGGGAACGTCTCGACCGTGAAGTGTGCGCAATGCGGGCAGGTCATCGAGGCGTATTCGATGATCGTCACCGGGGCGTCGGCCTTGCCCATGACCATGTCGCCCAGCGGGCTGGGTTCGGCGAGGTCGCCTGACGGCACCATGTCGTTGCGCTGTGCAAAAGCTGCGCCGGGCAAGCTGGCGACGGCCAGCATCGCGACAACGGAAACACCAGTGTTGAATTCACGGCGGGTCAGCACAGGACACCTCGTAATCGGGTCAAACTCGCTATTCCGGTAGCCTGCCCGGCGGAATGTGGCAATGCCAAGACATCATCAGCCCCCGCCGGTCACGGACGTTTGACCGCAGCCCCCAACCTCCCCAATGCCTGCCGCAGCGGGTCGTCGGTGATGCCGGTCAGGCTGTCGGCGACCCGTTTGGCGGCGGCGGGATCCGGTTTCGGGCGCGTTTTACGGACTTCCCGGCGGGCCAGCGGGGCCTGGCGGAGCGCGATAGTGTCGATGGCCTGCCAGCCGAAAAAGCGGTTCACGCGCTCGATAATGAGGTGGGTCTGGTGCTGGACCTCGATGGCCGCCGGGCCTTCGACGCGCAGGATCAGGGTTCCCGGCAGGCCTTCGTCCTGCGTGTTCTTCGACCACTGCATCTTCAGCGGTTCGGAAAACCGCGAAATGTCGGTGCCCACAATCTGCGGCCAGCGCGTCACGATTTCGCGCGAGGCAAAGCCCTGACGCTTGAAGGCGTCGGCGAGCGGCTTGTCCACCAGTTCGGACAGCTTGCGAAGGTAGGTTCTCTTGACGGTCTTGTTCATGAAGCCGGGCTCTGCCACACCGGAAACATGACGGTAGCAGCCAGAACAGCGGCAAGGAAGCGCGATGCGGCGCCACCCACGCCGCGCGCCGCCGACCTGCTGACCTGGTACGACCGCTACCGGCGCAAACTGCCGTGGCGGGCGCTGCCAGGCGAACGGATGGACCCGTACCGCGTGTGGCTGTCGGAGATCATGCTCCAGCAGACGCAGGTGACGACGGTGCTGCCGTATTTCGAGCGGTTCCTTGCGAAGTTCGAAACCGTCGCGGCGCTGGCCGCCGCCGATATCGACGATGTGCTGCGGCTGTGGGCGGGGCTTGGCTACTACGCACGGGGCCGCAACCTGCATGCCTGCGCGAGGGCGGTTGCTGAACGGCACGGCGGAAAATTTCCCGACACCGAGGCAGCGCTCGCTGAGCTTCCCGGCATCGGCCCCTATACGGCAGCCGCCATCGCCGCGATTGCGTTCGACCGCAAGGCGTCTCCCGTCGATGGCAACATTGAGCGCGTGATCGCGCGGCTCTATGCGGTCGAGGAGCAATTGCCGGCGGCAAAGCCGCTCATCAGGAAACTTGCGGCAGAACTCACGCCGGAAAAACGCGCAGGCGATTTCGCGCAGGCGATGATGGACCTCGGTTCCGCCATCTGTACGCCGAAGAATCCCGCCTGCGGGGTGTGTCCGTGGCGTGAGGTCTGCGCCGCAAGACTGCGTGGAGACGCCGGGACATTTCCCCGCAAGGCGAAAAAGGTCGCGGGCAAGTTGCGCCGCGGCGCGGCGTTCGTTGTCTTGCGTGCAGACGATCACGTGCTGGTGCGGACGCGTGCGTCAAAGGGATTGCTCGGCGGCATGACGGAAGTGCCGACGACCGAATGGTCGCGCGACTTCGATGAGGCGAATGCGCTCGCCGCTGCGCCGCTGAAAGCCAAATGGCAGCGGCTGCCCGGCGTCGTCACGCATGTCTTTACGCATTTTCCACTGGAACTGACGGTCTATGCCGCGCGTGTGCCCGCGCGCACGAAAGCGCCCGCAGGCGCGCGCTTTGTGCCGCTGGACCAGCTAGAAGGGGCGGCGTTCCCGAGCGTCATGCGCAAGGTGCTGGCACACGCGGATGTCGGTTCACGCTGACGACTTTCCGCGATAAGCTCTCCCTCCCGCCTACGTTAAATCCATTCAAGAAAAGCAAGCTTTAAGGAGACTGCAATGACCATTCAACGCATGGAAACCGGCCCGCGCATGAGCCAGATCGTCATTCACGGCGATACGGTCTATCTGGCCGGGGTCGTTGCGAACGAGCCGGCGGACAAGAGTGTCGCCCAGCAGACCAAGAATATTCTGGACACCATCGACGGTTATCTTGCCAAGGCCGGCTCGGACAAAACCAAAATCCTGTCGGCGCAGATATTTCTCGCCGATATTTCGACCTTCGCCGACATGAATTCGGAATGGGACAAGTGGGTGCCGAAGGGCCATACGCCGGCGCGTGCAACCACCGAGGCGAAGCTGGCTGCGCCGCCCTACAAGGTCGAGATCATGGTGGTCGCCGCCAAGTAAGAATCCGCGCATGACGACGAACCGCACGGACGGCAGGCGCGCGCTTGTTGTCGGCGGTTCGCTCGGCGGATTATTCGCCGGCCTGCTGCTGCGGCAGGCCGGATGGCATGTCGATATATACGAACGCGCCGAAGGCGAATTGTCCGGCCGTGGCGCGGGCATCGTCGTGCAGCCGCAACTGATCTAACGGCTGCATGCGCTCGGTCTCGATCCCGCCGACCTCGGCGTCACGGTTTCCACCCGCAAGCTGTTAGATGCGAGCGGGCGCGTGGTTGCGACGCGCGGTTGCACGCAGATCCTGACCGCGTGGGAACGCGTCTATCGTTTTTTGCGCGATGCGTTTCCGGCGGCGCACTATCATCAGGGCAGGACGCTGGCTGCCGTAGCGCAGGATGCGCGCGCCGTCACGGCGACATTCGCCGATGGCAGCAAGGTGGAAGCCGATCTGCTGGTCGGCGCCGACGGAATACGCTCGCCGGTGCGGCAACTGCTGTTGCCCGATCTCGCGCCAGGTTACGCAGGTTACGTGGCGTGGCGCGCGTTGCTGGCCGAACAGGATTTCCCCTCGCAGCTGCGCGAGGAAATCTTCCCCTTCATGTCGTTCGGCCTGCCGCCCGGTGAGCAGTTTCTCGGCTATCCCGTCGCCGGGCCTGACAACGATCTGCGGGCTGGGCGCAGACGCTATAACGTGATCTGGTATCGCCCGGCCGATGAACACACCACGCTTATCGACCTGTTGACCGACAGCAACGGTGTTGCGCATGACAATTCCATTCCGCCGCCGCTGATCCGCAAGCAGGCAATCGACGATATGCGCGATGCCGCGGAAAGATTCCTGGGCTGGCAGTTTCGCGACATCGTGCGCCTGATCGACGAGCCGATCCTGCAGCCGATCTGCGATCTCGAATCCCCGCGCATGGCGTTCGGGCGGATTGCCATTGTCGGCGATGCGGCCTTCGTGGCGCGGCCCCATGTGGCGGCAGGCGTTACCAAGGCGGCGGACGATGCGGCTGCGCTCGCGCAGGCTTTGGCACATGCAGACAATGTCGAAGCCGGGTTAAAAAATTTTGAGGCCGGGCAGGTCGCGGTCAATCGCCGGATCATCCAGCGTGCGCGCCATCTTGGCGCTTACCTGCAAGCCTCGCAGACGGCAGACGAGCGCGCGAATTCGGCGCGCCATGGCATTCCCGAAGCGGTGCTGGCGGAAACGGCGTTGCCGGGTACCTAGAAGTTCGCAATCAGCGATCCATGCAGACGGCGTAGGCGTCGCCGTAAGCCTTGGCATTCTTGTTGAGCATCACGCGGCCGGTGCCGCCGCCGGTGTTCTGGATTTCCTCCATCTCCGCCGGGAATTTCTGCATGGCCTCGGCGCGGCAGGCGGTGGCCCTGGGCGAGGTGTCGTCGGTGCGGGTGAAGAGATTGGGGAAGGCGAGGGCGATAATCAGCCCCGCCATGACCAGACCCATGATGACGATGCGCAGCGTGCCACGTTGTTGCATGGCGGCATGCTACAGGATCGCGAAACCGGCGGCTATCGCGCCGGGAAGCGGCTACTCGGCCGCTTCCGACATGGTGGCGCGGAATTCGGCGCGCAGCGTGTCGATCATGACACGGCCCTTGCGGGTCTCGATGTACCAGTAGGTCCAGCCGTTGCAGGCATCCAGGCCCTGCGCGACCGCACCCATGCGGTGGATCGAGCCGACGGTGTTGCTGTTCTTCTCGCCGGCGAGCGAAATCGCGCCGTCGGCGCGCACGGTTGCCTTCACGCGCTGCTTGCTGTCGGTCAGCGTGACGCCCGGCTTGATCATGCCGCGCTCGATCAGCGCAGTGAACGGCACGCGCGGCGCTTCGCGGGCGGTGACGAACGGCGCCAGCGACTCTTCCGGCAGCGGCTCGACCGCCGCGATGCGCGCCAGCGCGCCCTTGGTATAGGTCTTGTCGCGCTCGAAGCCGATGAAGTTACGGTTCAGCCGCTTGGCGACCGCGCCGGTGGTGCCGGTGCCGCAGAACGGGTCGAGAATGACGTCGCCCGGCTTCGACGACGACAGGATGGTGCGCGCGAGCAGGGCTTCGGGCTTCTGGGTCGGATGCAGCTTCTTGCCGTCGGCGCCCTTGATGCGTTCTTCGCCGGTGCACAGCGGCAGCGTCCAGTCGGAACGGACCTGGACGTCTTCGTTGCCGGCCTTCAGCACCTCGTAATTGAACGTATAGGCCTTGGTTTTCTCGTCGCGCGCCGCCCAGATCAGCGTTTCATGGGCATTGGTGAAGCGGCGGCCGCGGAAATTCGGCATCGGGTTGGTCTTGCGCCAGATCACGTCGTTCAGGAGCCAGAACCCGAGGTCCTGCATGATCGAGCCGACGCGGAAGATGTTGTGATAGGAGCCGATGACCCAGATGGTCGCATTCGGCTTCATGACGCGGCGGGCGGCGGTCATCCACGCGCGGGTGAAGTCGTCGTAGGCTTCGAAACTGGCGAATTTGTCCCAGTCGTCCGTCACGGCATCGACATGGGAGTCGTCCGGCCGCTTCAGATCACCCTGGAGCTGCAGATTATATGGCGGATCGGCGAATACGAGATCGACACTCGCAGCCGGAAGCTTCGCCATTTCGGCGACGCAATCGCCAACCACGATGTGCGTGGATGGCGATGAACTCGAAGTTAATCGGGACGCCCCGCGAGGCGCCCCGTTACGCGAAAAAACCATGACCCAGAACTCTGACTCAGGCGACGCGGGCCGGCGACGCGGGACCTACAACCGGCAAGCAGGACAATGAACGGCCAAGGTAAAAATCGAGTTATCGACCGGCTGGCGGATTTGAAATTCCTGAAGAAGTGCAGCAGGCAGGGTCGGGAATTTCAAATCCGGGGCGACGCCGGGCTGAATGGCCTCACCAGCGTCCTTTTGATTCCAAAGTTCGCCCGGAACGTGCTGCAAGCATGGGCGAACTTCGGAAGTGGACGCCGGGCATTGGCGAACTAGGCAAAATTTGCCGGGTGCCTATATTGGGTGTTCGGCGGAACTACATGTTGTGCGGGGAGTCGTTACGGCGGCTTGGAGGACTGAAGGATGCGTTGGGACGATTTTCGCCGCAGTGACAATGTCGAGGACGACCGCGGCGGCGATAGCGGCGGCTATGGCGGCGGGATGGGTATTCCCGGTGGTGGCGGCGGTCTCGGCATCGGTACGGTCATCGTGCTTGGCCTGGTCGGCTGGGCCTTTGGCATCGACCCCAGCCTCCTGATCAACGGCGCGGAAATCCTCACCGGCGGCGGCCAGCCGCGCTACGAGCAGCAGGAACGCCCGCGCGCGTCCCGCACTGCGGCGCCGGACGACGAGATGGGCAAGTTCGTGTCGGCCGTGCTGGGCGATACCGAAGACACCTGGACCGTGATCTTCCAGGCGAGCGGGCAGACCTACCGCAAGCCCAAACTGCGGCTGTTCTCCGGCTCGGTGGCGACGCAGGCCTGCGGCATGGCGCAATCGGCGATGGGGCCGTTCTATTGCCCCGGCGAGCAGCGGATTTATCTCGACACCTCGTTCTTCAACGAAATGCAGACACGCTTCAAGGCGTGCACCAGCGCCAAGGCGTGCCAGTTCGCCGAGGCCTACGTGATTGCGCACGAAGTCGGCCATCACGTCCAGAACCAGCTCGGCATTCTCGGCAAGGCGCGCCAGGCGCAGGCGTCCGCCGGCAGCCGCGCGGCGGCGAACCGCATTCAGGTGCAGGTCGAATTGCAGGCGGACTGCTTCGGCGGCATCTGGGCCAACCGCTCCAACAAGCGGCGCAACTTTATCGATCCGGGCGACGTCGATCAGGCGTTGCAGACCGCGAGCGCCATCGGCGACGACCGGCTGCAGAAGCAGGCCACCGGCCGCGTGGTGCCGGATAGCTTCACCCATGGTTCGTCGGAACAGCGCAAGCGCTGGTTTATGACCGGCTTCGAGAAGGGCAGCATCGCCGCCTGCAACACCTTCGGCGCGCCGCAGGTTTAATTAATCCCGTTCAAATCTGGTGGCAGCCGCAAGACGGCTGCCGACGCCCATGATAAAGTCTCCCCAAGTCCGCCGCGCCATGCGCCATGACGGACATCAGGGGAGGTCGATATGAGTGGCTTTCTGACCAAGGACGAGATCAACGAACTCAATCCGTCGGAACTGTTGCCGCACGCAACGCCGATCCCGACGCAGATTGTTTCCAGCGACGAATACACGCCGCCGCCGCAGAGCGCGCAGCAGAAACAGGTCGAGGCGCGGCTGCTCGACATGGCCGACACGCTCGGCAAGCATCAGGGCCTCGACCGCCGCAGGTTTTTCCAGACCGCCGCCGGCATGGCCGCGGGCTTTGTCGCGCTCAACGAAACGTTTGGAAACATTTTCGAGGCAAGCCGCGCGGAAGCCGCGACCCCCGCGATGGCGCAGGAACGCGCCGCCAGCCTCAAAGACCAGTTCATCATGGACATGCACACGCATTTCCTGCGCGACGATACGCGGCTGGTGAACTTCGTGCGTTCACGCGAGGCGGTCGGCAAGGCCGGCTGGAATCCGTCGCTGGTCGACAAGCCGCAGACGCTCGAGGACCTGAAGTTCAACAACTACTTCAAGGAAATCTATCTCGACAGCGATACCAAGATCGCGCTGATTTCATCGTCGCCGTCGGAAATTCCGCGCGACTGGTTCCTCACCAACGAAATGATGATCGAGGCGCGCGACAAGGTGAACAAGGAAGCGGGTGCGCGGCGCATGTTCGCGCATGCGATCTTCACGCCCGGCTATGACGGCTGGCTCGAACACCTCGAAGGTTCGCTCGCCCGCAAGCCCGAGTCGATTAAGGGCTACACCGTCGGCGACAACACCAACAAGGACGAGGCCAAGCATCCCTGGCGTATGGACGACGAGAAGCTGACCTACAAGGCCTACGAACTCGCGGTGAAGCACGGCATCAAGAACGTCTGCGTGCACAAGGGCCTGTTCCCGCGTGCGACGGCGGAGAAGTATCCGCATCTCCTCGACTACGCGGCGGTCGGCGACGTCGGCAAGGCGGCAAAGGACTGGCCGCAGCTCAACTTCGTCATCTATCACGGCGGTTATCGCCACGCCGCCGGCGGGCGTGCCGAGGATGGCTGGGAGGAATTCCAAAAGACCGGCCGCGTGTCGTGGGTGTCGGACCTCGCGGAGATCCCCGAGAAGTTCGGCGTCACCAATGTCTATGCCGACGTCGGGCAACTGTTCGCGCAAAGCGTTGCCGCGGCGCCGCAGGTATCGGCGGCGATGATGGGCATTCTCGGCAAGGGCCTCGGCTACGACCGCGTTGTCTGGGGTACGGACGCGGTGTGGACCGGCTCGCCGCAATGGCAGATCGAGGCGTTGCGCCGCCTCGAAATCCCGGAAGACATGCAGAAGAAATATGGCTTCAAACCGCTCGGTGCGGCGGATGGCCCGCTCAAGAACATGATTTTCGGCGGCAACAACGCGAAGCTCTATAATTTCGACGTGAGCAAGCGCACCGACATCGGCCCGAACAAGGACCGCTTTGCGCTGATGAAGGACCAGTACGAGAAGAACGGTCCGGCGCGCAGTAATTTGCGCTACGGTTATGTGAGCGGTCCGGTGGACTGGAACGCGTTTGCGTAATCTCGATCCGCCCTCATCCTGAGGAGCGCCGCAGGCGCGTCTCGAAGGATGGGGTGGGCACTGTGGCTGCCTCGATCCTTCGAGGCTCGCTACGCTCGCACCTCAGGATGAGGCAGAGTGAGTTGGCCGGGCTTGTCCCGGCCATCTGCGTCTTTATGTTTAGTGAGCCCGTGCTGCATCGGGCATGACCGCAAAGAGAGTTTTGCAATGCCCGGCATCGACGAGACCCGCCAGTTCATCCCGCTCAGGATCGCGGTGCTGACCATATCCGACACGCGCGAACTGGCCGACGATAAATCGGGCTCCACGCTTGCGGAACGTATCGCGAAGGCCGGCCACGCCGTCGGCGCGCGCGCCATCGTCACGGACGATGTTTCAAAAATCCAGGCGCAGGTGAAAACATGGATTACCGATCCGGCGATTGATGTGGTCATCACGACGGGCGGCACCGGCTTCACCGGCCGCGATGTCACGCCGGAGGCGCTTGAGCCGCTGTTCGAAAAGCGCATGGAAGGTTTTGCGACGCTGTTCCTGATGGTCAGCCACGCCAAGATCGGAACGTCCGCCATCCAGACGCGCGCGACGGCGGGCGTTGCCGGCGCGACCTATATCTTCTGCGTGCCGGGTTCGCCCGGCGCCTGCAAGGATGCGTGGGACGACATTCTTGTCCACCAGCTCGACTATCGCTATCGCCCGTGCAACTTCGTCGAAATCATGCCGCGGCTGGACGAACACCTGAAACGCGGCAAGGCGAAAGCGGTATAG
The DNA here is from genome assembly GCA_947472885.1 of Hyphomicrobiaceae bacterium. Classification (GTDB taxonomy): domain Bacteria; phylum Pseudomonadota; class Alphaproteobacteria; order Rhizobiales; family Xanthobacteraceae; genus CANJBX01. The sequence continues at coordinate 38,889 of CANJBX010000008.1, forward strand.
CGTTGCTGTCATTGCTTCGTCGCGCTGACGCGCTCCTCGCAATGACGTGGCCTACAACTTCAGATCCCATGTTTCGGCGACCAGGGTCTTGCCGAAATCGTCGTGGGTCCATTCTTTCGTCAGTTTGAAGCCGGTGTTGACGTAAACCTTGCGCGCCGCTTCCAGCACGCGATGCGTCCATAGCGTGATGCACTTGTACCCGGCTTGCCGCGAAAACCGGATGCACTCCTCGACCAGCCGCGCACCGATGCCCAGTCCGCGCGCCGATGGATCGACCAGCAGCAGGCGAAGCCGCGCGGTCTCGTCATTCTCTTTCACGATGAAGACGCAGCCGACGTTCTCGCCGTTGCGCTCCGCGATCCAGCAGCATTCGCGCCTGGCATCGAAGTTGCGCACGAAGGCGGCGGCGATCTCGGCGGTGAGGGCTTCGATACTGTGGTCCCAGCCGAACTCGCGGCCGTAGAGCGTACCGTGACGCGCAACGACCCAGCCCATGTCGCCGGGCTGCAATGGCCGCAGGATATACGGCACGCGCGGTGCTTCGGCATTTTCATCGAGCAGCGTCTCGATGGTCTGCATCGCGCTGGTGATCCGGTGTTGCGTGCCGTCAGGCAAGGCCTCCAGCATCGCCGTGACTTCCGCCATCGTGTGCGCCTCGATGGGCGCGAAAGCCTTGCGGCCGCGCGGCGTCATCGAAAGGAGCGACTGGCGGCCGTCGCTGCCGGAGGTCTCGCGCACGATGTAGCCGCGCACTTCGAACGCCTTGAGGATGCGGCTGAGATAACCGGCGTCGAGGCCGAGTTCGCGCGCCACATCGGTCGCGGTCGGCTTGTCGCGCTGGCCGATTTCGTACAGCACGCGCGCTTCCGCGAGCGAGAACGGCCCGCCGCTGTAGCCCTCCTGCAGGACGCCGATGCGTTTGGTGTAAAAGCGGTTGAAGCGCCGCACGGCGGCGACGCGTTCCGGGGTCTTGCCAGCGGGTGTGGAGTCGCGCGCAGGCGGGGAGGGGCGAGGCGAGGGCATTGCCTAAAGTCAACCAGATATTTGACTTAGTCAAGTATATGTCAGATGTCGTCCTCGCGCCCGACCATGTGGGCCTCCGTCCGCAGCATCGTGATCTGGCGGCGGCCGATGCGTTCGAGCAGGTCGCCCTCCGGGTCGGCCTTGCCGTCGCGATGGCCGCCGAGGCTGTCGTAGAACTTGCGGGAGATGATCAATCCTTGTTCCGTACGTGGCCGGCCTCCCAGCGCCGCGCGCAGCAGCGTAATCGCCTCTGCTAAGACAGTTCGCGAGCCGCCAGCGTCCGGCGAAGGCCGGAAGATCGCTGCCCGTTTGCCCGTTGCCTGCTGATATTCGGCCTGCTGCTGGAAGCGCACACACTCCTCGACCCAGGTCGGATTGATGACGACGCCGGGCCGCAGGAACATCAGCCACGGCGCGCGCGCCCGCGCTGCAGCCATCCGAAGCCGTTGTGCCAGCGGGGCTTTTTCAATGAAAAACTCGCAGCCGGCGATGTCCGCGACTTCCGGCGTATCGTCGGTCGAGCCGCCATCGACGACGATCACATCGCGCACCGCGCCTGCCGCCGCGCCCGACACCAGCGATGCCAGCGTCGGCACCAGCGGGCGCTCGCTATTATGTGTCGCAATCACGACGCTCAGCATCGAAAGCCCATCCCGGTAGATGAAAACCCAAACCCGCACCACGGGTGGAACCGCAGCGCAGATTTTTCGTTAGAAAAATAGACACTAGATCAGAGGGATAGCCGCCTGCAACGTGAAGCATGAGGCATCGTCGTCATTTTGTTCTTGTTTTGTTCATAAGGTGGTATTAGATATTTCCCATGCGCCCCTCGTCAGCAGTTCGCAAACCACTTCCCGATCCGGCCTTCCACCCCGCCGGTGAAACCGCCGATGTTCATGTCGGCAGTGAGCGCCGCCGTGGCCGCGGCGCCCAATCCAATGCCTCCGGCCGTTATGAACCGACGGCGCGGATCGCCGTCGATGACGGGTGGCAAAGCCTCGAGGAGCTGGCACCGTTCAAGACCACGGTCGCCATCGACAACGCGCGCAAGATCATCACGACGAACGACTCCCCGGACATTTCCTTTGACCGTTCGATCAATCCCTACCGGGGCTGCGAACACGGCTGCGTCTATTGCTTCGCGCGGCCTACCCACGCCTATCTCGGCCTGTCGCCGGGGCTGGATTTCGAGTCCAGGCTCTATATGAAGCCGGATGCGCCCGAACTCCTTGAGCGCGAACTGTCGGCTGCAAAATATTCGCCGCGGACCATCGCCATCGGCACCAACACCGATCCCTATCAGCCGATTGAAAAGAAATACGAGATCATGCGGCGCATCCTGCAGGTGCTGGACCGCGCCAACCACCCTGTCGGCATCGTGACGAAGTCGGCGCTGGTGCTGCGCGACATCGACATTCTCTCCAGCATGGCGAAGCGCAATCTGGTGAAGGTTGCGGTGTCGGTGACGACGCTCGATCCGGGCCTTGCCCGCGTGATGGAGCCGCGCGCCGCAACGCCGCAGCGCCGCCTCAACACGCTGCGTGAGTTATCCGCCGCCGGCATTCCGACCACGGTGATGGTCGCGCCGGTCATTCCGGCCATCAATGACGACGAGATCGAGCGCATCCTCGATGCCGCGAAGGCTGCGGGCTGCACCAGCGCCGGCTACGTGCTGCTGCGGCTGCCGCTGGAGGTGCGCGACATCTTCAAGGAATGGTTGATGGCGAATTTCCCGGACCGCTATCGCCATGTGCTGTCACTCATCCGCCAGACCCGCGGCGGCAAGGACTATGACGCGCAGTGGGGCACCCGCATGAAGGGCGGCGGCCCGGTTGCGTGGCTGATCGGCCGGCGCGTCGAACAGGCGTGCGAGCGGCTCGGCCTCAATACTGTGAAGAAGCGGCTGACAACGGAACTGTTCACGCCGCCGCTCCAGCAGGAGAAGGCTGCGCAACTCAGCCTGTTTGAGATCGCGTAACATACAAAAGAGAACAATCCGGGGGCGTAACTTCGATGAATATTTCTCCGCGTCTGACGGTCGTCACGCTTGGCGTCAGCGACATGGCCCGCAGCATCGCGTTTTATGAACGGCTGGGGCTCAGGCGCAAAATGAAGGCAACCGGCGAAGCCGTCGCGTTCTTCGAGGCCGGGGCGATGACGCTCGCGTTGTTTCCGTGGGATCAGCTTGCGGCGGATGCGCAGCTCAAGGACTTGCCGCGCCCGATGGCGTTTCGCGGCAGTACGCTCGCCTGGAATTGCGTATCGCCCGAGGAAGTGAAGGCCAGCCTGGCGCATGCGCTGGCGGCCGGCGCCAGGGAACTGAAATCGCCGCAGGTTACGGACTACGGCGGCTTCTGCTGCTATTTCGCCGATCCCGATGGTCATGTCTGGGAGATCGTCACTGCGCCGGGTATCGAGGTGCTGGCGGACGGGCGGGTGGGATTGCCGGAGTAGCAAAACCTTATCCCGGCAATTCACAGCCAGTATTTTGAAAGTGTGCGCCGACCCGATGTATGTTGATCGCCTTGCATGCCCATGTGCACCATGGCCGCATGAGTCGCCAACAGACTAAAATCATTCCCCGCGTGCAGAAGCTGCTGCTGCCAGAGGCGGAATTGCGCCCGACGTTCCATCGTGAACGGCATGCGATGAAGCGCGGCGTCTGGCCGGTCGCAGGCTGCGACGAGGCGGGCAGGGGACCGCTCGCGGGCCCGGTGGTGGCTGCCGCCGTCATTCTCGACCCGAAGAAAATTCCGCGCGGGCTCGACGACTCCAAGAAACTGACCCGTGCGCAGCGCGAGGCGCTGTACCTCAAGATCACCGCAACCGTAGAATTCTCGGTTGCGGTGGGCTCGCCGGCGCGCATCGACCGCGACAATATTTTGCGCGCATCGTTGTGGGCGCTGGCGCGCGCGGTACACGGACTGCATTCGCGGCCGCAGCTCGTTTATGTCGATGGCCGCGACTGCATCGATTGCGGCTGCGATTGCGAGGCGGTGATTTCCGGCGACGCCCAGATGCTGTCGATTGCGGCGGCCTCGATCATCGCCAAGGTGGTGCGTGACCGGCTGATGGTCCGGCTCGGCGAAATGCATCCGGGCTACGGCTTCGAGCGCCACATGGGCTATGGCGTGCCGGAACATTCCCGCGCGCTCGCCGCGCTTGGCCCGACGATCCATCACCGCCGCTCGTTCGCGCCGGTGGCGGCGGCACATGCCCGCTGGAACGAGGCGCAAACCGCATAAATCCCCGAAACCGCAGCTGTGCGCGACCCGCAATAAGGTCATTGCATCGGCCTCTGCCGCGCGCTTATGTCGGGGCTGGCCACTCGTTAAAACCTCCCGTTGCCCGGAACCCATGCTTCACGTCTCGATCATCGTCGAGTTGTTGCGCTCGCAGCCGCGGCTGGTGTTCTGGCTGATGACGCTGGCGCAGGCCGCGTTGTGGTGGCTCGCGCCGGCATTGTTTTATTCCGCGCCGCCCGGCGACCTGCCGATACTGCTGGCCGTCGGTCATGAATTCCAGCTCGGTACGCTGACCGGCCCGCCGCTCGCCTCGTGGTTTGCCGAAATCGCGTTCTGGCTCGGCGGCATGCCGGGTGTTTATCTGCTGTCGCAAATCTGCGTGGTCGTCACCTATTGGGCGGTGTTCACGCTCGGCTGCGCCATCGTCGGCGTGCTGCACGCGACGCTCGCGGGCATGCTGATGGTCGGCATCGCCGTGCTGTCGATCCCGACGCCGGAATTCGGTTCGTCGGTGCTGGCGATGGCGATGGTCGCGCTGCTGATCCTGCATTTCTGGCGCGCCATCGGCGAGGGCAAGCGGACCTACTGGCTCGCGGTCGGCGTCGAGACCGGCCTGCTGCTGATGACGAGCTACGCCGGCATGATTCCCTGCGTCATGCTGGTGCTGTTCACGGCTGGCACCGCGCGCGGCCGCGCCGCGCTCTCCACCATCGAGCCATGGATCGCCGGCGTCGTCGCTGTCATCCTGATGTTTCCGCACCTGATCTGGCTCGACTCCACCACCGAGCAATGGTCTCCCGGCCTGCAGCGCATGTTCACGCTCGATGCGCTCAACACCAACATCGGCGATTTCTTCCGCATGTGGGTGCGGATCGTCGCGCTGCACGCGGGCTTCGTCGGCCTGATCCTGTTTTCGTCGGCGTGGCGGCTGAAGGCGCGCGCCGAGCGCGTGCCGGTGTTCCTGCGTTCGCCGGTCGATCCGTTCGCGCGGCTGTTCATTTATTATCATGCGCTGGCGCCGGTGTTGATCGCGTCGGTGATCTCGGTGATTTTCGGCGAACGCGGATTGTTCGGGGGCACCGCGCCGCTCGTCATCCTGTCGGGCCTCGCCGCCGTCGTGTGGGCGGGCGACATCATCAGCCTCAATCGCCAGCGGCTGGTCGGCATCATGTGGCTGTCGTGGCTCGTAGTCCCGCCGGTGGTTGCGCTGCTCGCGCTCGTGAAGGTGCCATGGATCACGGGTGCGGATTTCGCGGTGTCGCAGCCGGCGAGTGCGCTCGGCCGGTTTTTCTCCGACAGCTTCACGCGCCGCACTGGCAAGCCGCTTGAGATCGTCGCGGGCGATCCGCACCTCGCGTCATTGGTCGCGCTCTATGCGGAGCCGCGCGCGCGGCTTTATGTCGATAACGCGCCGGAACAGTCGTCGTGGATGACGAAGGACGAGATCGCGCGCAAGGGTGCGGTCGTCGTGTGGGTTGCGAACGACACGGCGGGCACGCCGCCAAACGATATCAAGGCGCGCTTCCCGACATTGGTGCCTGAAGTGCCGCGCGCGTTCACCCGAGCGGTGCAGGGCCGCACACCGCTGCTGCGCGTCGGCTGGGGCATGCTGCGTCCGGGCGATGCCTTGTCGCCGCCACAGCCTGCCGCTCCCGCTCCCGCACCAGCAGCTGCGCCTGCAATGTCAGCACCCGCACGTCCCGCACCTGCGCGTTAGTGCGCACAGTCATTTCAGTGTCGGATGTTTCGGTTACGCGCTCACGGGTTTTGCAAGTTCCTGCTTGATCGACAGGAAATCGCGCCACGCCAGCCGCTTCTCCAGCGGTGAGCGCAACAGATAGGCCGGATGGAATGTCGCGATGGCGCGGATCTCGCGCTTGCCGGTGTTGTAGGCGAGGAAACGCCCGCGCGTCTTGCGGATGCCGTCGGTGAAGCCGAGCAGCGTCTGCGATGACGGGCCGCCGAGGCAGACGAGAATGTCCGGGTCCGCAAGCTCGATCTGGCGCGAGATGAATGGCAGGCAGATCTGGCTTTCCTGCGGCGTCGGCGTGCGGTTGCCCGGCGGCCGCCACGGAATGATGTTGGCGATGTAGGCGCCGGTGCGGTCGAGCCCGATGGCCTTCATCATCAGGTCGAGCAATTTGCCCGAGCGCCCGATGAACGGAACGCCGGCGCGGTCTTCGTCGCTGCCCGGCGCTTCGCCGACGAACATCACACGCGCCTGCGGATTGCCGTCCGAGAACACCAGCTGCTTGGCGGATTTCTTCAGCCCGCAGCCGTCGAACGTACCCAGAATGGCCTTCAACTCCTCAAGCGAACCGGCGGATTTTGCGGCTTCCCGGGCAGCCATCACGGCAACGTCGGGGGCAGGCGGCGCATTTACCGCGGGCGCCGCTTTCGGCACGTTCTTGGGCGGCAAGGTCGTGCGGATGGTTGATACCGGACGCTCGGCCTGTTCCGCAGGCGTGGTCGCCACCGCTTGTGGCTGGAGCGCGGGGGCGGCGGCTTCCGGCGCAAAACGGTCGACGGGCTCCTCGCCGACAAGCGCGTCCACGCCCGCCTCCATGTAGAAGGTCAGGATTTCCCGCGCGGCAGCCCGGTTGCCCGGGGTGTTGTCGATGTGGTCGTTCGCCATGCCCGACTTTAGCACAGGCGCGCCGCGCGGCGATTGCCCGGCGGCGGCGAAAGTGGAAAAACATCTGGAGGGAATCTAAATACCAGCCTTCAGGCCATCCGAGGAGGTTTCATTGTCCGAAGAACTGCCCGCCCGCGAGGCAATGGAATTCGACGTGGTCGTCGTCGGCGCCGGACCCGCGGGCCTGTCGGCAGCGATAAGGCTCAAGCAGATCTCGCCGGACATTTCCGTCGTGGTCGTGGAGAAGGGCTCCGAGGTCGGCGCGCATATTCTCTCGGGCGCGGTGATCGACCCGGTCGGTCTCGACAAGCTGCTGCCGGAATGGCGCAATGAAGAAACCCCGGTCCAGACCGCCGTCACCGACGACCGCTTCTACATGCTGTCGGACAAGCACGCATTGCGGCTGCCGAACTTCATGATGCCGCCGCTGATGGGCAATCACGGCAATTTTATCGTGTCGCTGGGCAGCGTGTGCCGCTGGCTTGCGGGCAAGGCCGAGGCGCTTGGCGTCGAAATCTATCCAGGCTTCGCGGGTTCCGAAATTCTCTATGATGCCAATGGCGCTGTCACCGGCATCGCGACCGGCGACATGGGCGTCGGCAAGGATGGCGCGCCGAAAGCTTCGTTCACGCGCGGCATGGAGCTGCGCGCGAAATACACGCTGTTCGCGGAAGGCGCGCGCGGCAGCCTCACCAAGATCCTGATGGCGCGTTTCGGTCTCGACAATGACAGCGAACCGCAGAAGTTCGGACTTGGCCTCAAAGAACTCTGGCAGGTCGCGCCCGACAAGCATCGCAAGGGACTGGTGCAGCATTCGTTCGGCTGGCCGCTCGACAACGGCACCGGCGGCGGATCGTTTCTCTATCATTACGACGACAATCTGGTTTCCGTCGGCTTCGTCGTGCATCTGAACTACCAGAATCCCTATCTGTCACCATTCGAGGAATTCCAGCGCTTCAAGACGCATCCGCTGGTGCGCGAGACATTTGAAGGCGGGAAACGTCTCGCTTACGGCGCGCGTGCGATCACCGAAGGCGGTTATCAGTCGGTGCCGAAGCTGTCGTTTCCCGGCGGTGTGCTGGTCGGCTGCGCGGCGGGTTTCGTCAATGTGCCGCGCATCAAGGGCAGCCATAACGCCGTGCTTTCCGGGATGCAGGCAGCGCAATCGGTTGCGGCTGCGCTGTTGGCGGGCCGCGCCAATGACGAGCTTGCGGACTATGAGGCAGGGTGGCGCACGTCCGAGATTGGCAGCGACCTGTGGAAGGTGCGCAACGCCAAGCCGCTGTGGTCGAAGTTCGGCACGCTCGCCGGCATCGCGCTCGGCGGCATGGACATGTGGACCAGCACGTTCGGCTTTTCGCTGTTCGGCACGCTCCGCCACGGCAAGCGCGACAGCCAGACCTTGAAGCCGGCGTCGGAATGCACGCCGATTGCGTATCCCAGGCCCGACGGCAAGCTGACGTTCGACCGCCTCTCCTCGGTGTTCCTCTCCAACACCAACCACGAGGAAGACCAGCCGGTCCATCTCAAGGTTGCGGACCCCGCGCTGCAGTTGCGCTCCGAACACGATGTCTACGGCGGGCCGTCGGCGCGCTATTGCCCGGCCGGCGTTTACGAATGGGTGGAGGAGGGCGGTCAGCCAAAGTTCGTCATCAATGCGCAGAACTGCGTCCACTGCAAAACCTGCGACATCAAGGATCCCAACGCCAATATCACCTGGGTCGCGCCGGAGGGCAGCGGCGGCCCCAGTTATTCCACGATATAGTGCCGGTAACTGCCTGAAAAAGCAGCGTAACCCCTGCCACGATCCGGCCACGGTCTCGGCGTCAATGCGGGGGTGCGCAATCTTGCGGCTCATGCCTGAAAAGTCCATTGTCGCAAGCATCGAGTAGCTGGTCGATTCCGGTGGACGATCCCGTCAGGCCGGTTCGTGAAGGGCACATCTTCCGGCATGTGTTTGCCGCCTCCGTCTCGCCGTTGCATTGGAGCAATTCGTGAACAGGCCCAACATTTTTTCAGCCATTCGCATCGTCGGCACGCTTGCCGCGATTGGTCTGCCGACCGCGCTCTCAGCGCAGGTCCAGAATGCCGTGCCGACCCGGCTCGATCTCGCGCGCACGACGATTGCCGGGAACTACCTCGCCGGCCGTCAGGCCAACGTGGCGAAGGACGCCGCGGCAGCGGCAACCTATTACCGCGCCGCGCTGCGGGTGGACCCCAAGAACGTCGAACACCTCACCATGGCGTTCCATTCCGTCCTGGCTGAAGGCAACATCGAGGAAGCCGCCAAACTGGGCGACCGCCTGCTGCTCGCCGACAAGACCAACCGCAACACGCGGCTCGTTCTTGGCGTCAAGGCGCTCAAGGCCAAGCAATATTCTGCCGCCAAGACGCAGCTTTCGCAGGCCGCGCGCGGCCCGATTTCGGATCTTGTCGCCACGCTGCTGACCGGCTGGGCGATGACCGGCGCGAACGACGCCAAAGGCGCGGTCGCGGCCATCGACAAGCTTGCGGGACCGGACTGGTACGCCACGCTCAAGAGCCTGCACGCGGGTCTCATTCTCGATCTGTCGGGCAACAAGAAGGACGCCGGCAAGCGTTTCGAGGTTGCCTACCGGCTTGACAATACCGCGCTGCGTGTCGTGCAGGCTTACGCCGGATGGCTGTCGCGCAACGGGCAGGCAGAAGAAGCCACCAAGGTGCTGACGGATTTCGACAAGTCGTTGCCGAACCATCCGCTGATTGTGACCGCGCTGGCGCAGATCAAGCGCGGCGAAAAAGTCCCGATGATCGCCGAGAACGTGCAGGAAGGCGCAGCCGAAGCGCTCTACAACCTAGGCTCGGCGCTCGGCCGCCGCGAGGAAGAACTCAGCCTCGCCAATCGCGGCCTCGCGTATCTCCAGCTTGGCCTCTATCTCCAGCCGACGCATAACCTCGCGCTGTTGTCGCTCGCCGATCTCTTTGAGGCGATGAAGCAGCAGCAGCTTGCGGTCGATACCTATGAGCGCGTGCCGGCGAATTCGCCGCTCAAGCGCAGCGCGGAAATCCAGCAGGCGCTGGACATGGATTCGCTTGACCGCACCGACGCCGCCAAGAAACAACTGAGCAGGCTGATCTCGGCCGAGCCGAATAATCGCGATGCGATCCTCGCGCTCGGCGGTATCCTGCGCGAGCGCAAGCAATACGCCGAATGTGCGGAAGCCTACGGCAAGGCGATTGCCACCGTTGGCAAGCTCGAGCGCGCGAACTGGACGATGCTGTATTTCCGCGGCATCTGCTTTGAACGCTCCAAGCAGTGGGACAAGGCCGAAGCCGATCTCAAGAAGGCGCTGGAGCTGTATCCCGACCAGCCGCACGTCCTGAACTATCTCGGCTATTCGTGGGTCGACAAGGGCACCAACCTCGACGAGGGCGTGCGCATGATCAAGCGTTCGGTCGAGCAGCGCCCGGACGACGGCTACATCGTGGACTCGCTCGGCTGGGCCTATTACCGGCTCGGCAATTACGAAGAGGCCGTGAAGCATCTCGACCGCGCGGTCGAGTTGAAGCCGACCGACCCGACCATCAACGACCATCTCGGCGATGCCTACTGGCGCGTCGGCCGCACGCTGGAAGCCAGGTTCCAGTGGTCGCATGCGCGCGACCTCAAGCCGGAGCCGGAGGATCTCGTGAAGATCGAGCAGAAGCTCAAGACCGGCACGCTGGAAGATGTCACTGCGCCGGCCGCGAGCAACGATCCGCCGCCGAAGAAGGACGGCGGCTGATCCAGCCGCCGCGGCCTGCTGTGCAAACGTGAGCGGCAGCAAACCCGTGTCGCCCAAATCCGCCAGCAAGCCGCCGGCCCGCAGATCTCCGGTCCGGCTTGCGGCGCTGGCCGAGCCGGCTTTCGCCAAGATCAATCTCACCTTGCGTGTCACCGGCCGCCGCGCCGATGGCTTTCATCTGCTTGAAAGCCTCGTCTGCTTTGCCGCCTTGGCGGATCGCGTGGAACTGCATGTCGGCGCAAGGCTCGAACTCAAGGTCGGCGGCCCGACTGCGACCGATGCCGGGCCTGACGGCGAAAATCTCGTGCTGCGTGCTGCGCGCGCGCTCCAGCAGCGGGTGCCTAGGCTCAAGCTCGGACGCTTCACCTTGACCAAGCGCCTGCCGGTGGGTGCGGGTCTTGGCGGCGGCTCGGCGGATGCAGCTGCCGCGCTGCGGCTCTTGGCGCAGGCCAACAAGCTGCCGCAGGACGATCCAGAACTTTACGAGGCAGCGCGCGAGACCGGCTCGGATGTTTCCGTATGCCTGGCGTCGGCAACACGCTGGATGAGCGGTACCGGCCACGAACTCTCCGCGCCGGTCGCGATGCCGAAGCTGTTTGCGGTGCTGGTCAATCCGGGCATTCCGCTGGCAACGCGCGACGTCTATGGCGCGCTCAAAGCGCCAAAGGTGTCCGAAGCGGCGAAATTCAGGCCGCCTGCATTGCCCAATGGCCGCAAGGAATTCCTGGCGTTTGTGGCGGGCCTTGCCAATGATCTCGAACCGCCGGCGATCAAGCTCGCGCCCATTGTGGAAGTTGTATTGGCTACGCTGCGCGATCAGCCGGCCTGCGTGCTGGCGCGCATGTCCGGTTCAGGCTCGACGTGTTTTGCGATTTTCGCGACGCGTAATGCCGCCAAGCTCGCGGCGCGCACGCTGACGATCCGGCATCCGGCGTGGTGGGTCAGGGATACGGAACTGGGCGCGAGCTAGTCTAATGCGTTCTGGCGATGCAGAACGCGACGGCGTCCTCGATGGCTTCCTTGGTCGGCGATGCCGGGAACAGCGCCAGCGCATCCTTCGCCATCGCACCGTAGTGGCGGGCGCGCGAAATCGTGTCTTCCAGAGCGCGGTGCTTGGTCATCAGGCCGATGGCATGATCGAGGTCGCCGCCGTTGACTTCGCTGGCTTCCAGCGTGCGTTTCCAGAATTCGCGCTCGCTGTCGGAGCCGCGGCGGAACGCCAGCACCACCGGCAGCGTGATCTTGCCTTCGCGGAAATCGTCGCCGGTGTTCTTGCCGAGCTTCTGCGCGGTGCCGCCGTAGTCGAGCGCGTCGTCCACCAGCTGGAACGCGATGCCGAGGTTCATGCCGAACGAGCGGCACGCCGCCTGCTCGGCCTTGGGACGGTTTGCCACCACGGGTCCGACTTCGCAGGCTGCGCCGAACAGCTCAGCCGTCTTGGCGCGAATGACCGCGAGGTATTCGTCTTCGGTCGTCGATGTGTTCTTGGCCGCCGCCAACTGCATGACTTCGCCTTCGGCGATCACGGCCGCGGCCGACGACAGGATTTCGAGCGCGCGCAGCGAGCCGACCTCGACCATCATCTTGAATGCCTGGCCGAGCAGGAAGTCGCCAACCAGCACGCTCGCCTCGTTGCCCCAGACCATGCGCGCCGCCAGCTTGCCGCGCCGCATGTCGCTTTCGTCCACGACATCGTCGTGCAGCAGCGTGGCCGTGTGCATGAACTCGACCGCCGCCGCGAGCTTGAGGTGGCCGTCGCCGTCGTAGCTGGTGAGATTGGCCATTGCCACGGTCAGCATAGGGCGCAGCCGCTTGCCGCCGGAATTGATGAGGTGGTTCGCGACTTCGGGGATCATGGTGACCTCGGAGCCGGTGCGCGACAGGATGGTGGCGTTGACGCGCTCCATATCGGCTGCGCAGAGCTTCACGAGGCGGTCGATAGTGGCCCGCGCGCTGGAATCGGCTTGGGATTCGAAAGGTACGATGACAGCCAAGGCGAGGCTCCGGTTGGTCGCTGAACACGCTATATAGTCCGAAGCACGGCCGGATACAGCCCACACCCCGAAATCGAGACAGCGGAGCATAGAAACGCTATGCTGCCGGGGCAAGTGCGCCGCTGGCATAAGACGACTTTCACGGTGCGGCATCTGGGCGGCGACAAATTTGCGTGAACTGATCAGGGCGACAGATCCGGTGCTGATTTCCGCGGTGGGCGCGCTGCTCGACGGCGCGGGCCTCGGCCATTTTGTGCTCGACCGCAACATGAGCGTGCTGGACGGCTCGCTCGGCATCCTGCCATGCCGGATCATGGTGGCCGACGACGATGTAGAGCCTGCGAAGCGCATGCTGCGCGATGCGGGCCTCGGCCACGAGCTTCGCCCGGATGTCACCTGACCTGACCAGCGATATCACCGACGACGGCGCCCTCGGCGGACGGTTGCAGCTTCTGCAACCGCGCAAGGGCCACCGCTTTGGCCATGACGCAATCCTGCTCGCGGCGGCGACACCCGCGCGCGCGGGCGAACATGCGGTCGATCTCGGCGCCGGTGTTGGCGCGGCGGGTCTGGCGCTCGCGAAGCGCGTCGATGGCGTTGCAATCACATTGGTCGAGATCGACGCGGCGCTGTGTGCGCTGGCGCGCGACAACGCCGCACGCAACGGCATGGCGGATCGTGTGCGGATCGCGGCGCTGGATGTCACCGCGGCTGAATCTTTTTTCGATGAAGCCAATCTGAAATCCGGCTGCACCGATCGCGTGCTGATGAATCCGCCATTCCACGATGCGGCCACCGCGCAGGCTTCACCCAATGCTGCGCGCCGCGTCGCGCATGTGGCGCAGGCAGGATCGCTTGCGGTGTGGGTCGATGCAGCTGCGCGGCTGCTGCGGCCGGAGGGCACGCTGAGCATGATTTACCGGGCCGATGCGCGCAACGAAGTGATCGCCGCGCTGGCGGATAAATTCGTGTCTGTGGATGTTCTGCCGGTCTATCCGAAGCCGGGCGCGTCGGCGATCCGGATTATTCTGCAGGCAGTCCGCGGTGAATGCGTGCGCAACGAAAAGGCAGTCGTGAATACGTCGGCTGGCCTGGTTCTTAACGGTTTGGATGGACGCCCGGCGGCGGAAGCGGAAGCGATTTTGCGGAACGCGGCTGCGCTTCCCGTTAAGGGTTGATCAATCTTACCGCCTAGCGATGAGGCGGTCGTGCGCCTAGATGGGCAGCACCGGCTGATCGTCGCGCACGTTACGCTCGCGCTTGGATACGTTCTGTCCGACATGCGAAAACGCTGCAATCACGCCAATCAGCGCCGTAAGGATCATGATCTTGATATCCATTGCGAACCTGCTTCTTTTCTTCCGGCACTGCCAACGACCTGAACGGTCAATCCTGTTACGCAAGAAGCGTTCCAGTTCGGGAAAGAGCATTGCTGTAGTAAAGAAAGGGTAACGTGCAGGTGCGTCTTTATGGCCGCTGACGCGTTACCGTGTTCACGCTACTCGTCTGATCCTCCCCACCTTATGGAGCTTGTGCGACAAATGTTTGCGCGCCTTGCCGATTTTTTGCGCCCGATTCTCCCCAAAAGCTGGGTGTCGAATCGCGCCATCGTGCCGGTGGTAAATCTGTCCGGCGTGATTGGCATTTCGACGCCATTGCGGCCCGGTTTGATGCTCTCCGGCGTCGCCCCGTTGCTCGATAAAGCCTTCGGTACGAAGGGCGCAAAAGCGGTCGCATTGGTGATCAATTCTCCGGGAGGATCGGCCGTGCAATCGCACCTGATCTTCAACCGCGTGCGACAGCTCTCGGCGGAAAAGAAACTGACGGTGTTTGCCTTCGTGGAAGATGTCGCAGCGTCGGGCGGCTACATGATTGCCTGCGCGGCGGACGAAATCATCGCCGACGCATCATCCATTGTCGGTTCGATCGGCGTGGTCGGTGCGTCGTTCGGCTTTGTCGAGGCCATGAAGAAGCTGGGTATCGAGCGGCGCGTCTACACGGCGGGCGAAAACAAGGTGACCCTCGATCCGTTTCAGCCGGAAAAGGCGGAAGACGTCGACACGCTGAAGGCGCTGCAGGCTGAAATTCACAGCAATTTTATCGGACTGGTCAGGGAGAGCCGCGGGGTCAGACTGACTGGCCCGGAAAAAACCTTGTTCTCCGGGGAATATTGGCTTGCCGGACCTGCGCTGGAATACGGTCTGATCGACCGTATCGGCGATATCCGGTCGGTACTGCGTGAGAAGTTCGGCGACAAGGTGCAATTGCCGGTCATCGCGCCGGGCCGCAGGTTCTTGTCGCGTCTGGTGCCGGGAATGAAGCTTGCGGGAATTGCCGGCGGCGCCGAGATCGGCCTGGCCGACGAGATCGTGAGTACGATGGAAGCGCGCGCGATCTGGGCGCGCTTCGGATTCTAGTGCATTATCGCTGTAAGCTGTATCGCTTGCAGATTCACGCATAAACTTTTGTGAGGAACGGATGCCAGTTCCAACAGTGCTTGCCTGGATGGTCGGGGTGGCCGGTGTTGCCGCCTTGGCGAAGGTTGCGGCGAGGGAATGGAAGAAGGCTCAGGCCACGATGCGTCCGGCGGACGCGCGGCGGGCCACTGAACCTTTCAGGCGGGAATCGCTGCCGACGTTGCGGCGCGATCCGCGCACGGGAATCTATCGCGCAGACTGATCCGTCTTGGCGGACCGTGGCTGTCTTGCGCGCGACTAGTAGCGCGCAACCGGACGGTCGTGTCCGAACAGCGGGGCCAGAAACAGCCCCAGGAAAATAACGCCTAAAATCGTGAACATCACCATTGTTGTCACTCCCGATACCGCTTTCTGGGGATCGGTGTCATGGTGCCTCGCCCGCTTCAATTCGGCGTAAATTTGCGCTGCCTCAAAGGGGCCGCAGGAGCGAAATTGCGATTAAGCCTTACCGCGTCGTTAAACGGTTAGCGGCGGGTTAAAGCGCGCGATTGATACAATCCGCGGAATTACGCGTAGGCCTCATCCTGAGGAGCGATGCAAAGCATCGCGTCTCGAAGGACGAGGCCGTGCGAAGGATGGTTGCGCGCCCGCCCTCTATCCTTCGAGACGTTGCGCTGCGCGCAACTCCTCAGGAAGAGGGCTTCTTGAAAGCTGCAAATAGGGAGAAAGTATCAAGACCCTTCCTTGATGCCCTTTTCCTTCACGATCTTGCCCCAGCGTTCGTTTTCGCCCTTGAGCATCGCGTTCATTTCGACGGGCGTGTTCGTTGAGGGAATCGCGCCGGACTGCGTGATCTTGTCCTTCAACACCGGATCGGCATACGCGGCTGCGACCGCCTTGTTGAGCTTGTCGATGATGGCCGCGGGCGTCTTGGCCGGCGCGAGCAGTGCGTACCAGTTGTCCGACTGGGTGTTCGGATAGCCCTGTTCGATCAGCGTCGGCACATCCTTCAGCATGGGATTGCGCTCTCCCGAAGCTGCGCCGAGCGGGCGCAGCTTGCCGCCCTGGATCTGCGACAGGATCACCGGCACGTCGAGCGCAACCGCGCGGACCTGGCCGCCAAGGAGATCGGTGAGGGCGGGGGCCGCGCCGCGGTACGGCACATGCAGGAACTTCACGCCTGCGGCGCTCTGGAACAATTCCATCGCGAGATGCGGCGTGGTGCCTGAACCCGTCGAGGCGAATGGAATGGTATTCGGGCTGGCCTTGGCAAGCTCAGCGAGTTCCTTCGCGGTCTTCACGGTGTCTTCGGTGCGAACGACCATCACGGTCGTGTTGCGCGCCACCAGCGAAACGCCGGCGAAATCCTTGACCGCGTCATAGGGCATGTTCTCGCGCATGTGCGGCGTGATCGCGACCGCGCCGACGGTGGTCAGAAACAGCGTGTAGCCATCGGGATCTGACTTCGCGACATAGTCGGCACCGATGGTGCCGCCCGCGCCGCCATTGTTTTCGATCAGCACGGGCTGGCCGAGAATTTCCTTCAGCTTGTCGGAGAGGATGCGCCCCACGAAATCGGTCGGCCCACCGGCCGGGAAGGCGATGACGACCTTGACCGGGCGGGTGGGGAATTCCTGCGCGTTGGCCAATCCTGCGACCAGCGCCAGAGCCGCGCCCAAGGTGGCTCCCGTGGCGGCAACCGCCCGATATTTCGACAGACGCATTCGCAAACCCTCCCTGAATCCAGTTATTGGCCGGACTATAGGATATTCGCCGCGCGGGTTGCACCCGCAATATTGGCGTGTTTGCTGCGTGCCTTGACCGGCTGCTTGACCCTTGCAAGGCCCGCCGATAGACACCCCCAATGCCGGAAATCTCCCCCAATCTCAGTGCCGACCACATGGACCCGCGGCGCTCGTTCCAGGGCCTCATTCTCAGCCTGCAGCGGTTCTGGGCCGACCACGGCTGCGTTGTCCTGCAGCCCTATGACATGGAAGTCGGCGCCGGCACGTTTCATCCCGCGACTACGTTGCGCGCGCTCGGGCCGAAGCACTGGAATGCCGCTTATGTCCAGCCGTCGCGCCGCCCGAAGGATGGCCGCTACGGCGAGAACCCGAACCGGCTGCAGCACTACTATCAGTTCCAGGTCATCCTCAAGCCGTCGCCGCCGGACCTGCAGGAGCTCTATCTCAAGTCGCTCAAGACCATCGGCGTTGACGCCGCGCTCCATGACATCCGCTTTGTCGAGGACGATTGGGAAAGCCCGACACTCGGTGCGTGGGGCCTCGGCTGGGAATGCTGGTGCGACGGCATGGAAGTTTCGCAGTTCACGTACTTTCAGCAGGTCGCGGGTTTCGAGTGCGCGCCGGTCGCCGGCGAACTCACCTATGGCCTCGAGCGTCTCGCGATGTATGTGCAGGGCGTCGACAACGTCTACAACCTGAACTTCAACGGACGCGACGGCGCGCAGAAGGTGACGTATGGCGATGTGTTCCTGCAGGCCGAGCAGGAATATTCGCGCCACAACTTCGAACACTCCGACAGCGACATGCTGTTCAAGCAGTTCACCATGGCCGAAGGCGCGTGCAGGAAATATCTTGAAGCCGGTTACTCCGCCGACAAGTCGAAGCACCTCATGGTGCTGCCGGCCTATGACCAGTGCATCAAGGCGAGCCACGTCTTCAATCTGCTCGATGCGCGCGGCGTGATCTCCGTTACCGAGCGGCAGAGCTATATCCTGCGCGTGCGCGAACTTGCCAAGGCATGCGGCGAGGCGTGGCTCAAGACAGAAGCGGGTGGGATGTAAGCGATGCCCGATCTTCTGTTTGAAATTTTCTCCGAGGAAATCCCCGCGCGCATGCAGGCGAAAGCCGCTGACGATCTGCACAAGATGGTCACCGACAAGCTCGTGGCCGAAGGGCTTGTGTACGATGGCGCGAAGGCATTCGCGACGCCGCGCCGCCTGACGCTGACGGTGCAGGGCATTCCCGTTCGCCAGCCGGACCTGAAGGAAGAAAAGAAAGGCCCGAAGGTCGGCGCGCCCGATGGTGCGGTCCAGGGCTTCCTGCGCAGCGCGGGTTTGAAGTCGCTTGACGAAGCGGTGATCCAGAAGGACCCCAAGAAGGGCGACTTCTATGTGGCGCTGATCGAGAAGCCGGGCCGCCCGGCCATCGACGTGCTGGCGGAAATGCTGCCCGTTATCATCCGCACGTTCCCGTGGCCGAAGCAGATGCGCTGGGGCGAGCGGTCGGCAAGGCCGGGCGCACTGACGTGGGTGCGGCCCTTGCATTCGATCATCGCGACGTTCGGGCCGGAAACCGAGGAGCCGGAAGTCATCCGTTTTGAAGTGGATGGTATCGCCGGCGGCAACATCACCTACGGCCACCGCTTTCTTGCACCCGACGCGATCAACGTGAAGCGCTTTGACGATTACGTCGCGAAGCTCGAGAAGGCGAAAGTGGTACTCGATCCCGAGCGCCGCCGCGACATCGTGCGAACTGATGCGAAGAACATGGCGTTCGCGCAAGGCTTCGAGGTCGTCGAGGACGAAGGTCTGTTGGCGGAAGTCGCGGGACTGGTCGAATGGCCGGTCGTGCTGATGGGTTCGTTCGATGAATCTTTCCTGAAAATTCCGGGCGAAGTCATCCGCGCAACGATCCGCAACAACCAGAAGTGTTTTGTGGTGAAGAAAGGTGAGGGGCTGGCGAACAAGTTCATCCTCGTCGCCAATACCGAAGCCAGCGACGGCGGCAAGGCGATTGTCGCCGGCAACGAGCGCGTCATCCGCGCGCGCTTGAGCGACGCCAAGTTTTTCTATGAGACCGACCTCAAGACGAAGCTGGAAGAGCGCCTCAAGAAGTTCGACCAGATCGTATTCCACGAAAAGCTCGGCACGCAGGCAGAACGCATCAAGCGGATCGAGCGGCTTGCCGCCGAGATCGCGCCGCTGGTGAAGGCCGACGTCGAGAAGGTTCGCCGCGCGGCGATGCTGTGCAAGGCGGATCTGCTGACCGAAGTCGTCGGTGAATTCCCCGAGACTCAAGGCTTGATGGGAAAATACTACGCGCTGGCGCAGGGCGAGGACAAAGCTGTCGCTGCTGCCTGCGAGGATCATTACAAGCCCGTCGGCGCGGGCGACCGCGTGCCGACCGATCCGGTGTCGATTGCTGTGGCGCTGGCCGACAAGATCGACACGCTGGTCGGGTTCTGGGCGATTGATGAAAAGCCGACGGGGAGTAAAGACCCGTATGCGCTAAGGCGCGCAGCGCTTGGGGTGATTAGGATTGTTCTCGATAGAGAGATTAGGTTTTCGTTGATTCAAAAAATGACACACGCACTTCGTTTTTCAGTCGTGCATTCAAATATTGCTATGCAGCGAATGTTGCAGGGGTTGTCGGCGGAAAATAATCCCGAAATTGCGTCGCGAATGCTTCAACTAGGAGCCCAAGCTCAAGAGATTGGTTCGCGTCTTCGTTTCAATGCTCCGGCTCAAGATGATGAACTCGTGGTTTTACAATCACTAGTTGGGTTCTTCGCCGACCGCCTGAAGGTCCAACTCCGCGAGCAGGGCGCGCGCCACGATCTCGTCGATGCGGTTTTTGCGCTCGGCAATCAGGACGATCTCGTGATGGTCGTCCGCCGCGTCGATGCGCTCGGCAAATTCCTCGCGACCGACGACGGCAAGAGCCTGCTGGCCGGCACCAAGCGCGCGGCGAATATCCTGCGTATCGAAGAGAAGAAGGACAGCGCGACTTACGACAGCGCGCCGGATGCTTCGCTCTATCAGCAGGACGAGGAGAAGGCGCTCGCCGGAGCGATCACTTCCGCCAAGGACGAAGCCAGCAAAGCTGTTGCGAAGGAAGACTTCGCCGCCGCCATGACGGCGCTGGCGAAACTGCGTCCCGCCGTCGATGCGTTCTTCGACAAGGTGACGGTCAATGTGACTGAAGGCGGCAACGCCGCAGACATCCGGAAGAACCGCCTCAAGCTCTTGTCCGAAATCCGCGCCGCCACGCGCGCCGTCGCGGATTTCTCGAAGATCGAAGGCTAGACCTTTTTTCCAAGACCGCACTTCTTCTGTTGTCATGGCCGGACTTGTTCCGGCCATCTCGCTTAGGGACGCAGATTGCCCGACTTGCCGGGGTCGCCGGGCATAAGCGCGAGAAGCGCCGCCGTCCTTCAGACGGCTTTGCCCGGCGATGACGAGTGGAGAAAGTACGGCCATTGCGCTAACATCAGGCGATGTCCACGTTCGAAATTCTCGTCCGTCTGCTTGCCGCGGCACTCGCGGGCGGCGCGCTTGGACTCAACCGCGATCTGCACGGCAAGCCGACCGGCGTGCGCACGCTCGGCCTTGTCGGTCTTGGCTCGGCAGTTGCAGTCATGGCGGCAAGCGCCATCGGTGGCCCCGGAGACGCGACGCGCGCGATCCAGGGTATCCTCACCGGCATCGGCTTTCTGGGCGCGGGCGTCATTATGCGGCCGTCGTCCGGGTTTCACATTCATGGTCTGACTACCGCCGCCTGCACCTGGCTGACAGCATGCCTCGGCATTGTCTGCGCGATTGCGGAATGGCGGTTGCTGATCATTGGATTGCTGCTGTCATTTGTGCTGCTGATGTGGGGCGGGCATTTCGAGAAGCTGATGGCGCGTTATTTTCATCCGCCCTCCGACGAGCCGCCACCGTCGAGTTAGGAGACAACATGGCGTTGATCCGCGAACCGATCCTGACGCCGGTTGCCATCGCCGATCTGCGGCCGACGCAGATCACCGTCGGCATGCGCGAAGTGAAGGCGAAGCGCGCCGAGTTGAAAAAGCGCAAGCCGAAGAAGATCGGAAAGTTCCTCGGCGATCACATGATCCCGGTGATCCTCGGGCCGCGCGGACGGCACTACGTCATCGACCATCATCATCTTTCGCTGGCGCTGCACGGCGAGGGTATCGAACATGTGCTGGTCACGGTGGTTGCGGATTTGAGCGCGCTGACGCTCGATGATTTCTGGACTGTGCTGGACCATCGCGCCTGGGTGCATCCTTACGACGTTCATGGTCGCCGCCGCGATTTCTCCGCCATCCCGAAATCCATTACCGGCCTGAAGGACGATCCGTTCCGCAGCCTCGCCGGTGAGCTGCGCCGCATCGGCGGCTTCGCCAAGGACACGACGCCGTTTTCCGAATTCCTGTGGGCGGATTTTCTGCGGCGGCGGATGAAGTCCGGGCAGGTCGAGAAGAACTTTGCGTTGGCCATGAAGCAGGCGATGAAGCTCGCCAAAAGCCAGGACGCGCATTACCTGCCGGGCTGGTGCGGACCAAACGCGGGCTGAAATTCAGGAAATAGGGAACTCTGTCCGCGAGTGTGCGTTGAACGGCGCATCCTCAGGGGAGAGTTTTTCGATGATCACCGTTGCCCATATCCAGCCGATTGTTGCGCTTGTTGCCGGCATCCTGATTTTGATTGTGCCGCGGCTCCTCAATATTATCGTCGCGATCTACCTGATCGTCGTCGGCGTCACGGGACTGGGCCTCTTCCGCTAGTTTCAGGAGTTGTCCGCGCGCCCAAAGACGGGCTTGCGCGTGGGCACACCGCCATGGTTTTGTGCGGCGCAACCTTAATCATGGAAGCGTCACGCAATGGCCAAACCTGTCCGTAAGCTGCTCATGATAAAGGCGAAAACCAAGTCGAAGCGGGACAAAAAAGCCGCTGCGATGAAGACTCGCAAGGCGTCAAAAGCCAAGAAAGTGGCAGCCAAGGCCGCCGCCAGACCGGGCGCGGCCAGCGCCGCCAAGCCGGGCAAATGGGTCTACGCCTTCGGCGACGGCAAGGCCGACGGCAAATCGGACATGCGAAACCTCCTCGGCGGCAAGGGTGCGAACCTTGCCGAGATGGCCAATCTCGGCCTGCCGGTGCCGCCGGGCTTCACGATCTCGACCGACGTCTGCGTGTATTTCTACGCCAACGGAAAAAACTATCCGAAGGAATTGCAGGCGCAGGTTTCTTCAGCACTCGCCCATGTCGGCAAGCTGGCGGGAAAAGTTTTCGGTGACGCCAATAATCCGCTGCTGGTTTCCGTGCGCTCCGGCGCGCGCGCGTCGATGCCGGGCATGATGGATACGGTGCTCAATCTCGGCCTCAACGACCTCACGGTTGAGGCGCTGGCGAAAAAATCCGGCGACCGGCGCTTTGCGTATGACTCCTATCGTCGCTTCATCACGATGTATTCCGATGTCGTGCTCGGCGTGGAATCCCATCACTTCGAGGAAATGCTCGACGAACACAAGGAAAGCCACGGCTACGTCCTCGACACCGACATGACCGACGCCGACTGGGTCGAGATGGTCAAGCTCTACAAGGTCAAGGTGAAGGAAGAGCTCGGCGAGGATTTCCCGCAGGATCCGAATGCGCAGCTCTGGGGCGCCATCGGCGCGGTGTTCGGCTCGTGGATGAACACGCGCGCCAACACCTATCGCCGCCTGCACAGCATTCCCGAAAGCTGGGGTACGGCTGTCAATGTGCAGGCCATGGTGTTTGGCAACATGGGCGAGACGTCGGCGACCGGCGTTGCCTTCACGCGCAACCCTTCGACCGGCGAGAAGCGCCTCTATGGCGAATTCCTCATCAACGCGCAGGGCGAGGATGTTGTTGCCGGGATTCGTACGCCGCAGGAAATCACCGAGATTGCGCGCACGGAAGCGCACTCCGACAAGCCTTCGATGGAAGCGGCGATGCCGCTCGCGTTCAAGGAACTCACGCGCATCTACAATCTGCTTGAGCGGCACTACCGCGACATGCAGGACCTCGAGTTCACCGTCGAGCAGGGCAAGCTGTGGATGCTGCAGACCCGCGGCGGCAAGCGCACCGCCAAGGCCGCGCTGCGCATTGCGGTCGAACTCGCAAACGAAGGTCTCATCACCAAGAAGGAAGCCGTGACGCGCGTCGATCCGGCCTCGCTCGACCAGCTGTTGCATCCGACCATCGATCCGTCGGCCGAGCGTCAGGTGCTGGCGACTGGATTGCCGGCGTCGCCCGGCGCTGCTTCCGGCGAGATCGTGTTCTCTTCCGATGAAGCCGAAACGCTCAAGGCGCAAGGGAAGCGAGTCATCCTCGTGCGCGTGGAAACATCGCCGGAGGACATTCACGGCATGCACGCCGCAGAGGGCATTCTGACGACGCGCGGCGGCATGACCTCGCACGCAGCCGTCGTTGCGCGCGGCATGGGCAAGCCCTGCGTCTCCGGCGCGGGCACCGTGCGCGTCGATTATGCGGCCGGCACGTTCACGACCGGCGGCAAGACACTCAGGAAGGGCGATATTATCACCATCGACGGCTCGACCGGCCAGGTACTCAACGGCAAGGTGCCGATGCGCGAGCCGGAACTGTCCGGCGAATTCAACACGCTGATGGGCTGGGCCGACAGCGTGCGCCGCCTCAAGGTGCGCGCCAACGCCGACACGCCGGCCGACGCCATGGTTGCGGTGAAGTTCGGTGCCGAAGGCATCGGCCTCTGCCGCACCGAACACATGTTCTTCGACGAAGACCGCATCCGTGCCGTGCGCGAGATGATCCTGTCCAACGACGAGAAGAGCCGCCGCGCCGCATTGGCGAAGATCTTGCCGATGCAGCGTCAGGATTTCGTCGGCCTGTTCGAGATCATGAAGGGCATGCCGGTGACGATCCGCTTGCTTGATCCGCCGCTGCACGAATTCCTGCCGCATACGGAAGCCGATATCGCCGAAGTCGCCAAGGCGATGGGCGAAGACCCGCGCAAGCTCGCGGACCGCGCGCGCGATCTGCATGAATTCAATCCGATGCTGGGATTCCGCGGTTGCCGTCTTGCGATTGCATATCCGGAAATCGCCGAGATGCAGGCGCGTGCGATTTTTGAAGCCGCGGCGCAGGTGCAAAAGTCCACCGGCAAGCCGGTGGAGCCGGAAGTGATGGTGCCGCTGATCGCGACCAAGGCGGAGTTCGATATCGTCAAGGCGCGCATCGATGCGATGGCCGAGGCGGTGGTGAAGGAGACCGGCGTCAAGCTCCACTATCAGGTCGGCACCATGATCGAATTGCCGCGCGCCGCCCTGATGGCCGGCGAGATCGCGGAGACAGCGGAGTTCTTCTCCTACGGCACCAACGACCTGACGCAGACCGTGTTCGGCATTTCGCGCGACGACGCGGCAAGTTTTCTGGGCATCTACACGGCCAAGGGCATTCTTCCGGTCGATCCGTTCATGTCGATCGACCAGCAGGGCGTCGGCGAACTGATCCGCATCGGCAACGAACGCGGCCGCAAGACACGCAAGGATATCAAGCTCGGCATCTGCGGCGAGCATGGCGGCGATCCGGCGTCGGTGGCGTTCTGCCATGAGGTCGGGCTCGATTACGTCTCGTGTTCGCCGTTCCGTGTGCCGATTGCGCGCCTCGCGGCGGCGCAGGCGGCGCTCGGCAAGTCGGCGGCCTCAACGGCGTAGAAGCGTCCCGTATTCATTTTGCTTTCGCCTGTGCAATACTCCCCCGGAATGGGGGGGATCTGTGCTGCAGTTTCTGAAAAAGCTCAGCCGTACCGGCGTCGCCGACGATCTGCCGGACCGTGAGGTCAAGCACGTCGTCTTTCTCAATGTCGTGACGCTGCTCGTTCTTGTCATCGGCGCTCAGGACATTGCGCTGTGCATGCTGTTTCTTCCAGAAGCAGGGCCCGTTGTCGTTGCATCATTCCTGCATATTAGCCTGATCGAGCTGACCCTCATCTTTAATTATTGCCGTAACTATCTCGGCGCGCGCATCTGGTTCAGCGTCATCGCGGCGGTGTTTCTGACATATCACGCGTTCGAATTGGGCAGCGGGACGCTGTGGCATTTCTTTCTCGCAGTCTGCGTCTTTCTTCTGTTCTACATGTTTCCGCCGCGCGAAAAGGCATGGATGTTTTCGCTGATTGCGATGTTCAGCGCGTGCTTTGTCGCCTGCGTACTCTTCGCTGGTGACGGTTTTATCGCGCGTGGGATGCCGGAACTATTCATGCAGGCCCAATATTTTTATAACGCGGGCGGCGTTTTGTTTTGCGCGCTCAGCATGGGCTGCGTCGGCTACGTCACCATCAGAAACGCCGACGATAATCTCGCGCGCGAGCACGCGCGCTCGGAATCGCTGTTGCGCAATATCCTGCCGGGTCCGATCGCCGAGCGTCTGAAGGCCAATCCGGGCAACATCGCTGACAGCTTTCTGGACGTGACGATCCTGTTCGTGGACATCGTCGGCTTCACGAAGCTTTCGGAAACAATCGCGCCCGATGCTCTGGTCAGTCTTCTCAACAATGTTTTTTCCGAAATGGACGATCTGACCGACAAATACGGCCTGGAAAAAATCAAGACCATCGGCGACGCCTACATGGTGGTCGCCGGCGCGCCGGAGCGCCGCCCCGATCATACGGAAGCGATGGCGGCAATGTCACTTGAGATCAAGGGCAGGTTTGCGAAGCTCAATAAGGCCGGGCAAAATCCGCTCGATTTCCGCATTGGTATCCATTCCGGGCCAGTCGTCGCCGGAGTCATCGGCAAGAAGAAATTTTCCTACGATATGTGCGGAGACAGCGTGAACACGGCGGCGCGCATGGAATCCCAGGGATTGCCCGGCGAAATCCAGGTGACCGCCCGCGTCCGCGATGTGCTGAAGGACAAGTTCCTGTTCGTCGAGCGTGGCTTGGTGGACATCAAGGGCAAGGGTGAAATATCGACCTATCTGCTGAAAGGGCGTCTGGTATGAAATATGCGGGGATCGTTGCAATAGGGGCACTGATGATGGCGGCATATTCGCCGGCGCAGGCGCGCACGCGCGAATTCGTACGCTACGACAATGTCGCCATTGACGTGATTGTTGACGGGCAGGGCATCCAGACGGTCGTTCTGTTGCCATCGCTGGCGCGCGACTCCGAAGATTACGACGCGGTGGCAGATGGCCTCGCCAAGGCCGGCTATCGCGTGCTGCGGCCGCAGCCGCGCGGCATCGGCAAGAGCACTGGCCCGATGACCGGCATTTCTCTGCATGATTTTGCCCGCGACATCGCCGAAACGGTGAAGGCGCTTGGCGGCGGCAAGGCCGTCATCGTCGGCCACGCCTACGGAAACTGGGTCGCGCGGATGACCGCGGTCGATCATCCGCAGATCGTGCGCGGCGTCGTCATCGCGGCGGCGGCGGCCAAGCAATACGATCCCAAGCTGACGGCGGCGATTAACGTCGCGGGCGATCCGACGAAACCGGAGGCCGACCGCATCAAGGCTTTGCAGTTTGCATTCTTCGCGCCGGGCAGCGATCCGAAGGGCTGGCTCGAAGGCTGGCATCCGGGCGTGCGCGACAACCAGCGTGCGGCGGCAGCGGCCGTGAAGCAGAGCGATTGGTGGTCGGGCGGCACCGCGCCGCTGCTCGACCTTCAGGCGGCGAGCGATCCGTTCAAGCCGGCCGACAAGCGCCAAGACATGAAGGACGAGTTCGGTGCGCGTGTCACCATTGCGTTGGTGCAGAATGCCAGCCATGCGCTGATCCCGGAACAGCCGGAAGCGGTGGTCGAGGCGCTGGTGGCCTGGATCAAGACGCTGCCGTAATTCTGTATTGCCTCTCACCCCAACCCTCTCCCCGCGAGCGGGGAGGGGGTTGGGGTGAGGGACTTTTTAAATAACAAAAATTTTGGCCGATGTTCCGCGCCCCTTTGGCGTGTTAGCATTCGACCCAAGCCGAGATAAATCGGCAACCAGGGTGGGACGGGGCTAACGAGGTCATGGCTGAATCTAAAGGCGCTGCTGCTGATAATTCGCTTCCCGATCCACGCCTGACATCGCAGGGCGCGATCTCCCAGGAGGCGCTGCGCAAGGCCGAGGAATTCATCGAGCAGGAAGAGGGCGCGGCCAACCGGCTCACCGGCATGGCCGGCACCATCGTCACCGCCATCGCTATCGCGATGACGTTCTTTCATCTCTACGCCGCCTACAGCATCGTGCCGACGCAGCCGCTGCGTTACACGCACGTCGCCTTCGTGCTGGTGCTGTGTTTCTTGCTGTTTCCCGTCGCCGCGCGCTTTCGTGACCGCATCCGCTGGTTCGACGTCATCGCGGCCTGCATCTCCGTCGGCATCCTGACCTACGCGATCTACGGCGGCGAGGATTTCACCGACCGCGCCACCAGTCCGCTGCCGCTTGATGTGACGCTCGGCGTCATCTTCATGGTGCTGCTGCTGGAGGCGACGCGCCGCACGTCCGGCCTCATCATGCCGATTGTCGCGCTGTGCTTCATCGCCTATGCGATGCTAGGTCCTCATCTGCCGCCGCCGTGGACCCATCGCGGCTACGACCTGCACCGCATCGTCGGTCATCTGTTCATCACGCTCGAGGGCATCTTCGGCACGGCGGTCGATGTGTCGTCGTCGCTCATCATCATGTTCACGATCTATGGCGCGTTCCTGCAGCACTCCGGCGCCGGAAAATTCTTCATCGATTTTTCCATGGCGATGATGGGCGGCAAGCCCAACAGCGCGGGGCGCACGGTGGTGCTGTCGTCGTTCCTCCTTGGCGGGCCTTCGGGCTCCGGCGTCGCGACCACGGTGACGATTGGCGCGGTCGCCTATCCGATGATGAAGCGTTCGGGCTTCGAGAAAAATGCTGCGGGCGGGTTGCTCGCGGCGGGCGGCCTGGGCGCGATCCTGTCGCCGCCGGTGCTGGGTGCCGCGGCGTTCCTGATCGCGGAATTCCTCAAGATCAGCTACCTCGAGGTGATCTGGATGGCGACCATCCCGACCATTCTCTATTACCTGTCGCTGCTGTTCATGGTCGAACTCGACGCCAAAAGGTTCGGCGCGTTGCCGGTTGCCTACGACCAGTCGATGACGCTGTGGCAGATGACCCAGCGTTACGGCTTCCACTTCTCGTCGCTGATCGCAGTCGTACTGTTCATGATCGCGGGCTGTTCGCCGATGCTATCGGTGTTCTATTCGACGCTGATGTGCTTTGCGCTCAGCTTCATCCGGCCGGAAACGGCGTTGAAGAGCAAGAAGCTGGTGCGCGCACTCGCCGATGGTTCCATCGGCGTCCTCAACGCCGCGACGACCTGCGCCTCCGCCGGCATCATCGTCGGCGTCGTCACGCTGACGGGACTTGGATTGAAATTCTCATCCATCGTGCTGGACTACGCCGGCGGTAGCCTGCTGCTCACCGCGCTCTACACCGCGCTGATTGTGTGGATCGTCGGCCTCGCGGTGCCGGTCACGGCGTCCTACATCATCTGCGCCGTCATTGCCGCGCCCGCACTGATGAAACTCGGCGTGCCGGATTACGCCGCGCACATGTTCATCTTCTATTATGCGGTGCTGTCGGAAGTCTCGCCGCCGACGGCGCTGTCGCCGTTTGCCGCCGCCGCGATCACCGGCGGCGATCCGTACATCACCACATTGCAGGCGTGGAAATACACGCTGCCGGCGTTCCTTGTGCCGTTTGTATTCGTTCTCGATCTCGACGGCGTCGGCCTGCTCATGAAGGTGCCCAAGGACGGTACGTTCTGGGACATCATCCTGATTACGCTTAAGACGGCGGCGGGCCTCGGCGCGCTGGCGGCGGCGGCGCAGAACTGGGCGCTGCGGCGCAACACCGCAGCCGAGCGCGTGCTGTGGGTGATTTCAGGTTTATTGCTGGTGTTTCCGAGCCTGCTTGAGGCACTCGCGGAAAAAATCACGGGTCTGGACGTGCCGTATCCGGCGCCGTTTGGCTTTGCGATTGCGGCAGCGATCTTGCTGAAGCAATATTACGAAACCCGTCCGGTCGCGGCGGCAAAAAGCTAAGGGAGGACATTATGTTCGATCGCTATTACAGGCCGGCCGCGCTCGCATTGGCCGTCACGCTGTTTGCCGCGGGCGCCTACGCGCAGCAGAAGACCATCGCAATCGGCACCGGCGGCACCGGCGGCGTTTACTATCCGTTGGGCGGCGGCCTTGCCAACATTCTCTCCAAGAACCTGCCGGGTGTGCAGGCGACGGCGGAAGTCACCGGCGGCTCGGTCGACAATCTCAAGCTGATCGCAACCGGCCAGAGCGAAGTCGGCTTCTCGATGGCCGATGCGGCGCTCGATGCGCTTAACGGCGAAGACAAGTTCAAGAGCGGCAAGGTCGATGTCCGCACGCTGATGGTGCTGTATCCGAACCGTATGCATGTGGTCAGCATCGAGGGCACCGGCATCAACACGATGGCGGACCTCAAGGGCAAGCGGGTCTCGACCGGCTCGCCCGGCAGCGCCACGGAAGTGATGGCGTTCCGCGTCATCGAGGCGGCGGGCCTCGACAAGGACAAGGACCTGAAGCGCGAGCGCCTCGGTGTCGCGGAGTCCGTCAACGCCATCAAGGATCGCAAGATCGATGCGTTCTTCTGGGTCGGCGGCCTGCCGACGGCGGCCGTCACCGATCTCGGCGCAACGCCGGGCCTCAAGATCAAGTTGATCGACCACGACGAGGTCGTGACCAAGATGAACGCCAAGTACGGCGCGCTTTACATCACCGATACGATCCCGGCCAAGATGTATCCGGGGCAGGACAAGGACAACAAGATTTCCACGGTATGGAACATCCTCGTCACCTCATCGAAGATGTCGGACGAACTCGCCTACAACATCATCAAGACGGTGTTCGACAAGAAGCCGGACCTCGTCGCGGTTCACAAGGAAGCCGAGTCCATCGACTTCAAGTTCCAGAAGACCGGCAACTCGCCGATCCCGTGGCATCCCGCGGCGATCAAGTATTTCAAGGATAAAGGCGTCGCGATGTGAGAAGGCCGGTTGCGAAAGCGCCGCGAGAGGAAGTCGAAGTCTCGAAGCGCGCGCTGACCTGGTGGTTCGGACTGATGGCGCTCGGCGGTCTGGCCTTTGGCCTCAACGCCGAGCGCCGTCCGTTTGGCGACGACGTGCTGGCGCATCCGCTGATTGTCTTCTTCGTTGTTGTCTGGGCCGGGCTGATGCTGTTGCGCGTCGTGATGCAGCGGCCGGTGCCGCAGATCCTGCCCGAACGCATGCTGCTGTGGGGCTGCGCCATCGGTGTAGTGGCGTTCCTTGCCGGTAACTGGCTCGGGGTGCGGGGCTTTTCGCTGCTCTGAATTAGGTTTTTGCCACCCGGCCGCGCCGATTTTAACCGGCTATCAATGTTAATCCGCCAGAAACATTGATTGTTGGCAAATGGCATCACTGCAATTTTAATGGTTGCTGGACGATCCTGACTGCCACGTTTGTTTTGTAGTGCGTACGTGGCGTGAGGACAGATGCAGTTGCGGCGAGTAAGGCCGAAGCGTGTGCGTCGCGCATTCGGACTGACCATCTCGATGCTGGTGCTGGTGCCGACTTCCATCGGCCTGCAGGACCCGGCATCGGCCATCGCACGCAATTCCAGTAACGTCGAACGCATGCGCCAGCATTTGATGGCGTCTCCGTTCGGCACCATCCATGCCGCGACCTTCAGCATGCCGCGCCCGGTCGGCAGCGCGATCCCGCTTGGCGGCTATCGTCTTGCGGGCCTCGACCTCAGCGAAGTCGATGTCACAGGCTCGGTTGACCGCAGTCGCTTTTTTGGCGCGATCGATGCCGAGCCCAGGCGCGTGTTCCCGACTGTCAATCGCGAAGGCAAGGGCGACCGTCTGGTGCCGGTGCAATCGCGTGAACCGGCGATGCAGCCGGCGCAGGAGCCGGGCGCGGAGCCGTCGGGCGATGTGCCGGGGGACGGCAGTTCGCTGCGCACGGTTCCAGGTTACGACGTGTCGATGTCGCTGGAGCAGAGCCCGCAAATTCCGTTGAGCGACGAGGCCGATCCGCCAGCCGGCCCGGAAGCTGCACCGTCGTTTGTCGAGAGCGTTACCGAGGACAAGGCCGATGAGCCGGAGTCCGTCGTCGTCGCGTTGCCTGAGCAGGCGCCCGCAACAGACGGCTCGCAGTTCGCCGCGCTGGCGCCCAAGGCCGATATGAAAACCGAGGCGCGCATGCCAGCCGATAGCGGCACGCCGTCGTTCGGTGAGGAAGCTGCTAGCAAGTCGCGCGTCTATTTTGGCGCAGCGCCGCTCGGCGGCGGCAACGACCGCATCGAGCCATGGGCGGCAGGTGCCGCGCCGATCCTGCTTCCGGCGACGCCGGTTCTTGAATCGCAGGACCGCAACGATCCCGACTTCAAGCGTCTGGCGCCTCCGGCGGCGGCTGTGTCCGCAGGCGAAACCGTTGCGGCCAAGGGCGAAGTCACCGGCGCCGGCAAGCGCCCGAAGTCACCGGCGGAACGTCTTGGGCTTATCGGCCCGGCGCGCGCCAAGCAGGAAAAATGCCTGACCGATGCGGTCTATTTTGAATCGCGCGGTGAGGCGGTGAACGGCCAGGTCGCCGTCGCGCAGGTGGTGATGAACCGCGTGTTCTCGGGCTTTTATCCATCGACGGTGTGCGGCGTCGTCTACCAGAACGCACACCGCAAGCTCGCCTGCCAGTTCACCTTCGCCTGCGACGGTATTCCCGATGTGGTGAAGGAGCCGGAAGCCTGGGAAGTCGCCAAGAAGATCGCCAGGGAAACGCTCGACGGGCGGCTGTGGCTCAAGGCGGTCGGCAAGGCCACGCACTATCACGCGTTCTGGGTGCGGCCGAACTGGATTCGCGAAATGGCCAAGCTGCAGAAGCTCGGCGTGCACACGTTCTACCGGCCACGCCGGTGGGGCGATGGCGCGGACGAACCCAGGTGGGGCGATCCGGCCGAGACCAAGGTGATGGTCGAGAAGCTGACGGCGGAAGCGAATTTGTAAGAGAGAGAAGGGCGGCGAGCTCCGCTGCGCTCCTTCTCCCCGCTAGCGGGGAGAGGTGAAGAGCAAGCTACATCTCGATATCGAGCGCGACGTCGAGGTTCGGCGACGAATGCGTGATCGCGCCTGACGAGAGATAGTCCACGCCGGTTTCTGCCACCGTCGCGGCGCTCTTGAGTGTGATGCCACCGGAGGCTTCCAGCATCAGCTTGCCTTTGCACATGGCGACCGCCTGCTTCATCGTCGGCGGGTCCATGTTGTCGAGGAGCGCGACGTCGGCAAGACCGACGGCCAGCACTTCCTTCAACTGGTCGAGCGTATCGACCTCGATCTCGATCTTCACCAGATGCCCGGCAGCAGCCTTGGCGCCTTCCAGCACGGCGCGGATGCCGCCCGCGACGGCGATGTGGTTGTCCTTGATGAGGATCGCGTCGTCGAGGCTGAAACGATGATTGTGTCCGCCGCCGCAGCGTACGGCGTATTTTTGCAGCGCGCGCAGGCCCGGCGTCGTCTTGCGGGTTTCACAGATGCGGGCGTTGGTGTGCGAGATCAGCCGCACGAATTCCGCCGTCGCGGTGGCGATGCCGGAGAGGTGCCCTGCGAAATTAAGCGCGACGCGCTCGGCGGACAGGATCGCACGGGCATCGCCTGAGATGGTCATTAGCGCGGTCCTGGCGGCAACCGCCGCGCCATCGCGCGCATGGCCGGTAATCTCAATGGCAGGATCGAGTTTGCGGAACGCGGCCTCCACGAGCGGCAGCCCCGCAATCGTGCCGGCCTGCCGTGCCACGACAACAGCTTTGCCGCGCGTGCCGAATGGCACGGTCGCGATAGAGGTGATGTCTCCGGCGCGGCCGAGGTCTTCGTCAAGTGCGCGGTAGATCGCGTCCTCGATCACCAGCGGCGAGATGAAGGCGTCGGGGCAGATGAACTTGCTGGTCATGAGGGTCTCGGCTCGTTGCGCGGGATCCCCGGACAGCCGCGCTGCGCTTGGCTTCCGGGGATGATCGCTACGCGATCAGCTCTTGAGATGGATCATGCGTTCGACCGCGCGGCGCGCCTTCTCGGCCACCATCGGATCGACCACAACTTCTTCCTGCATGTAGACGAGGCTGTCGAGAATCTTCGGCAGCGTGATGCGCTTCATGTGCGGGCACAGGTTACACGGCTGCACGAACTCGACTTCGGGGAAATCGACCTTCACGTTCGACGCCATCGAGCATTCCGTCACCATGACGACCTTGCACGGCTTGTGGTCCCGCACCCAGCCGATCATGTGCGCGGTCGAGCCGGTGAAATCGGCTTCCGCCAGCACGTCCGGCGGGCATTCGGGATGGGCGATGATCTGGATGTTCGGATCTTCGGCGCGATACTTGCGCAGCTCGTCGCCGGTGAAGCGCTCGTGCACCTCGCAATGGCCCTTCCAGGCGATGATCTTCACCTTGGTCTGCGACGCGACGTATTTCGCGAGATATTCGTCGGGCAGGAAAATTACCTTGTCCACGCCAAGGCTCTCGACCACCTGCACCGCATTCGATGACGTGCAGCAGATATCGCTCTCGGCCTTCACCTCGGCCGACGTGTTCACATAGGTGACGACCGGCACGCCGGGGAAACGCTCGCGCAACAGGCAAACGTCGTCGCCGGTGATCGAGGAGGCGAGCGAGCAGCCGGCGCGGCTGTCGGGGATCAGCACGACCTTGTCCGGATTGAGTACCTTGGCGGTCTCCGCCATGAAGTGCACGCCGCACTGGACGATCAGCTTTGCCTTTGTCTTTGCCGCTTCGCGGGCAAGCTGAAGCGAGTCGCCGACGAAATCGGCAACACAGTTATAGATTTCCGGCGTCTGGTAATTGTGCGCCAGGATGACCGCGCCACGGCGCTCTTTAAGTTCGTTGATCGCCTTCACGTAAGGCGCGAAGAATGGCCACTCGACCGACGGCACGACATGCTTGATGCGCTCGTAGAGGTGCGCGGTTGCGCGCTCGACTTCCGGATTCCACTCAAGCTTCGGCATCGGCAGCACGCCATAGGCGCGAGCCGCAGGAGACAGGGTGGAAGACACGCCCGGCGCGGTGTCGCGCGCAGCGGTCGGGCCAAAAGCATCGATGATCGGCATGGTCATCTCCCGGCAGTCTACGATATGCTCTATATGAGCATATCAAAGGTCCAAAATAACCGGCAAAGCGCCGGTTGCCGCTCTGTGACTCTTCCGTCGGCGGACGAGTTATTCTCACTTCGAGCAAATCACATGTAGCACCGATCAATTGAAATCGCTACCCCCTGCGTCAACAAAAGGTATGCGGCCGCTGCATCCCGGTTGAGAGGCTTTCACGCGTCGGAAGAGAAAGATTTGTTTTGGGAAGGCTGCGAACGAGCATAAACAGATCCAACGTCTGAAGAAGCGACACCTCGCCGCAGTTCGGAGAAGTCATGACCGCCGTCACCAGCCCCGCCAGCGTCCGCACCTGGCGGACGCCAGCCATTGTCATTCTCTGCGGCTGCCTCATCGCACTCCTGAGTTTCGGTCCGCGTTCGTCGCTCGGCCAGTTTCTGACGCCGATCTCCATGGAGAACGGCTGGAACCGTGACGTGTTCTCGCTCGCGCTCGCCTTGCAGAACATCCTGTGGGGCCTTGGCCAGCCGTTCGCCGGCGCCATGGCGGACAAGTACGGTGCGCCGCGCGTTCTCTCGCTTGGCGCACTGCTTTACGCCGCCGGTCTTGCGCTGATGGCTTATTCGACCACGCCCGGCATGTTCGACATTTCCGCCGGCGTGCTGATCGGCTTTGGCCTTTCCGGTTCGTCGTTCTCCCTCGTCATCGGTTCGCTCGGAAAGCTGGTCCCGCCGGAGAAGCGCATGATGGCGTTCGGCGCAGGCACCGCCGCCGGTTCGTTCGGCCAGTTCCTGTATTCGCCGATGGCGCGTTTCCTGATCGACTCGTTCAACTGGCACATCGCGCTGCTGGTGTTCGCCGGCCTGATGCTGCTCGTGCTGCCGCTCTCGCTTGCGCTTGCCGCGCCCAAGGGCGATGGCGGCATCGTGCGGGCAGAGCCGGCGCAATCGGCCAGGCAGGCATTGATGGAGGCGGTCGGCCACCGCAGCTATATCCTGCTGGTGATCGGCTTTTTTACCTGCGGATTCCAGCTGGCGTTCGTCACCGTGCATCTGCCGTCCTACATGCTCGATCGCGGCCTCTCGGCGGATGTCGGCGCCATGACTATCGGCATCATCGGCCTGTGCAATATTTTCGGCTCGCTGTTCGCGGGCTACCTGAGCAGCCGCATGCCGAAAAAGTATGTGCTGTCGGGAATCTACTTCGGCCGCGGCGTCGCCATCGTTGCTTTCATGCTGATGCCGGCCAGCACATTATCCGCGCTGATGTTCGGCGCGGTCACGGGCTTCCTGTGGCTATCGACGGTGCCGCCGACCAACGGCCTGATCGCGCTGATGTTCGGCACGCGCTGGCTCACCATGCTGTCGGGCGCGGCGTTCATGAGCCACCAGGTCGGCAGCTTCCTTGGCGTGTGGCTCGGCGGCTTCGCCTATGTGCAGTTCGGCTCCTACGATCCGGTGTGGTGGCTTTCGGTCGGTTTCTGCATCATGTCGTCGCTCATCAACCTGCCGATTGCCGAACGGCCGGTTGACCGGCCGCTCGCGCAGCCCGCGTAAGCCTTTCCATATCAAGCATTTTTAGCGATGACTGCTTCCTCCCGGCGTATCCTTTGCTTGTCCTTCAAATACAGTTGAAAAAATAAAGTGAAAGATTGACTTTCTAAACTCACGGCTTAGGTTTCCGCCCATGCGAACCTATGGACAGTATTGTGCGCTCGCGAAGGGGCTGGACGTCATCGGCGACCGCTGGACGCTGCTGATCGTGCGCGAACTCATCATCCGCGGCGAGGCACGCTACACGGACCTGCGCGACGGTCTGCCTGGCATCGCCACCAACCTCTTGGCGTCACGTCTCAAGGAAATGGAAGCAGCGGGCGTGGTCGAGCGCGTCGAAGCGCCGCCGCCGGTTGCGACCGCGCTGTTTCGCCTGACACCGCGCGGCAAGCAGCTTGAGCGCGTGATTGATGCAATCGGTGCATGGGGCGTTGAAATGATGAAAGACGCGCCGAAAGACGATGCCTTCTGTTCGCATTGGATGACGCTGCCGCTCCGCCGCGCGCTGAAGGATACGGCGCCGAGTGCCGTGCCGGCCGTGATCGAGGTCCGCGCGGGTGAAAAGGGCGAGGAGCCCATCACCGTGCGCGCCATCGACGGCACGGTGCGGGTCCACGTCGGGGCGGCGGAAAACCCTGATGCGGTTGTGTCAGGCTCGCCCAAAATAATTTACGCGCTGTTTCGTGGCGAAATCGATCTCGCCGATGCACGTGCATCGGGACTGAAATTCACCGGCGACGCAGCTGTGCTTCGCCGCGTTCAGCCGCTTGCGTGGCCTAAATCAGCTTCATCCAAAGCCATTTCATCCAGCAAAAGCCGGAGCCCGTCATGAGCCAGGTTACATCACCCGCCGCGTCGCCGCTGGCGCGCTTTGGCTGGCAAACGCCACTCGTCATTCTCACCTGCGGCTGCCTGATCGGCATGCTCGGTTTCGGTCCGCGCTCGGGGCTTGGGTTCTTCCTCAAGCCGATGTCGTCGGAATTCGGCTGGGGCCGCGATGTGGTTTCGCTTGCGCTGGCAATCCAGATGCTGCTGTGGGGGGCGGTTCAGCCGTTCGCCGGCGCGCTGGCGGATCGCTATGGCCCGGTGCCGGTACTGAGCATCGGCGCGGTACTCTACGCGCTTGGCCTTGCCGGCATGTCGTACTCGACCACCCCGGGCCTGCTGCACCTCATGGCCGGTGTCGTGATGGGCTTCGGCCTCGCGGCCGCTTCGTTCACGCTGGTTATCGGTGCGTTCGGCAAGCTGATGCCGCCGGAGTGGCGCACGCTGTCGTTCGGCCTTGGCACCGCAGCCGGCTCGTTCGGGCAGTTCCTGTTCTCGCCTTTGTCGGTCGCGCTGATCGGTGAGGTCGGCTGGCATCAGACGCTGATCATCTTCGGCTTCGTGGTACTGGCGATCATCCCGCTGTCATTCGCGCTGTCGATGCCGAAGCGTCCGGCAGCAGTTGTGGGCGCGCCAGTGCAGCAATCCGCCAGGGAAGCCATGACCGAAGCGCTTGGGCACAAGAGTTATGTCCTGCTGACTCTCGGTTTCTTCACCTGCGGGTTCCAGATTTTCTTCGTCAGCGTGCATCTGCCGGCCTATCTGGTCGACCGCGGTCTGGCGGCAGAAGTCGGCGGTTGGGCAATTGCCACCATCGGCCTGTTCAACATCATCGGCGCGATTATGGCGGGTTATTTCGCGGCCAAGCTGCCGAAGCGTTACATCCTGTCGTTCATCTACTTTGGCCGCGCCGTCGCCATTCTCGTCTACATCATGCTGCCGCCATCGACGGCGGTAACGCTGGTATTCTGCGCGGTGCTGGGCCTGCTGTGGCGCTCCACGGTGCCGCCGACGTCGGGCCTTGTCGCCGTGATGTTCGGCACACGCTGGCTGGCGACGCTGTTCGGCTTCGCGTTCTTCAGCCATCAGGTCGGCGGGTTCCTGGGCGTCTGGCTCGGCGGTATCCTGTTCGAGAAGACCGGCTCCTACGACATCGTGTGGTGGCTCTCGATTGCGCTTGGCGTCATTTCGGCGGTCATCAACCTGCCGATTGTCGAAAAGCCGGTGGCCAGACTTGCGGCTCAGCCTGCTTGATCCCAAGCCGCTTGAACACTCGGCAGGCTCCGCTAAGGTCGCCCCTGTTTTAAGGGATGAACGTGAGCGAACCTGAGATTTCCGTCGTTATCGCGACCTACAACCGCGCCGGCACTTTGCCGCGCGCGGTTGCGAGCGTACTGGCGCAGGACGACGCGAATTTCGAACTCATCATCATCGACGATGCTTCAAGCGACGGCACCACCGCCTGGCTCAATGCGCTGAACGATCCGCGCATTGTCGCGCGCCGCGCGCAACAGAACCTCGGACCGAGCGGCGCGCGCAACTTCGGGCTGGAGCTGGCGCGTGCGCCTGTCGTCGCGTTTCTCGATTCCGACGACGCTTATTTGCCACATCGCCTGTCCGCGCCGCTGGCGGCGTTGAAAGCCGACACAACCTTGGTCTGCACGTTGTCGTCGGCGCGCAAATACGACCGCGGCGTGCCGCGCGACGCGCGCATCCCCGATCTTGCATTCAAGCCCGCCGCGTTCGGATGGGCGCTGACCTGCGATCTCATCCCGGTCGAAGCCACCAGCATCACCGTGCGCCGCGAGGCCGCGCTGTCGGTCGGCGGTTTCTGCAATGCGCTGCGCCTGACCGAGGACCGCGAATTTCTTATTCGTCTGTCCAGGCTCGGCGGCGGTCGGTTATTGCCCGACGTGCTGTGGGAAAAATTCTGGTCCAGCGAAGGTCTTTCGGCGGAATGGAACAAGGCGGCGGCGGGACTTGTTGCTTACGTACGGCAACGTCCCGAATATCTATCGCGCTATCCCAAGCTGGCGTCGTATCTCGCCACCAAGATTCTGGTCGGTCATGTCCGCGACCGGCACTATGGCGCGCTGCTGCGCGATTTTAATCTGCTGCACGCAGCCGGCATCGTCAGCGCCAATCCGCTGCGCGAAATTCGTACGCATCGCGAGGTCAAACACTATCGCCGCGCCATGTCGGGTGCGAATGCGCTCGCCGGCATCCAGGGTCCGCCGGAAAGCTGGCGTTGATCACAGCGCCTCGATGCGCGAAGTTAAAACTCAAGCCGATGTATTCGAGGGAAGGGCAGGCCGTGGGAACATTCAAGGCAGTGGTCGTTACCAAGGGCGAGAGCGGCACCAGCGCGGCGCTGTCCGATTTCAACGACGCCGATTTGATGGAAGGCGACGTCACGTTTCGTCCCGAATGGTCGACAGTGAACTACAAGGACGGTCTCGCCGTTACCGGCAAGTCGCCGGTGGTGCGGCGCTTCCCGATGATCGCAGGCATCGACGGCGCGGGAACGGTCGAGACATCGTCGCACCCGGACTGGAAGCCGGGCGACAAGGTCATTCTCAATGGCTGGGGTTGCGGCGAGACGCATCTCGGCATGTATGCGCAGCGTGCGCGCGTGAAGGGCGACTGGCTGGTGCCCGTGCCGACAGGCATGACGACGCGCGACGCCATGGCGATCGGTACGGCGGGCTACACCGCGATGCTTGCGGTGATGGCGCTGGAGCGCCATGGCGTTACGCCCGCGCGTGGCCCGATTGTCGTGACGGGTGCGGCGGGCGGCGTCGGCTCCGTTGCCATCGCCGTATTGTCGAAGCTTGGCTATCACGTCATCGCCTCGACCGGCCGTACCAGCGAAGCGGAATATCTCCAGCGCCTCGGCGCATCCGAAATCATCGCGCGCGAAGAACTCGCCGGCACGCCGCGTCCGCTCGCGAAGGAACGCTGGGCAGGCGGCATCGACTCCGTCGGCTCGGTGCCGCTCGCGAATGTACTGGCGATGACGAAATATGGCGGCGCGGTCGCAGCCTGCGGGCTTGCGGCGGGTATGGACCTGCCCGGTTCGGTTGCGCCGTTTATTTTGCGCGGGGTGTCACTTCTGGGCATCGATTCGGTGATGTGCCCGCTCGCCGTTCGCCGCGCCGCGTGGCAGCGCCTCGCCGTCGATCTCGACCGCAAAAAACTGTCTGAAATTACAAATGAAATTGCCCTCGCGGATGTGCTCGACGCCGGCGCGAAGATTCTCGGCGGCGGTGTCCGGGGGCGGCTTGTGGTCAAGGTTGATTAACCATATCGTCGTGCTTCTGCTTGGGTGTGGCACGCGAGCCCCCGCATGGTAATAGATCGCTGAATCTTTGCGGTTACGTTCGCGTAAAGCATGGGGTTGCGTATGCAGTTGCGTGGTGTTGTCGCGCTCACGGCGTTGTTCGCCGGGTTTGCGCTTCCGGCGAGTGCCGGGGAATATTTGCGGCCTGAGCAGGCCAAGGCGTTCGTCGCCGGCCGGCTGTTCTCCTACACCTGTTTCGAAGGCACCACCGGCACCGGGCGCATCCACGCCGACGGTTCGGTCATGGGCACCATTCGCGTGCGCGGCAACGGCCCGCAGCGTTTTGTTGCGCTGCCGGCGAACACGATCCGCGTCAAGCCCGATGCGATCTGCGCTTCAGTTGCCGGCATGCCGATTGAGCCGTGCTTCAACGTCGAGCGCATCGACAACAACAATTTCAAGGGCTCGATCTCGGGCCTTGGTTTTGCGTCGTGCACCTTCACGCGCGGCGGCAATCGCATGCAGGTGGCGGATCTTCCGCTCGGCCTGCAGGCACCGGGCGCGTCCACGGCGCCGATGTTCCGCCCGCGCGCGGTGAAATCCGTGAAGTCCGCCGACGCCACGCCGCGCGATCCGGTGGGCGGGCCGGAACTGAAGTTGCGCTCCACGACCCGCGATTAATTTCTGCCGACAATTTTATGCAGCCGCCGGCGGTGACGCCGGCGTTTGTGTTTGCGGCGGGAACAGCAGGCGCTGGTACAGGTAGCCGATTCCCATCAGCACCAGCCCAAGGCCGATGAACGACAGCGCGCGCCATACGCCGGTGAGGTCCGCCATATCGACCAGGAACACCTTGAGGATCGTCAGCAGGATCACCGCGCCCGACGCCACGCGCGCGGGCTTCGACGCCAGCAGCAGTCCGGCGATCAGCAGCACCACGCCGTAAGTGAGCCAGACGGCGGAGTAGGTGTATTGCTGCGCATCGCTGACGCGGCCGGCGTTCAGCACCGGCCCCTGGAACAACCGCGCGATCTCGAAGGTGAGATACATCAGCGAAAGGCCGACCGCGGTCGCAGCCGCGACGACGCGATACTGGATCGGCCGTGTCGTGCGGGCGCGCAGCGCCAGCACGATGGCGAGGACCGCCGGAATGCCGTAGCCGAGCAGCACAAGGTTGATGAACGGTGGGCCGACCGGCGCCCGCGTCACCATCGGGTTGAACGCAAACATCAGCCCGATCACGATGGTGCAGAACGTCACGCCCGCAATGAGGAGGGCGGCGGCGTTGTGGATGACGCTGCCGGTACGGGCGCGGACATGCTCAAGGCCGATGGCCATGGCCAGACCCGTGCAGACCTGCAGCGCGATTTCGGTCAGGCTCGCCGACACGGCGTAGATGTTGCCGTTGTTGACGTAATGGCGGATTTCCAGCGTCACCAGCAGCACGGTGAACAGGATGGCGGCGGATTCCACCATGCGCAGCGGCGTATCGTCGGCGCGCTTGCGCATCAGCCAGCCGCCGGTCCAGAACGCCAGCGCCGGTCCGCCGTAGCCATACAGCAGCCAGTTGAAGATCGGCGTGGTGCCGACGTCGCGGCCGACAATGCGCGGCTCGTAGCCGATGCGCAGCAGCACCAGCACAACGACAATGCCGGCGAGCCAGCGCAGCGCGTGGAGGCGGCGCTTCTGCTCGACCCAGGCGATGCCCGGCACCATCAGTGCGAGGCAGACGGTGAGCCAGCCTTTCTCCAGCGACAGCGTCAGCGCGAAAGCGAGCGCGGCAACCACGCCGGTGGCGTAGATCGCTTCGCCCGCGGCGCTGCCGGGGCGGGGCGTGCGCTTGCTCAAGGCCTCCGTGGCGTAGGCGAACAGGGCGGCCAGCAGCAATGCGAGCGCCGCAAACGGGATCGAGCGTTCGACGCCGGCAATGCGATAGTAAAGCGCCGCGAGGATGGCGAGCGGTGTGAATACGCTTGCCACCGCCCAGCACATCGCAATGCGTGCGCTGCCGGAGCGGCCTTGTGCGAAAAATCCCGCGCCGCCGAACAGCAGGGCAAAGCCCGCGCCGAATACGATATTCAGTGTTGCGTTGGCGGCGGCGGGTTCCGGTACGGTGCCGGCGACGGCGCCGCCGGGCGCGATCAGGTTGACGACGTTCTTGTCGGTCGCGAACGCCGCCATCACCAACGCCGCGGACACGGCAGTGAGCGGTACTGAAAGCGCAACCGCTTCGATCCGCCATGCGATTGCGACCGTTGCCACCGCCATGGCGCCGAACACGATTAGCGTCGAGGCTTCGTTGCGCCACACGATGACGAAGAACGCCGCCATCGCCACATAAGCGGCGAGCGACAACGATGACAGTCCATCGATGTGGCCGCGCTCCGTCGGCGGGCCGAACATCAGTTCCGGGACAATGAACAGCGCGACGAGGATGAACCCGACCGCGATATGGAACTCGTGCGCGGCGATGGCGCCGCCTGCGGTGTCGTCGAAGCGCGCCAGCGTCCAGAACGCGCCGAAGGCAACGGCGGTAATGGTCAGCCAGCGCCACATCCGCACGCGGGCGAGCGCGAAGGCCGCGGCGGTGACGACGGCGAGATAAAGATAGAGCGCCCAGTAGCTCGGCTCCTCGGTCGAGATGATGAGCGGCGTGACCTGCGCGCCGATGAGGCCGAGCGCGGCCAGCGCGGGTCCGTGCAGCAGGGCGGCGGCGAGGGTCGCGATGGCGACGATGCCAAGCAGGATGAAGGCCGCCATCGGCCCAATGAATCCGTACAGCGCGAATGCGCCATAGACGGTAGCGTAGGCGATGGTCGTGCCGGCCGCGGTGAGGATGCGCGGCACATGCGCGCTCGGCAGTCCGGCGAAACCGGAAATCTTTTCCGAACGGCGCGCCCATTCGCCGGCGGCGATGAGCGCAGCGGCGAGAAGGCCGGCCATGACCACGCGCATGCCGGGGCCGAAGTAGCCTTGCTCGACCGCAAAGCTGACCAGGAAGATGCCGCCGAGTGCGAGTGCGAGTGCGATGCCGCCGACCCACACGACCCAGCGGGTGCCGACGCGCTGTTCGAAACTTTCAGTCGGTGCGGCTGGCTTGAAGGCTCCCGCGGGAATGGCCGCCCGCGCGGCGAGGTCCGGGGTTTCTTCGGGCGTGCGCGCCGGTGAAGGTGCTGGCTCAGGTGCAGGGGGTGGTTCAACTGGCTGCGATGCCTGCACGCCGGAAGGCGGCACGATGGAGGGCGAGGGCGATTGTGGCGGTGCAGATGCAAGCGGGTGTCCGCTCGCGAGCGTCGTGGAAATTTCCGCGATCTTTCGCTCAAGGTCGATCATGCGCAGGAACAATTCGCCGATGGTCTTGCGATTGCCCACCGCCATGAAGAACGCGGCGATGGGGGCGACCAGGTAGGCAATCGCCAGCGGCACCAGCAGGACGCCCAGGACTTCCATGAATCGCTCCCCCAATTCCGCGCAGCAACATTAGCAGGATGTTGAAAAAACCGATCGGGGGCTCAGATTTCTACTGAAATCAGGGTGCTATTGGGAACTTCGACATCCAAAGGAACCGGCGCCCCCTGGGCCAAGATCTGCTCAAGAATCATAAAAAGACGGGAATGGATGTGGGTCA
>CANJBX010000009.1 GCA_947472885.1 Hyphomicrobiaceae bacterium
CCGTCTGCAGAGCTCAGAGATATTCTCCTCGCCGCGCAGTCCTTCCAGCACGATGCGGATTTTCTCTTCCGCAGAATACTGCCGGCGCGTTTGACGCCGAATCTCCTTCAGCACTTGTTCTGCGGGCGCTTTGCCCGGTCCGGGTTTCTATTTCATCTTCGCTCCTTGCGGCTACGATGAACCAGAAATCCTCCCTTCGTGAAGTCCCTCAAATGGTCTCAGGGGTGCTGACGGCGAACACTCGGCGATTCGGTTGCGGTTGCGAATTATCGCGAGACGCCCGGTGCGTTGGTGATCATCCACACGGAGGTTCCGCCGGCACATGGCGGGCAGGGCGTCGGCTCGGCACTGGTGCGCGGCATGCTGGAGATCATCCGCGCGCGCGGGCTGAAGGTGGTGCCGCGCTGCGGCTTTGTCGTCGCGTTTCTGGGCAAGCACCCGGAGTATCGGGATTTGGTGCAGTAGGGCGCGGCTTGCTTATCCCTCCTCGCGTAGCGGGGAGGGTGGACGCCGAGCGAATGTAGCGTTGCATCAAGTTCGTATTGGCGTGCGCATTTGCAGGAACGGGATGGTTCCGACAGCAGTTGTGCCAGAAGGCCGATTACGCCATCGCGCGAACTAAACCCGCCGAAAAACTCCGCAACCGTCCAGCCCAGAAAAAGTTTTGCAACGCCGAATTCCGCGATCATCAGGAATACGAAGGCGCTGGCGCCCATCGCGATACGGCCATTGCGATCCGATGGAACGCGCAGGCGATCAACGACCCGGCTGCATACGATCCACGAAACGATCAGCATGATCGTCACTTCGATCAGGACCGCGACGGTTCGCCCGGCCATCGGCACCAGCACGAGTTCGCGTGCGATGGCGAAAACAAAGCCCGCGGCGAACACGAGGGCGAAATAGAAAATCCCGGCGCGAACGAAAGGTGCCATCTGGTGCGCTCGCTCCCGGATCAAAGCCCGGCGGCCAGCGCGCCGCGCGCCCTGCCATCCGCGGCGCCTTCAAAACCACGGTTGGTTGCGGCAATCGAATGCGCCGCGCCGGACGGCGCGCCGACGCGGACGGTGTGGCCCTTGGCTTCCAGCGCCTTGATGGTGTCGGCAGGAAAAGTGCGTTCGACCAGTACTTGATCGGGCAGCCATTGATGGTGCAGCCGTGGCGCAGCGACGGCGTCCGTGATGGTCTGCCTGAAGTCGATCACGTTCACGATCACCTGCAGCACCGCCGTGATGATGCGGCTGCCGCCCGGCGCGCCGGTGACGATCTGCGGTTTGCCGTCCTTGAGAACAATCGTCGGCGTCATTGACGACAGCGGCCGCTTGTTGGGGCCGGGTGCATTGGCGGCGCTGCCGACCAGGCCGAATGCGTTGGGTGCGCCGGGCTTCGCCGCGAAATCGTCGAGCGTGTTGTTCAGGAGGATGCCGGTACCTTCGGCGACAAGGCCGAGGCCGTAGTTGAAATTGAGCGAGTAGGTGTTGGCGACGGCGTTGCCGTCCTTGTCCATCACGGAATAATGCGTGGTGTTGCCGCCGCTGC
Source organism: Hyphomicrobiaceae bacterium (assembly GCA_947472885.1). Classification (GTDB taxonomy): domain Bacteria; phylum Pseudomonadota; class Alphaproteobacteria; order Rhizobiales; family Xanthobacteraceae; genus CANJBX01. Next base: position 1,540 of record CANJBX010000009.1, read on the forward strand.
CGCTCGGAGTGGCGGGGCTGTTGGGGCGCAGTTCGCGCGAGCCACGCGCGCGGATGGGATTGATCTCGGCGCGCAATGCATTGCCGTGCTGTTTCGAGATCAGCCGCATCAGCGGTACATCGACCGCATCGCTGTCGCCGAGAAATTCTGCGCGGTCGGCATAGGCGAGTTTCATCGCCTCGATCATCACATGCAGCGCATCCGGCGATCCGTAGCCCAGCCCCGCGCTGGCGCTGCCGAGCGGAAAGCCCTCGAGAATGTTGAGTATCTGCACCAGCAAGGTGCCGCCCGACGATGGCGGCGGCATCGAGACGATGTCATAGCCGCGATAGGTGCCGCGCAACGGCGCGCGCTCGATGGCGCGATAGGCCCGCAGGTCGTCCGCCGTCATTATTCCGCCGGCTTCGCGCACCGATGCGGCGATGCTGGTGGACAGCGGCCCGTCGTAGAATGTGCGCGGTCCGCCGCGTGCGATCTCTTCGAGCGAAGCGGCGAGATCGTTCTGGACCAGCCGGTCGCCTTGCGTCAGCGGCGTGCCGTCGCGGCGCGTGAAGATGCGCGCCGCCGATGGCCAGCGCGACAGCCGCGCGGCGGAGAGTTGCAGCGAATCGAACAGGTCGTTCTCGACCGGCACGCCCTGGCGCGCGAACCTGATTGCCGGTGCGATCAGTTGCGCCAGCGTGAATTTTCCCGAACCGTACTTGTCGCGCGCCATCGCAAGTCCGGCGACGGTGCCGGGCACGCCGACCGCAAGCCCGCTGTTGCGCGACTTTTCCGGATTGGCTTCGCCGTTGGCGTGGAGGAAGATGTCCCGGGTGATTGCGGCCGGTGCGCTCTCGCGATAATCGATCACCGTGTCGCGGTTGCCGTCGGCGAGATGGATCACCATGAATCCGCCGCCGCCGAGATTGCCTGCGCGCGGCATGGTGACGGCGAGCGTGAAGCCGACAGCGACCGCGGCATCGACGGCGTTGCCGCCCTTTTCAAGAATCTCGACGCCGACGCGCGTGGCGTAACTGTCCTGGCTCGCGACCATGCCACGCGATGCCATGTTGGCCTGCGCGCTCGGCAGGTGCGTACTCGGCGCGGTGTCGGCCTGCGTCGTTTGTGCATACGCGTTGCTGGCGGCGGTCCAGGTCGTGGCCAACGTGATCGCGGCAACAACGGTGAGTGGAATGATGTGCAGCATTTTCAAGGACGTTGGAGGAGGCTCTAGCGCGCCTGCGTATGATACACGGTATTCGGCCGCATGTCGGTTGCCGACGCGATGCGGTTCGACATGTTGTAGAAACCGGCGACCGCGCCGATGTCCCAGATGTCGCGATCCGAGAAGCCCGCCTGGCGCAATGCCTCGCGGTCTTCCTCCTCGATGGCGAAAGGCTCGGCGGTCAGCTTGACGGCAAAGTCCAGCATGGTGCGCTGGCGTTTGCTTAAAGCTGCTGCGCGATAGTTCATTACCATCAGTTCGCCGAGCGTCGGATCGCCCGACAGCGCGCGGACTGCTGCGCCATGGGCGACGAGGCAATAGTAGCAGCGGTTATGCGCCGACACCGCGACCGCGATCATCTCGCGTTCGAGCTTGGAGAGGCCGGACGGCGCCAGCATCAGGTCGTTATACATCGCCACGAAGGCTTCGAGCTTGGCGTTGTCGAAGGCGTAGGCCTGCAACACGTTTGGGACAAAGCCGAGCTTTTCATCGCACTTGGCGAAATAGGCTTTCATGGCATCTGAAAGCTCGGCGCGCTGGAGGTCGAGCGCGATGATCCTCGTGTCGTCCTGCGCGGTGATGCTGACAGCGGGCTTTGGAATAGCCGGGGGCTTCCTGGCTCCCTGCTTCTGCGCCGCGACCTTCGGGCCGGATTTTTTTGTCGCCATGCCATTCCCCTGCGTCCGGTGTTGCCGGGCGAGCTTACAGCCGGTTCCATGAAACGCGAAATATGTATTCAAGGCAGAGCGTTACGAGCGAAATCAGGAGGCGGGGCCGGGTCTGAAGCAGCTTACAAAAGCGTAACAAAAAATCGCGCGAACGTGACCGGCCGCCGACACGAAACCGTCTTCAATTTCGTCCGTTATTCCAGCCGTTATCTCGACGCTGCATAGGTAATAGGCAACACTCGACGCCGCACGATTCGTTCAGGCGTACAAACCAAAAAAGGTCGTCATGAGCGTGGATCGCATTGCCGTCGAACAACGTCTTTCATCCGGCAGCAGCCCCGTGGCTGACGATCAGCCCGACAACGATCTCGATATTTTCACCGCCGAACTGTTCGGAAACGTCGCGCCGTAAGATCTCGCGCGCTATGCGTCCGATGAGCAGAACGCGATTGCCGCCACGGCGTTCGCTTTCATTGCGGATCGCACGCCGGGCACCCCCAAGCTCCGCATCCTGAATCCCGAGGGCGAGATACCCGTGCTCAAGAACACCTCGATTGTCGAGGTTCTCAACGACGACATGCCGTTCCTGGTCGACTCGGTGATGGCGGAACTCAACGAGCGCCGGCTCGATGTGCGGCTGGTGGCGCATCCCGTGCTGGAAGTGACGCGCGACGAGAACGGTGACTTCATCGGCCTTGGCGCGGCCAGCGACGTGCTGACCAGCCGGCGCGAGAGCTTCATCCATGTCCATATCGAGCGGCTTGAGGACGAGGCTGCGGATGAACTGATTGTAGCTTTGCATAACGTGCTGGCCGACATTCGCAGCGCGGTAGACGACTGGAAGCCGATGCTGGCGCGCATCGGCGCCATCATCCTCGATCTCAAGACCAACCCGCCGCCGATCCCGGTCGATGAAATCGCTGAAGCAATACAATTCCTCGAATGGCTGGTCGCCAACAACTTCACCGTCCTCGGACTGCGTGACTATGCGCTGACCGGCGACGAGAGCAATTACGAGCCGCGTGGTGAAGGCGGGCTTGGCATTCTGCGCAATCCGGATGCGCATATCCTCCGCCGGGGCGGCGAAATGGTGGCGCTGACGCCGGAAGTACGGGAGTTCCTGACCGAGCCGCGCGTCCTGATCGTCGCAAAGACCAATGTGCGCTCGAAGGTGCATCGCCGCGTCTACATGGACTATGTCGGCGTCAAGCATTTCTCGCCCGATGGCCAGCTTGTCGGCGAATTCCGCATCGTCGGCCTGTTCACCTCGACGGCCTACACGCGGCAGGCGCGCACGATCCCGTACCTGCGCCGCAAGGTCGACCGCGTGATGCGGCGCGCCGGCTTCGCGCCGGAGAGCCATTCCGGCAAGGCGCTGGTCAATGTGCTGGAGACCTATCCGCGCGACGAACTGTTCCAGATCGAGGACGAGCAGCTTTATCAATTCGCCCAGGCGATTCGCATCCTCGACGAGCGCCCGCGCGTCTGCGTGCTGGCGCGGCACGACCGCTTCGACCGTTTTGTCTCGGTACTCGTCTATGTTCCACGCGAACGCTACGACAACGCGGTGCACACATTGGTCGGCACTTACCTGGTCAAGGCCTTCGACGGGCGGTTGTCGGCATTCTACCCGCATTACATGGAAGGCCCGCTGGTGCGGGTGCACTTCATTATCGGACGTTCGACCGGCAAGGCGCCGGACGTGCCGCGCGCCGACCTCGAAGCCGGTATCAGCGAAATTGTGCGGACATGGGGCGACCGCCTTTCCGGCGCGCTCGCCATCGCGCACGAGCCGTCTGCGGCGCGCAACTTCACGGGCAAATACAAGGGTGCGTTCTCCGCGGCCTATCGCGAATCCTATTCCCCGGAAGTTGCGGTCCACGACATTCACATCATCGAGCGTCTGTCGGCGCAGCGCCCGCTGGCGGTGGACTTCCATCGCGGCAGCATGAGCGATGAAGGCTCTGCGGCGCTGAAGGTGTGGAGTTTCGACAAGCCGATTTCGCTATCGGCGCGCGTGCCCGTGCTGGAAAACATGGGTTTCCGCATTGTTGACGAACACACCTATCACGTCTCGCTTAGCGGCGAGGGCCAGCCGGATTTCTGGCTGCATGACATGATGCTTGAGGGCGCCAACGGCCCGCTCGACGATCTGCGTGCGCTGAAGGCGCGGCTTGAAATCGCGTTTGTGATGGTGATGCAGGGCATCGCCGAGAACGATGGCTACAACGGACTGGTTCTGGCCGCGGGTCTTGGCTGGCGCGACATCGCACTGGTGCGCACGATCTCGCGCTACCTGCGCCAGATCCGCATTCCGTTCTCGCAGGACTACATGTGGACGACGCTGGTGAAGCACGCCGGCATTGCCGAGAAGGTCGTCGAACTGTTCCACGCTCGCTTCAGCCTCGGCGGCGATGCGGCTGCGGTGCGCACGGACAAGGAAAAAGCCATTGTCGCCGACATCGAGGCTGCGCTGCAGAAGGTGCAAAGCCTCGATGAGGACCGCATCCTGCGCCGCTTCGTCAATGCGGTGATGTCGGCGCTGCGCACGAATTTCTATCAGCTCGAGAAAGACGGCAGGCCGAAACAGACCATCGCCATCAAGTTCGATAGCAAGGCGCTCGATGGCGTGCCGCTGCCGCGTCCGCTTTATGAAATCTTCGTCTATTCGCCGCGCGTCGAGGGCATTCACCTGCGCTTCGGCAAGGTCGCGCGTGGCGGCATTCGCTGGTCTGACCGGCCGCAGGATTTCCGCACGGAAATTCTCGGCCTCGTGAAGGCGCAGCAGGTCAAGAACGCCGTCATCGTGCCGGTTGGCGACAAGGGCGGATTCGTCCCCAAACGCCTGAATGCCGGCATGAACCGCGAAGCGTTCCAGGCCGAAGGCATTGCCGCTTACAAGATTTTCAGCGGCACGCTGCTCGATCTCACCGATAACCTTTCATCCACTGAAGTCGTGCCGCCTGCCAACGTCGTGCGGCACGATCCTGACGATCCTTATCTCGTCGTTGCCGCCGACAAGGGTACGGCGACGTTCTCGGACATCGCCAACGGGCTGTCGCAGGACCACGGCTTCTGGCTCGACGATGCCTTCGCCTCGGGCGGTTCGGCCGGTTATGACCACAAGAAGATGGGCATCACCGCGCGCGGCGCGTGGGAATGCGTCAAGCGGCATTTCCGCGAGATCGACATCGATGTGTCGGCCGCGCCATTCACCGTCGCCGGCGTCGGCGACATGTCGGGCGATGTGTTCGGCAACGGGATGCTGCGCGAAACCACGATCAAGCTGGTCGCCGCATTCGATCATCGCGATATTTTTATCGACCCCGAACCCGATCCGGACAAGAGCTTTGCCGAACGCAAACGCATGTTCGATTTGCCGCGCTCGAGCTGGCAGGATTACGACAAGTCGCTGATCTCCAAAGGTGGGGGCATCTATCCGCGCGCGGCCAAGGAAATCGACCTGTCGCTGGAAGCGCAGAAGATCATCGGGCTCAACAAGGCCAAGGCAACGCCCGCCGAGGTGATGAGTGCGATCCTGAAAGCGCCGGTGGACTTGCTGTATTTCGGCGGCATCGGCACCTATATCCGGGCTTCCACCGAAACCGACGAGGCGGCGGGCGACCGCGCCAACGACGCCATCCGCATCACGGGCAAGGATATCCGCGCCAAGGTGATCGGCGAAGGCGCCAACCTCGGCATGACGCAGAATGGCCGCGTCGAAGCCGCGCTGCGCGGCATCCGCCTCAATACCGATGCCATCGATAACTCTGCGGGCGTCAACACCTCGGACATCGAGGTCAATATCAAGATTGCGTTGAGCTGCCCGGAACGTGACGGTCGTCTCACACGGCCGGAGCGCGATAAATTTTTGGCCGAGATGACCGAGAATGTCGGGCATCTCGTGCTGCGCAACAATTACCAGCAGACCCTGGCGATCTCGCTTGCCGAACGTCACGGCATGGACGATCTCGGCTTCGAGCAGCGCCTGATGCAGACGCTCGAAGCGCGTGGCTTGCTCGATAGCGCGGTGGAATTTCTGCCTGACGACATGGCGCTGGAAGAACGCCGCCGCAAATCGCAGCCGTTGACGCGGCCTGAACTAGCGTTGCTGCTGGCTTACGCCAAGCTGACGCTTTACGAAGACCTGCTGAAGTCGAAGGTACCCGACGATCCATATCTGGCGCGCGAACTGCAGCGGTATTTCCCCAGACTGATCGCGGACCAATATCCCGACGCGCTGGAACATCATCGTCTGCGCCGCGAGATCATCTCGACGCAGCTCACCAACTCGATGATCAATCGTGGCGGACCGTCGCTGATCGTGCGGATTGCTGACCAGACCGGCGCTCCGGCGGATCGTATCGCTGCAGCGTTTGCCATCGTGCGCAACAGCTTCGACATGATCGCGCTGAATACGGAGATCGACGGCCTCGACAACAAGGTGCCGGGCGAGGTTCAGCTTGAGTTGTATGCTGCGGTGCAGGACCTGCTGATCGACCGGCTGACGTGGTTCCTGCGCAACGTCGATGTCAGCATGGGGCTGGCCGATATTACCGCGCGTTATCAGGCCGGCATCGGGGAGATTTCAAAATCGCTCGATACGCTGCTGCCGGAAGACGGCAAGCCGGCGCGTATCGCGCGTATCGACTACCTGACCAAGACGGGCGTGCCGCAATCGCTCGCACAACACATCGCCGATCTGCCGATGCTGGCGGTTGCGCCGGACATCGTGCTGGTGGCCGACCGCACCAAAAAATCCGTCGCCGATGTGGCGCGGACTTATTTCGCGGGCGGTGCGTATTTCCGGCTCGACAAGGTCGTGGCGGCGGCGCGTGACATTCGTGTCACGGATTATTTCGACCGGCTGGCGCTCGACCGCTCGCTCAACGCCATCGAGGATGCGCAGCGCCGTCTTGCCGCCGACATTCTGGCGACCGGCGCGTCGGGCAAGGATGCGGTCGATGCCTGGATCCAGCCGCGTGCGTCGGAAGTAGAACGCATCCGCATGGCGGTACATGAAATCGCCGGTTCGGGGCTGACGTTGTCAAAGCTCGCGGTGGCGGCCAGCATGTTGGGTGATTTAGTGAAGGGGTAGCCCCTGTCATTGCGAGCGAAGCGAAGCAATCCCGGTCAGGTGCGCGCGCCTGACCGGGATTGCTTCGTCGCTCCAAGCGCTCCTCGCAATGACGACAAACGCTAATGCTTGAAGTGCCGCGTGCCGGTCAACACCATGGCGATGCCGGCATCGTCGGCCGCCTTGATGACTTCGTCGTCGCGCATCGAGCCGCCGGGCTGGATCACCGCCGTTGCGCCCGCCGCAATCGCCACCAGCAATCCGTCCGCGAACGGGAAGAACGCATCGGACGCAACGACTGAACCTTTCGTCAGCGGTGACGGCAGGCCCAGTTCCTTCGCCGCGTCTTCCGCCTTGCGTGCGGCGATGCGCGCGGAATCGATGCGGCTCATCTGTCCGGCGCCGATGCCGACCGTGGCGCGGTCCTTCGCATAGACAATCGTGTTGGACTTGACGTGCTTGGCGACGCGGAACGCAAAGCGCAGGTCGGCCAGTTCGGCTTCGGTCGGTGCGCGTTTGGTCGCGACCCTGAGCGTCATATCCTCGACCACGGCGTTGTCGCGTGACTGCACCAGCAAACCGCCGGCGACGGTCTTGGCGGTGAGGCCCTTCGAGCTCGGATCGGGCAATCCGCCGGTGAGCAGCAGGCGAAGGTTCTTCTTTGCGCCGACGATAGCGATAGCTTCGTCGCTGGCGTCGGGTGCGATGATGACCTCGGTGAAAATTTCGACGATGGCGCGCGCCGCATCCGCATCGAGCTTGCGGTTAAGCGCAACGATGCCGCCGAACGCCGACGTAGAATCGCAGGCCAGCGCCTTGCGGTAGGCATCGACGAGGCTTGCGCCTTCGGCAACGCCGCAGGGGTTGGCGTGCTTGATGATGGCGCAGGCCGCGGTGCGGGCGGGATCGAACTCGGCGACGCATTCAAACGCGGCGTCGGTGTCATTGAGATTGTTGTAAGAGAGTTGCTTGCCCTGCACTTGCCGCGCGGTGGCGACGCCGGGGCGCTGTTCGGGCGTGCGGTAAAATGCGGCGCTCTGGTGCGGATTCTCGCCATAGCGCAGCGCTTCGGCCAGTTTTCCGCCGATGGCGCGGAACGCCGGGGCGTCGTCGTTGAGCGTCGCGGCGAACCAGTTGGAAATCGCGGCGTCGTAAGCGGCTGTGCGCGCGTAGGCCTTGGCCGACAGCTTCTGGCGCAGCGCAAGCGTTGTTGCGCCGTTATTCCGCTCAAGCTCCGCCAGCATAACGGAATAGTCGTCCGGCTCGACGATGACGGCAACGTCGCCGTGGTTCTTCGCGGCGGCGCGGATCATCGCCGGTCCGCCGATGTCGATGTTCTCGATGCAGTCGTCGTAGCTGGCGCCTTTCGCGACCGTCGCTTCGAACGGGTACAGGTTGACGACGAGGAGATCGATCGGCGCGATCTTGTGCGCGCGCATCGCCTCGGCGTGTTCCTTGTTGCCGCGGATCGCCAGCAGGCCGCCATGCACGTTCGGATGCAGTGTCTTGACGCGGCCATCCATCATTTCGGGAAAGCCCGTGAGGTCCGAGACGTCCTGCACTTTCAGGCCGGCGTCGGCGATGGCCTTGGCGGTGCCGCCGGTCGAAACCAGCGCGATGTTGCGGGCGGCGAGGGCGCGCGCGAATGCGATCAGTCCGGTCTTGTCGGAAACGGAAATCAGCGCGCGGGTGATGGGGCGAAGGTTGTCGGTCATGCCGCGCTAGTATCACACCGATACGGCAAAATCCGCCGTTACATCGGCACATCTGCCCCGTCGTCCACGCATTTTAGCGTGCGGTCTGCCCGCCCTACAGCGGCAGTTCCGGTTCCTGACCGCGCTGGCCGGTCTTGCGGGCAGGATGCGGCGGCGTATGGGTGAAACTCCAGCGCAGCCGCGGGGCCTGCCGGGCCTTGCCGCGAATGATGATCTGGAAGGTACGGCGCGGGCCATCCTGGCCGCCGAGGTAAACCCCATCCACGATATCGATCAGGTCCTCGTAGGCGTGGAAGGTCCAGACGTCGCGATTCGGCATGACCAGCAGCGCGCCATGGCCGTCGGCGACGCGCGTCGCGCGGATCGCGGGATGGAGATGAAACCGCACGACAAAATCATCGGGGATTTTCGCTGGTATCGTTTCGCCCTTGGTCGGGACGAAACTGTCATCGCCGTCAATGCGGTCGCCGTCGGGAGCGAGCGTCAGGATGCGTTCGTGGATCACGCTGAAACGGCTGGCGTAGCCATCGTGGGACGAGCGCACGGTGATTGCGCCGTCGCTCTCGGTGCCGCGCTCGACCGCGACGTGCTGCGGGCCGGCATTTATCGGTACGCCGAACTGGCGGCGGTTGGGTCCGTTCGCCGCGAAGCGGCATGATGGCACATCGTTGAATTTTACCGTCGAATGCGCCTGCGTGCTGCGCGAGAAGTCGCGCCAGTTTTCCCTGGCGTTGGCGGGCATGCCGCAGTTGACGACGATACGTTGTGCCTTGGCGGAGAATTCAAACGACAGGCAGCCCGCAGCGGCCTCGCTGCTGAGGTCGAGCGGCGGAATGCGTCCGGTGTCCATCAGCACAATCGTGCCGCCGGCTTCCATGCGCTGATAGCCGGAATGCACGGCGTTGTTCACCGGCGTGCCGCGCGCATCGTCGTAGGCGATCAGGGTGGCGACCAGATCGGGCGGTGTCGGTCCCATGCCGTTGAACAGGCCGAACGTGCCGTCGCCGTGGCAGAAGAACCGCAGCATAGGCATCATGCGGTCGATGGCGTTCATGAGTTGCGGTGGCGGCGCAAGGTTGCGCGCGGAGAACGCCTGCGCGAGCGGCAACAGATCGAGCAGCAATTCGATCGGTGCGCCGGGATTGCGGCCGATGTGGCCGCCATCCGGTAATATCTGGCGGTCGAGTTCTGTCACCAGATGCTTGGTCGCACGGCGCGTATTGCGTGATTGCGTTGACATGCACAGCGCCGCGTAGGTCAGCGCGATATGCGCCTGCAGGCGCGGTACGCTATTGTGCGCATCGTTTGCGATGCTGGTGAGAAACTTTACCTGCTTCTCAAGGCTGCGCAGGAAGCGGCGATAGAATCTGTCGTCCGCCTCGTCGAGAATCAGCGTCGCCTGCGTCAGCCACGAGATGATGCGGCGTGAAAGCACTTGCGGTTGCCAGCCCGGACCTTTCCACGAACGTTGCAGGCCGATCCATTCATCGACCAGGGCGCGCGCATTGGCGCGGGTGATCGCCGAGTCGGCGGCGCGCAGATGGCGCAGCCAGCCGAAGGATAGCAGGACCTCGCCCCACTCGTCGGAGGGTTCCATCATTTCAAACGGCGAGCGGCCGTCGCAGACCACGACCTTGCCGGCGAACGCAAAGCGCCCGCCGTAAATTTCGGCGGCGCGGGTCGGGTCAGCGGTGCGCAAATCCTGCGGCGCGATGACCAGACGAGGGCCTCGTCCGGGCAGCGCCGGCATCGCGATGGAAAACGATCTCAGGCGGCCGAGCGTGCGATTGATGCCCCGGCGTACCGACCTCCACGACGATTTGCTGCGGTCCGCGATGGCAACGCGGGGCATGGACTCCGGCCTCTCGTATTTCAAGCGAAGGCAATCGCCTCCGCGTCACGCATTTTACGATGGGTGAAAGCCGGTCCGCCGCCCGCCAACCCCGATGCATTCATAGGTGAGAGCGCCGCTGGACGCAAAAATGGCAACACCCGATCTGGAACAGAGCGGGACCAGCGGAGCAACACCGGCGGGATATTAACCCGCCGAGGTTTTAAAAGTGTTGCGGCAGGAGACTTCAGGATCAGACGCGTTCCAGCCGCGCGGCGTAGAACCCGTCAAGGCCGCCCATTCGCGCCTCGGCGTCCGGCCAGTGACACGGCAGGCTGCGCAGGTCGCCTTGCGGGGTGACAAGGCCATCGAGGCCGGTAATTTCGCCGGCCTGCACCGGCTTCCGGCGCATGCGCGGCTCACGGGCGAGGAAATCCGTGATCTGCTGTTCGCCTTCGTCGGCTTCGAGCGAGCAGGTGCAGAAGACGACGATGCCGCCTGTCTCCACCAGATCCACGGAGCGGTCGAGCAGGCGGGATTGCAGGCCCGCAAGCCCGGCGATGTCTGCCTCGCGCTTGAGCCAGGCAATATCGGGATGACGGCGGATCGTGCCTGTCGATGAACATGGCGCGTCGATCAATACGCCGTCGAAAGGTCCAGCCTGCCATTCGGTAGCATCGGCAGTGACAGTTTCGGCCTTGAGGTTGAGTCGCGTGAGATTTTCCTGCACACGCTGCAGGCGCCGCTCGGAACGATCGACGGCGGTAACATGCGCGCCTGCGGCTGCAAGCTGCGAGGTCTTGCCGCCGGGCGCCGCGCAGATGTCCGCAATGCGCTTGTCCTTGACGTCACCGAGCAGACGCGCCGGCAGGGCGGCGGCGGCGTCCTGCACCCACCAGGCGCCCTCGGAAAATCCCGGTAGCAGCGACACCGGGCCATGGGCAATCATCCGCACGGTGCCGGTCGGCAGTACGCGGCCGCGCAGCCGCGTTGCCCAATCTTCGGTGTTTTCAGGAATAGTGAGATCGAGCGCGGGTTCCTGGCTATTAGCTTGCGCAATCGCGTGTGCGGTTTCCGCACCATAGAACTTTGTCCAGCGCTCCATGAGCCACGCCGGCGTGTCGAGCTTTGCCGTATCGAGTTCGGCGATGCGTTGCGCACCTTCGGCGGTGACACGCCGCAGCACTGCATTGACGAGGCCCGAGAAATGCCCGGCGCGGCGGTCTGCTTGCGCAATCCGCACCGATAGATCGACCGCAGCGTGATCCGGCACGTCCAGAAAAAGAATTTGCGCGGCACCCACCAGCAGCGCGGATTCCGCACGCGGTGCATCGGCCGGCATGCCCTTCTCCAGCATGGTGCCAAGGAGATGCCGCAAGGTGCCGAGACGGCGTAGCGTGGTGGAGACGATGTTGCGCGCCAATGCGCGGTCGCGATCCGAGAGAAGCCCGATGCCGTGGTTGGCCTGCCGGTCGTCGAGCTGCTCGTCGAGCGGGCGATTGCGGCGAAGCACGCCGTCGAGAATATCGGCGGCAACCCGGCGCGCGGCGAGGCCGGGCACTTCCGCTTTTGGCGCGAGATTATTGCGGCTCATGTCAATTTCATTTCGGTGACAACTCGCGAGGCAAGCGAATCAAGAGAAGGCCGCTGAAATGATCCTATCGCAGCATTCCGGCAGGAGTTGGGAGAACACCGCGGCAAATGCGAGCATGCTATGCGGTTCCATTGCGCAACATCCACTTGACGTCGGCGTGACAGCGGCGTTTTGAAAGCACATGAGCGAGAACGAACACGACCCGTCAACTTCGCCGGGCGAAGCGGCGCCGGTGAAAAAGCTGACGCCGGCGGCCGAGCGGGCGCTGGCAGAAGCGGCGGCGCGTCGCGCGGCGCAGGCCGGCAACACGGTCGCGCGGCCGAAGGAAATCGCCGGCCGGGACGGCCCCGATCCGGCGCGCTACGGTGACTGGGAAACCAAGGGAATTGCCTCGGACTTTTAAGGAGTTAGCGGACTATCGATGGCCCGGCACGACCCAAGCCGACCGAGCAACATGCTAATCCCTCCCAAGTTGTATTTGTTGTTTATCGCCATAAAATCCTGTATTTAAGATTTATATCCAAAATGGCCAGATTCGATTCCTCTCGGCCCTACCGCCGGTCGCGGCTTTCCAGCTTCGTTGCGGGCATCTTCGCGCTTGGACTGCTGGCTGGCGGCCTCATCGGTGTGTCGATCTGGGAGAAACACAACCGATCCTCGCACGACGATCCGTTCGCGCCCGGCGGCATCTTCGAACGCGCCCGCGAGGCCGCGAGAAATGCATCGGCATCCGGCCCGATGCCGCCGCTCGGCCGCTACGCGGTCGATGTGTTACGCGTCATCGATGGCGATACGTTTGAGGCACGCGTTCATGTCTGGCCGGGCCACGAACTGACGACGCGCATACGGCTGCGTGGCATTGACGCACCGGAAATCAAGGCACGCTGCGATGGCGAGCGCGTGCAGGCCGAAGCCGCGCTGACCGCGCTGCGCGCCATGCTGTCGGATCGCGATGTGTCGATCTGGAACCTTGGACCGGATAAATATTCCGGCCGCGTCGTCGCGGATGCCGGCACGCGCCGCATCCCGGACGTTTCGGCGGCGTTGCTCGCGAAGGGTGTTGCACGGAGCTATACCGGCGGACATCGCAACGGCTGGTGCGACGCCACGCCGGGAGACAGGTAGCCCGCTGCGCGGGTTCCTTTTTAAATCGCAGTCAACCAATATTCTTTATCAACCCGCGTTATCGCTCGTGGTTGGGCGTTATGGGAGTCGTCGATTTGTGAGTTGTTGGCAGCGCCGCGCGGCGATGTCCGCTCATCCTTCGAACTGGCGCAAATGCCATCCCTGGAAAATCCATGTGCCGGCCGGATCGGGCATTGCCCGATGCTGGAGTTCTGTACCCATCGAGGATGAATATGCTCAATCGCATTAGCATCAACTTCCTGCTGAAGTCCGTAACGGTCCTGATGGCGGTCGCTATCGTCTCTCAACTCTCGATTGGCGCATGGAACTCCTGGCAGCGATTTCAGGCGATCGACCGGATTGCAGCAGCGGCGGAGACCTCGAGCTACCTTTTCACCGCGCTGCATAACCTGCGCGTAGATCGCTCCTCGACCACCCGCGATCTGGTGGCGGACAGGCAGATCAGCGAACCCAGCAAGCTTCTCGCCAATACCCGCGCCACAGAAATGCCCGCGTTGAAGGCTTGCCTTGCCTCGCTGCAGAATGCGACTTTCCCGGAGAAGGCAACGGCGATTGCCAGCCTCACCGAAGCGATCAACAAACTCGCGGCGCTGCACGTCGAGACGGCAGCTGCGATGGCGCAGCCGAAAGCATCGCGCAAGGAAGACCTTTCGAAGACATTTTTCACGACTGTCAGCTCGTTGATGGACCTGCTCGACAAGATCTCGTCGCAGCTCACGAAAGCGGTCAAACTCGAAGACGCCTTCATCGACCAGCTGATGGAGCTGAAGCAACTTTCGTGGATCGCGCGTAACGCCGCCGGCGATGCTTCAGTGCTGATCTCGAACGGCCTGGGTGGCCTGCCATTGCCGCCGCAGCCGATGATGCTCTACACGAATCACCTCGCCAAGCTCGACACCGCGTGGGGTGCGCTGGAAGGCCTCGCCGCCGGACTGCCGCTGCCGGCGAAGTTCTCGGCTGCCGTCGCCAATGCCAAGAAGGAATTTCTTGGCCCCGAATTCACCGAACTCCGCATGAAAATGCTGAAGGACGTCATCGCGGGCGAGAAGGCGGACATCAAGGCCGATGACTGGTCGACCATGTCGGTCGGGAAGCTTTCCTCGCTCCTTAATGTCGCCGAGCGGGCGCTGGAAGTAGCGAAGGATTATGCCGCCGAGCAGCGCGCCAATGCGATATGGAGCCTCTCCCTCCAGCTTGGCCTGCTGATGCTTGCGCTGGTCACGGCTGCGGGCATCGTGCTGGCGATCTCGCGCCGCGTGACCGGGCCGCTGCACGCCATCCAGATGACGATGCAGCGCCTTGCCGCAGGAGAATTCAACGTCACGCTGCCCGGCCTCGATCGCAAGGACGAGATCGGTGCCGTCGCCAATGCCGTCGAGCGCTTCAAGGTCCTCGCGGTCGAGAAGGCGCAGCAGCAATCCGAAGAACTGATGCAGCGCCAGAGGGCCGATGCCGACAAGCAGGCGGAAACAGCGCGGCTCGAAAGCGAACGCAGCGCCAAGGCTGCGCAGGAAGATGCCGAGCGCCATGCGCGCGCGGCGGAAGCCGAGGCGGCAACGCAGGCACAGGTCGCGGCTGAACGCGCTGTTGTCGCCGAGGAGCAGGCGCAGGCCGTACGTGCGCTTGGCGATGGTTTGCAGAAGCTCGCCGACGGCGACCTTACCTTCCGCCTGCCGGATCAATTCCCGGACGCCTATCAACAGATCAAGGATGACTTCAACGGCGCAATTGCGCGATTACAGGAAACCATCCGCTCGCTGGTCGGCTCGACGCGCGAGGTTGCCTCGGCTGCGGCCGAAATCTCCACCAGCACGACCGACCTCTCGCAACGCACTGAAGAACAGGCCGCGAGCCTTGAGCGTACTTCCGCGGCGATGGAGGAAATTTCCTCTACCTTGCGCGCCAACGCCTCCAACGCCAAGCAGGCCAGCGAATTCGCCGTCGCCACCCGCGACGTTGCCGATCGTGGCGGCACGGTCGTCTCGGAAGCGGTCGGTGCAATGTCACGCATCGAGGAATCGTCGCGCAAGATTGCCGACATCATCGGCGTCATCGACGAAATCGCCCGCCAGACCAATTTGCTGGCGCTCAACGCCGCGGTTGGAGGGGCGCGCGCCGGCGACGCCGGACGTGGCTTCGCCGTGGTCGCGACCGAAGTGCGCAGCCTGGCGCAGCGTTCCTCACAAGCGGCCAAGGATATCAAAGAACTGATCTCGCATTCGACAAACCAGGTGAAGGACGGCGTCGATCTCGTCAATCGCGCGGGCTCCTCGCTGACCGAGATCGTCTCCTCAATCAAGAACGTCACCACCATCGTGGCGGAAATCTCGACCGCCAGCGCCGAGCAGGCGGCGGGCCTCGACGACATCACCAAGGCGCTGACGCAAATGGACGAAGCCACCCAGCAGAATTCCGCGCTGGTAGAGGAAAACGCCGCGACCGCCAAGACGCTCGAGCAGCAGTCGAGTGCGATGGATCAGCAGATCGGCATGTTCCGCGTCGATGTGCAGAACACGCAGGCTGCGCGTGCCCCGCAGACAGTGGCGCCGATGGTAAAGCGGGTGGCGGTGGCACACACTTCCGTAGCCAGGGCGCCGGCCAAGCCGGCAGCACCGAAGCGGGCGATGGTCACGCGCGGCAACACGGCGCTCGCCGCCGACGACTGGAAAGAGTTTTAGGAAACGGCTTTCATTGCTTCGCCGGCCTGTCGGCCTGCTCGCAATGACGACGTAGCCTTGAATTATCGCGTGACGACCACCGGCGTGCCGACCGTGACGCGGGCGAACAGATCGACCACGTCCCGGTTGAGCATGCGGATGCAGCCCGACGACACAAAGCCGCCGACTGAATCCGGCTGGTTGGTGCCGTGGATGGCGTATTCGCCGCCGGTCAATGTCAGCGCCGCGGCGCCCATGGGATTCTGCGGCGAGCCGCCGGGGATAACGTAAGGCACTTCGCCGGGATTGCTGCGCATGGCCGGCGGTGGCGCCCAGTCCGGCGCGACATGCTTGCCATCGATATAGGAGACCCCCGCCCATTGCTGGCCGGCCTTGCCGACACCGACCGGATAGCGGATCGCGTAGCCATCGCCGAGGACGAGGAAAAGCTGGCGCTGTCTGGTCTTGATGACGACGGTTCCGGGATAATAGTTGCCGGCGAACGGCACCATGTCGCGCGCGTTCGCCTTGTTGGCGAGTACGAGCCCGAAAATTGCCGACGCAACAATCGCGATCAGCAATTGGAAAAGGATTTTACGCATGACCAGTTTCCCCATGCGGACAATAGCGCAGGCACGGGTTTGGTTCATTCGAATGCTGCAGATAGTGTAAGCGAATTGTAAATCTTAACGGCGGGTTAATGCCGTGCGCAGCAGCGTCTAGCTGCCTTCCATGGTCTTGCGCAGATCGCGCCGCGCTTCGTTGAAGCGAACGCCGGCGGCATTGTGCACTTTCAAAAGCTCGTTGAGTTCCGCCAATGTCTTGGCGTCCTTCGCCTGGACCTGCGTGCCGCTGACGACCAGCTGCGCCTTGTGTGAATTGACGTAATCGACCATCACCAGCGAAGCCTTCACGGCGTCGCCGAGCGTCGCGTAGACTTTCTCGACACTCCGCACTGGCTCGGTGACGAGCTTGTTGAAGAAGGTGTCATAGACCTGCTTGAGATCGTCGGGCTGCTTGAGCGCCGCGCGTTTGGCCTGCGCCGACGCGAGGCTTTCCTTCATGCCGGCCAGCGATTTCGCCATGCCCTCGCTGACGGCCAGAATATCGGCGCGATGCACCACCATCTGCTCAAGCGTGCGCGGCGTGGTCTGATCGAGGCCGAGCTGCTTCATGCGGGTGGCGAATTCCTCCATCACCACGCGCATATCCTTGTTGAAGTCGAGAATGACCGCGTAGTGCCTCGTGTAATCGCCGAAGGTCTTTTCGTCGTCCGGCTTGGTGTTCATGACGTGGACACCGGGCCGCGAGATCATCGTCTGCAGGAAGGCGATGAAGGCCTTGCGCTGTTCCGGCTCGGGATCTCCGCAGGCGGCGAGGTTGAAGACAAGCATCGCAGCGGCGGCAAAGCTGAAAATACGCCGGCTAAAGGTCGTCATGAAAAATGCTCCGTGCGAGCCGCACGGAGCATTATAGCTGAGGGTGAATGAAGCGGCGCGATCAAACCGTGGGTTTCGTTCTCGCCTTCATTAAGAAGAGAACGTAAACAGGTTCGCGTTACGCCCCCTTCTTGTTCTGCCGGTTGGCAACCAGATCATCGACAACGGCCGGATCGGCCAAGGTCGAGGTGTCGCCGAGCGCGCCGTATTCGTTCTCGGCGATCTTGCGCAGGATGCGGCGCATGATCTTGCCGGAGCGGGTCTTGGGCAGGCCGGGGGAGAACTGGATGAGGTCCGGCGAGGCAATCGGGCCGATTTCCTTGCGGACCCAGCCGACCAGTTCCTTGCGCAGCGCGTCCGTCGGCTGCTCGCCCGTCATCAGGGTCACATAGGCGTAGATGCCCTGGCCCTTGATGTCGTGCGGATAACCGACGACGGCGGCTTCGGACACTTTCGGATGCGCGACCAGCGCGCTCTCGACCTCGGCGGTGCCCATGCGATGGCCCGACACGTTGATGACGTCATCGACGCGGCCGGTGATCCAGTAATAGCCATCCTCGTCGCGGCGGCAGCCGTCGCCGGTGAAATATTTTCCCTTGTAGGCCGAGAAGTAGGTTTCGACGAAACGCTTGTGGTCGCCGTAGACCGTGCGCATCTGGCCCGGCCACGAATCGGCGATGCACAGGTTGCCGGTACAGGCGCCGTCCAGCACCTTGCCGTCGGCATCGACGATTTCGGGCTTCACGCCGAAGAACGGCAGGGTCGCCGAGCCGGGCTTGAGCTTCGTTGCGCCGGGCAGCGGCGAGATGAGGATGCCGCCGGTTTCGGTCTGCCACCACGTATCGACAATCGGGCAGCGGCCATCGCCGATAACGCGGTGATACCATTCCCAGGCTTCCGGGTTGATCGGTTCGCCGACCGAGCCGAGCAACCGCAGCGAAGCGCGCGAGGTTTTCTTTACCGGCGCATCGCCCGCCTGCATCAGCGCGCGGATCGCGGTTGGCGCGGTGTAGAAGATGTTGACCTTGTGCTTGTCGATGACCTGCCAGAAGCGCGAGTTGTCCGGATAGTTCGGCACGCCCTCGAACATCAGCGTGGTCGCGCCATTGGCGAGCGGACCATAGACGATGTAGCTGTGGCCCGTGACCCAGCCGACATCGGCAGTGCACCAGTAGATGTCGCCGTCGTGATAGTCGAATACATACTGATGCGTCATCGACGCGTGGATGAGATAACCCGCTGTCGTATGCAGCACACCCTTGGGCTTACCCGTCGAACCTGAGGTGTAGAGAATGAACAGCGGATCTTCCGCATTCATTTCCTCGCATTTGCATTCCGTCGGCACGGTTTTGGAAATCTCGTCGTAATAGAAGTCGCGGCCAGCCTTCATGTTCACCTTGCCGCCGGTGTGGCGCACCACGATCATGGTCTCGACGATGCCAGCCTTGTCGGCGGCGGCATCGGCGTTGGCCTTGAGCGGCACCGGGCGCCCGCCGCGTAAGCCTTCGTCCGATACGATCACGACGGTGGATTTCGCATCCTCGATACGGCCAGCGAGCGAATCCGGCGAGAAGCCGCCGAACACGACCGAGTGCATCGCGCCGATGCGCGTGCAGGCCAGCATGGCGATCGCGGCTTCCGGGATCATCGGCATGTAGACGGTGACGCGGTCGCCTTTCTTGACGCCGCGCGACTTCAGCACATTGGCGAACTTCTGCACTTCGGCGTGCAGCTCCCTGTAGGTGATCTTGCGATCCTTGTTGGGGTCGTCGCCTTCCCAGATGATCGCGACCTGATCGCCGCGCTTGGCGACGTGGCGGTCAACGCAGTTGTAGGAGACGTTGGTGGTGCCGTCCTCGAACCACTTGATCGATAGGTTGTCGTGCGCGAATGACGTGTTCTTGACCTTGGTAAAGGGCTTCATCCAATCGATGCGTTTGGCCTGTTCGCTCCAGAACCCGTTGGGGTCCTTGATCGACTGGTCGTACATGGCCTGGTACCTGGCGGCATCCACGAAGGCGCGTTTTATCCACTCGGCCGGGACGTCGTAAATCTTCTCACTCATGGGGTACTCCCTCGATCTTCTCTTCGCCGTATCGGCCAAAGCCAGACAGGGCGGGCGTCTTCGCGATGTCGCGGCCATTATGCGACAGGGGACAACGCAGCGACAAGGCTACCGAAACTTACACTTTGGTCGCCCAGGTGGATTTGAGCGCCATCGATACGCGAGCTGGCTGATTTCGGCCGTGGGCCAGATGCGGCGGCTTTCGCGGCGCGCTATGATGGGGTGCAACCACCCGGAGAAATGCCATGCGTCGGATGATCGCGGCTGCCGCTCTGTTCTTGCTGTTCGCCGCCGGCCCCGCACCGGCACAGACGCCGCCTGCCGATGCTTTGGTGGCGGCCCGTGAACTCATCGTCACCATGAAGGCGACCGATCAGTTCAAGGCGCTGTTTCCGCTCCTCATGCAGAACCTCAAGCCTGCCATCGTGCAGAACCGGCCTGCCGTCGAGAGGGATTTCGATGCCGTGGTGCCGCTGATGCTGGAAGCGGCCAATGCGCGGATAGGAGAGATGGTCGATGCCATGGCGCAGGTTTACGCCAATACGTTCCGTGCGGCCGAAATACGCGACATGACCGCGTTCTTCAAAACATCAACCGGACAGAAGTACGTCGAGAAAACCACGGTGCTGGCCCAGCAAAGCATGATGGCCGGGCAGGCGTGGGGCCGCTCGGTCGCAACCGAAATACAGGACAAGATCGTCAACGAGTTGCGCAAGCGCGGCCACAATATCTGACCGCGCAATCTGCCTGAACGGCGGCAGCTACATGCCCCACGCGCCGACAATGGCGCCGATGATCAACAGGCCGCCCAGCCAATGAAGGCTGTCGATGACGGTGAGCATCGGCTTTCGGATGGTGAAGGCGTTGTTGACCGTCATGGTCGTCAGCACAAATCCGAACCAGACGAATGCCGCCGAGATCAATCCGGCGCGCAGGCTGAATGTCTTGAGATGGACGAGAATGCCGAACAGCACCCATGCCATGATGAAGGCGGCGACGAACGCCAACGCATAAGGCACGAACAGGACAAATTTGGACTTGCCTTCCATCCCCGCCTTGCATTCCTCAATTGTCTTGCCCTGCGCCTCGACCCAGGGCTTTGCGAGCGCGGTGTAATAAATTGCACCGAACAGCCACGCCGCGATGGCGGCGACGAAAATCGAGAGAAAATTCACGTTGGCGAAAAACATCATGGCGCTATTTCCCTTCGCCCAGTTTTGAAACGATTTTCCATTCGTCCACCGTCACCGGCTGGACCGAGAGGCGCGACTGCTTGAGCAGCGCCATCTCTTTCAGTTTCGCTTCGCCTTTCACGGCTCCGAGCGTTACCGGAACTTTGAGCGGCTCGACCGCCTTGAAATCCACCACCACCCACGGATCGCCGGCTTCCGCCGTCGGGTCGGGATAGTGTTCCTTCGCGACTTCGGCGATGCCGACGATCTCCTTGCCGACATTGGAATGATAGAAAAACGCGCGGTCACCTTTCTTCATCTTCATCAGGTTGAGCTTGGCGGTATGGTTGCGCACGCCGTTCCATGGCGTGCCCTTGTCGCCTGCCTTGACCTGCTGGTCCCATGACCACGCCTCGGGTTCTGATTTGATGAGCCAGTAAGCCATAGTTTATTGTCTCTGCTCAGGGCTTGATCTGCACGGTGGTGCCAGTATCGACCACGGACCAGATTTCTTCAACTTCAGCATTCGTGACCGCGATGCAACCATCGGTCCAGTCACGCTGAAGATGCAGGCTGCGTAACCAACCGATGCCGTTCGGCAGACCATGGATCATGATATCGCTGCCTGCAGATACGCCGCGTCGGCGTGCACTGTCACGATCTTTCGTATCGGGATAGGAAATCCGCAACGCGAGATGAAAGCGGCTACGCGGATTTTTAAAATCGATGGCGTAAACGCCCTCTGGTGTGCGCCCGTCACCCTCCTGTTGCTTGTGGCCAACCGGATCGCTGCCGAGCGAGACTTCATATGTCTTCAGGATCGTGTCGTTGCGCATCAGGCTCATACGACGCGCACGTTTCTCGACGATGATCGATGTGGCGCGAGCATCTATGGGCGCAAGTGGCGGAATCCGACGGCTGAGTTGCAAAAACTCCCAGCAAAAACAAACAATCAGTCCCAGCAGAGCAGCAGCGCCAACAATCTTCGCCCTGCGGCGCATCGTTAGGATTCCGCCTTGAACGGACGCGTCAATAAAGATTCAATCGCCTCATCGACGGTGATTGCGCCAGCGAGTACGGCGGCAACCGCGGCCGAGATCGGCATATCGACCTTGTGTGCCAGCGCCATCTCGATCAGCACCGGCGCGGTGAAGACGCCTTCCGCGAGGCCCGTCGCGGCATGGATGTCCTTCACCGCAAGTCCCTTGCCGATGTTGACGCCGAAGGAAAAGTTGCGCGACTGCGGGCTTGAACACGTCAGGATAAGGTCGCCCAGTCCCGACAGTCCCATCAGGGTTTCCGGCTTTGCGCCGAGCGCGCGGCCAAAGCGCATGAGTTCGGCAAAGCCGCGCGTCGTCAATGCGGCGGCGGCGCTCAGGCCAAGTCCCTTGCCGGCGACGATGCCGGCCGCAATCGCCAGCACGTTCTTGGCCGCGCCGCCGATTTCCGCACCGCGCACATCCGAGGAGTAATAGGGCCGGAACGTCGCCGTGCCGAGCGCATGGGAAAGTGCGCGCGCGGTTGATTCGTCATGTGCGGCGAGTGTCACCGCAGCCGGCAGTCCGCGGCCCATGTCGGCGGCAAAGCAGGGGCCTGATAGAATGGCGGGCCGTGCCGCAGGCACAACTTCGGCGATGATCTCCGTCATGAAGCGCCGTGTGCCGTGTTCGATGCCCTTGGCGCAGGCAATGACGGGTGTTTGCGCGGCGAGCTTTGGCGCAAGCGACTTCAATGCCTCGCGCGATGCCTGCGAGGGCACGGCGAGCAACACCGCGTCGCAATCGAGCGTCGGCGCATCGGTCGCAGCAATCGTGACGTTGGCGTCGATCTTCACGCCGGGCAGGCGCGCACTCTCTCGCTTGCCGCGCAGCTTCTCCGCTTCAGCTTCGCTGCGCGCCAACAGTACGACCTTGCGGCCGGCCTGCGCGGCGGCATTGGCAAGCGCGGTGCCGAATGCGCCGGCGCCGACGACGGCAATGCGATCAAAGGTGGTGCTCATCGTGGCGGCTCGCTGCGCGGCTGCGGCGTATGCTTCACGGTGTCGAGCGGCCAGCGCGCCAACGGCGATGCGCCAAGATCGTCGATCAGTCCAAGTGCGAGACGTTCTGCCCCGGCCCATGCGATCATCGCGCCATTATCGGTGCACAGGTGTGGCGGCGGCACCACCAGCTTGGCGCCGGCTTCGAGTGCGATGATGTTGAGCGCGCGGCGCACGGATTGATTGGCGGCGACGCCGCCGGCGGCGACCAGTGCGGTCGGCTTGCCGTAATGTGTCAGGAAATACGCAAGGCCCATGGTCAGCCGGTCCATCACGATGTCGCAGATGGCGTGCTGGAACGACGCGCACAGGTCAGCGACATCCTGCGGCGACAGCGGGGCAATGCGCTCGGCTTCAAGCCGCACGGCGGTTTTCAATCCCGATAACGAGAAGTCCGCGCTGTCGCGCCGCGCCAACGGTCGCGGCAGCTTGAAACGTAACGAGTTGCCATGCTCGGCCTGGATTTCCACCTGCGGTCCGCCGGGATAGGGCAGTCCCAGCATCTTCGCGGTCTTGTCGAACGCCTCGCCAATGGCGTCGTCCAGCGTCGTGCCGAGCCGCACGTAGTTGCCGACGCCGAGCACGGCGACGATCTGCGTGTGTCCGCCGGAGGCCAGGAACAGGCAATAGGGAAACGGTGCGACGCCGGTAAGCCGCGCGGTCAGCGCATGCGCTTCGAGATGGTTGACCGCGATCAGCGGCTTGTTGAGGACGAGTGCGATGGCCTTGGCCGTCGTTAGGCCGACGATGACGCCGCCGATCAGGCCCGGCCCGGCCGCAGCTGCCACTGCGTCGATCTCTTCCAGCGGAATAGCGGCGTCATAAAGCGCACGCTCGATGAGCTGGTCGAGCGCCTCGACATGGGCGCGCGCGGCGATTTCCGGCACCACACCGCCGAACGGGGCGTGTTCCTCGATCTGCGACAGCACGATATTGGACAGAATCGCGCCCGTGCCGTCGGCATGGCGTTCGACCAGCGCGGCGGCGGTTTCGTCACAGGTCGTCTCGATGCCGAGCACAACCATCGGGGCTTTTTCTCCAGATCGGGCAGGCAGATAAACGTCTAAATGACTGCGGGCGCAACGGCATATATACAACGTCGCCAGAGCCACAGTTATATAGGGTCCGGCGGCGGAAACCGTCGCGGAATCCGGTGTTCAAGAGGTCGCGCGTGCCATCTGCCAGCAAAATCCTGACCCGCATCGGCACCCGCGGCAGCCCGCTTGCGCTGGCACAGGCCCATATGGTGCAGGCGCTGCTGGCGGCGGCCCATGGGGTGCCGAAGGATGCCGTTGAAATCCGTGTCATCAAGACGACCGGCGACGCCATCCAGGACCGGCCGCTGGCCGAGGTCGGCGGCAAGGGCCTTTTCACCAAGGAAATCGAACAGGCGCTGCTCGATCACGAAATCGACCTCGCGGTGCACTCCTCCAAAGATATGGTGACGGTGTTGCCGGACGGTCTGGTGCTGGCGGCGTGCCTTGAGCGCGAGGATGCCCGCGATGTGCTGGTCAGTCACACCGCGAAATCCATCGCCGAATTGCCCAAAGGCGCGACCATGGGTACGGCGTCGCTGCGGCGGCAGGCGCAGGTGAAATTGCTGCGACCCGATATCAACATCGTGCCGCTGCGCGGCAATGTCGGCACGCGGCTCGCGAAGATTTCCGAAGGTGTTGCGGACGCCACCATTCTGGCGCTCGCCGGACTGAAGCGTCTCGGCATGGCCGACAAGGCCACCGCGATTCTCGATCCGCAGCAATTTCTCCCTGCGGTTGGGCAGGGCGCTATCGGCATCGAGATTCGTGACAACGATGCTGCGACTCGCGCCATTGTTGGCACGATCAATCACGCAGCGACGCTGACGGCGGTCATTGCAGAGCGCGCGTTTCTCGCGGTGCTGGACGGCTCATGCAAGACGCCGATTGCAGGCCATGCGACGATTGACGGCGATACGCTGTCGTTTCGTGGATTGATCGCAAAGCCCGATGGTTCGGCGTTTTTTGAAGCCTCGCGCCGCGGCAATGCGCGCGATGCTGCAAAGCTCGGCGGCGACGCAGGCCATGAACTGAAGCAGCGTGCCGGTGCCGATTTCTTTTCGGAGATGTGAACGATGCGCCTGCTCGTCACGCGACCCGAGCCGCAAGGCGAGCAGACCGCCAGCGTGCTGCGCGCGCAAGGACACGATGTTGTCAATGCGCCGCTGATGCGGATTGAAACGCTGGATGTGGATTTTGGCGCGGGGCCGTGGACGGCGATCACCGTCACCAGCGCTAATGCCATCCGTGCCATCATTCCCCACAGGCGCCGTGCGGAAATTCTGGCACTGCCGATGTTTGTCGTCGGTCAGCGCACGGCGCAGGCCGCGCGCGAGGCCGGCTTTGCAAACGGCACTTCCGCCGATGGCGATGCGGACGGCCTTGCGGCGCTGATTGCGAAAAATCTTCCGCCGGAAAGTGTGCTGCTTTATCTCGCTGGCGAAGATCGCAAGAACGATCTTGCGGAAATGCTCAGGCCCGCGGGCATTTCGGTGCACACGATTGTCGTCTATCGCGCAGCGGTGGAAGCGGCGTTGCCGGAGATCGCGCTGGAGCGGCTTACGGCGGGAACGATCGACGGTGTGCTGCATTTCTCCAGGCGCAGCGCGGCGGCCTTCGTCGATACTGCACAGGGCCGCGCGGGGTGGGATAATTCATTGAAATGCCATCATTTTTGCCTATCCATGCAGGTCGCCGAACCGCTGGTTCAGGCGGGTGCGAAACATATCCATGTGGCGACGGCACCCGATGAGGCATCCGTTCTCGACCTTGTCGGTCAAGGCTAGCGCCCGCACTATGAGCGTGGCGAGTCGGCGCATTCGCGTGGCAGCAGGGGCTGGGCAAATTTGATGGCGAAGAAGCCGCCAAGAGGACCTTCGGACAAATCATCGGACCGGCCGCAAGGCGCCGATGCTGCGCGCCGCCGCAGGCCGCCCGCGACCATCGATCTTGCCGCCACCGAAGTGCATGTCGAAGACGTGAAGCCTGCCGGACCGGCCGTAAGCGAAAGCGAAGCCGCAGCATCGCATGACCATGTGCCGGCGATCGTCGAGCCGATTGGACAGGCAGCGTACTACGAAAAACCTAAAGCGCCCGGCGCGCAAACTGTCATGCCGCCCGAAGGTGGCGAAGCGCCGCCGAAGCAACCGCCGCACTTCGATCCGCCGCCGTTTCGTGAAGCCGATGCGCCGCGCCCGGAATTTCAGGCGCAACCTCAGCCCACTTTTCCCTGGGCTATCGCCGTAGCTGCTGCATCCGGCGGTGCACTCGCCTTGTTTCTCACCCTGTTCTTCACCGGCATGATCCCTGTGCGCGACAACGTGCAAGCCAGCGACAAGAATGCAGCCGAACTGGCTTCGCGGCTTGCCAAACTCGAAATTCAAATTCCCGCACGCGCGGACACGCAGGCGGCTGAATCCAGAACCCTCAACGATATCGGCACGCGCATTGGCAAGATTGAAAGTGCGCTTGCAACGCCACCGGCACCTGCGGTCGATCCCGCGCTGACGTCACGGCTCGCCGCCATCGAGGTCGCGGTGAAATCGCTTGGCGATAACGCCTCCGGTATCACCAGCCGCAGTTCCGAGACCGCCGACAATGCACGCGAGGCGCGCGAACGCAGTGAAGCTACTGCGAAGACGCTTGCCGAAGTGAAGGCGGCGGTCGATGCGTTGCGCGGCAATGCGATTGCAAAGACCGATCTCGACAAGGTGACGGATCGCGTCACCGCGGTGGAATCGTCGACCCGCACGGTCGAGCAGAAAATCGAGACGCCCGGCAGCACCGCTGCAGATCGCGATGTGCGTATCGCCGTACTGGCGTCGTCATTAAAAGCAACAGTTGACCGTGGCGGGCCCTACGCCACCGAACTCACCGCGATCAGGCCGCTGATCGGCGATCCGAAACTTGTTCCCGCGCTCGAAGCTTTTGCCACAACCGGCGTGCCGTCTGCTGCAGCACTGTCGTCTGAACTGGTGGCGCTGATGCCCGCGCTTAATGTGGCAGCGACGCCTTCCGCCAGCAGCGGTGGCATTCTTGATCGCCTGCAGGCCGGTGCCAGCCGCCTTGTGAAGGTGCGCCCGCTCGATGAAGCACCCGGCACCGATCCCGTCTCGGTGCTGGATCGCGCCGAAGCGAAGTCGATGCGCGGCGATATTGCGGGGACGGTGAAGGAATTATCCGGTCTGCCAGCCAACGTGCGCGCATCCGCCGATGGCTGGATCGCGCGTGCGCAGGCGCGCAGCGCCGCGCTTGTCGCCGTGCAGCAGATTTCCGCCGACGCGCTCTACGCGCTGGCCAAACCGGCGCGCTGACATGATCCGTGTCGTCATCTTCCTTGTGTTCGTCGGCGTGGTCGCGCTGGGCGCTGGCTGGCTGGCGGATCGTCCAGGCGGCGTCGAAATCGTCTGGCTGAACTATCGCATCACCACATCGGTCGCGGTGCTGGTAGCCAGCGTCGCTTTGATCGTCGCGGCGTTCATGGTGTTGTGGTCGGCGTTTGCCGCACTTGTCCGCTCGCCGGGAAAAGTCTCGCATTATTTCGCGCTGCGCGAGATTACCCAGGGCCAGCGCGCCATCACGCGCGGACTGATCGCCATTGGTGCCGGCGATGCGCGCGGTGCGGCCAAATTTTCCGGCGAAGCCAAACGTCTTGCCCACGATAATCCGCTGACGTTGTTGCTGACAGCACAGTCGGCGCAACTGTCGGGCGATCGTGCCGCTGCTGAAAAAGTCTTCGAACAGATGATGGCGCGGCCTGACCTCAAGGCCATCGGTCTGCATGGTATGTTTGTCGAAGCGCGCCGCCATAACGATGCCGTGGCTGCGCGCGCACTGGCGGAAGAAGCGGTGGCGGCCGCGCCATCGCTCGGCTGGGCCGGGCAGGCGGTGCTGGAGTTTCGCTGCGCGTCCGGTGACTGGAGCGGGGCCATTGAGGCGCTCGACCGCAACAAGGCCAATGGCCTGATCGACAAACCCGCGCATCGCCGTCTTCGTGCGGTGCTGCTGACCGCGCAGGCGCAGAATGTCGAACCGCATGATCGCGATGCGGCGAAGGCGCTGGCGCTTGAAGCCGCGAAGCTCGCGCCGGCGCTTGTGCCGGCAGCAGCGATGGCCGGACGTTTTCATGCCGACGCCAACGATACCCGCAAGGCGGCGCGCGTGCTTGAGACGGCGTGGAAAGCCAATCCGCATCCCGACATTGCCGAGGCGTACTTCAATCTCAAGCCCGGCGATTCCGTGCGCGACAAGCTGGTGCGCGCGCAAAAGCTCGCGAAGTCACAACCAAGCCATCCGGAGGCGATCCTCGCCTTGGCGCGTGTGGCCATCGACGCGCAGGCATTCGATGCCGCGCGCGCGGCGCTTGAACCCTTGATAGCTGCGCCAACGCAGCGGGTCGCGTTGCTGATGGCGGAGCTTGAAGAAGCCGAACACAACGATGTCGGTCGCGCCCGCGCCTGGACATCGCGCGCGGTGCATGCGGCGCACGATCCGGCTTGGACGGCGGACGGTTATGTGTCCGACACCTGGATGCCGGTGTCGCCGGCGACCGGCAGGCTCGACGCGTTCGAGTGGAAAGTGCCGATTGCGGAACTGCCGGGCAGCATGATCGCGGATGACACGGCGGATACCATCATCGATGCCGCGCTTGAGCCGCCGATGCGTGCGCCTGAAGTCGTCGTCATGCCAAAGGAGCCGTCCGCGTCCGTTGTGGCATCCATGCTGGTGCAAAAGCGCCGGGAGACGAACAAGGCCTCCCCTGAAACGCCGCCCGCCGCGTCCCGCCGCAGGCCGGCGGTTTCACCCGCGCCGGTCGAGGCCGTGATTCCGCTGGTTCATGCGCCCGACGACCCCGGCCCGGACGCCGCCGATGAGGTGGGTCCATTGGCGGGTCCCCAGCCGGAAGGCTGGCTTAAACGGTTCACCTAACGGCCAAATGCGCCCGCTTTGACGGTGTCTTTGGCGGTATTTGCCAGATGGCGATGGGCACAGGCGATTTGGCCCGTGCTCTTGCTTGCCAATCGGGCGGGCGGGCGGTATCACGCCCGGCAGTGCCGCTGTAGCTCAGTCGGTAGAGCACCGCATTCGTAATGCGGGGGTCGAAGGTTCGAATCCTTTCGGCGGCACCATTCCCCGGACAATCCGCTACTGCACTTCGATCTCGGCCATCTTCACATAATCGCCCCAGCGTTCGATGTCGCGCTTGAGCCATTCGGTGAGCAGCGCGCCGTCGCCCGGCACCGGATCGTTGGCGTACTTGAGCAGAAATTCCTTGGTCTCCTGCGTCGATGAAACCTGCTTGACCCAGCCTGCGAGCTTGTCGACGACCGGCTGCGGCGTTCCCGCCGGCACCAGCACGCCCCACCATGCGGTGAGATCGACCGGCACATTCATCTCGACCATGGTCGGCACGTCCGGCATTGCGCTGGTGCGCTTGGGGCCGGTGATGCCGAGGCAGGTCAGCTTGCCGGATGCGACCTGACCCACCGCGAAGCTCGCGTCGGTGAACCAGAAGTCGATGTGGCCACTCAGCATGTCATTGATGGCGTCGGGGCCGGACTTGTAATTGACGCGCTTGATATCGAAGCCGATGGACTTCTTGTAGAGTTCAGCGGCGACGGTGCCGGTGTTGGCAGAGCTCGCGTAGAAGCGGTCGCCGTTCTTTTCTTTCAGAAAGTTCGTCAGATCGTGAATGGTTTTGAAGCCCTTCTTGGGATCGGCCATCAGCGCGAACGACAGCGTCGAGATCGTCGCTACCGGCGTGAAATCCTTGATTGGGTCGAACGGCAGCTTCTTGAACAGATGCGCAGCCGCTGCGAGCGTCGAGGACGCCGGCGTGATGGCAATCGTGTAACCGTCAGGTTTGGCACGTGCGACGGCTTCGGTGGCGACCAGTCCCTGCGCGCCGGCGCGATTCTCGGTGACGACGGGCTTGCCGCAAAGAACGCTGATCTTCTGTGCGTAGTAGCGCACGATAATGTCTGCGCCGGTGCCGGGACCGAACGGGCAGATCGTGCGGATGTCACGGGATGGATAATCCGAGACCTGCGCGGAGGCGAGACCGGACCACAGCGGAACGGTCGCAGCTCCGCCGAGCAAAGTGCGGCGTGAAAGTCGCATGTGACGTCTCCCCGAATTTATTTTTTAAGTTCTGGCGTCTTGGCAATTATTCAGCAGCTTGTGCCTGTTTTCCCTGTGGCAGGCGGTCGCGGAAGTGCGGCAGGATTTCCTGTGCGATGGCTTCGATGTTGGCCTTCGCCATGTCGTGCGGCATGGTGCCGAACTGTGTCTTGGTCAGCGACGTGTTGAAGCCCGCAAGGTCCTGATATTCGGCGAGCTTCTCGCGCACCGTGTTCGGCGAACCGATGATAACGACACCGGCCTTGACCAGATCTTCAATCGACTGCGGCTTGCCGACGATCTTCACGGAGCGGATGCGCTCCATCGATTCAAAGTTGGTGTAACCCGGCGGCAGCAACATCTCGATCGGCATGAACAAGAGCCGGTTTACCAGTGCTTCGAGATGCGGCTTGGCTTCGCGCATCGCCTTCTCGTCGGTCTCGGCGACATAGATCGAGTTCGACCATGCAAGCTGGTCGGGCGAGGCGGTATAGCCGGCCTTCTCGGCCTCATCGCGATACATCTGGAAGAACTTTGCGACCGCGGCGATGGGGCTGAGCGTCTGCGCATAGGTGTAGCGGTTTTTCGCGGCCCACTTGATCGTCGAGGCGGAGCCTTGCGAGGGTACCCACACCGGCGGATGCGGCGTCTGGTAGGGACGCGGCCACGGATTGACGTAGTTGAATTGATAATACTTGCCGGAGTGAACGAATGGTCCCGGTTCGGTCCAGGCGCGGATGATGAGATCGTGCGCTTCGGTGAAACGCTCCTGCGATTCTGCCGGATTGATACCCATGGCGTGATACTCGGCGCCGATGCCGCGCACGAAGCCGGCGATGAAGCGGCCGCGCGTCAGGTTGTCGAGCATGGCGTATTCTTCGGCCACCACCAGAGGGTTATTCATCAGCGGCAGCGCGCGGCCGAGCACCGCGATCTTGGCGCGCTTGATTGAGCGCGCCAGCGCGCCGGCCAGCAGGCCGGGAATCGGCATCATGCCGTAGGGCGTCTGATGATGTTCATTGAGGCAGACGCCGTCGAAGCCGAGGCGGTCCGCCATTTCCATCTGGTCGAGGTAGTCGTGATAAAGCTCGGCACCCTTCACCGGATCGTAGTGGCTGTTGGAAAACGTCACCCATGCGGTGCCATGCCGGCCAACCGCGTCGAGATCGACATGACGGTAGGGCATGAGATGAAAATTGAAAATCTTCATGGGCGTTCCAGTTTTTTGCCAGGTTTTCTTGCGCGTTGAGCGGCGCGCATTGTTTTGGTGCATAGGCCATCAGTGGGCAGCGCCCACAGATTGGCAGACCCATGGGGGCGCGACAATCCCGCGCGCTCGCGCAAGTACCCTGCGCTGGACGCGTTGCGGGGCATCCCTCATGATGTGACCTGAAGTTGCAAAAGGTGGCGCACGGTCATGTTGCGCTACCGGCGTGTTGCGGCAATCAAAACAAAACCCGGCAACGACCGGGCCAGACAGGGAGGCGGCCACATGAGCGCAACGGAAACCTTCCATTATGTGATTATCGGTGCGGGTTCGGCGGGGTGCGTTGTCGCAAACCGGCTGACCGAGGACCCCAGCGTGTCGGTGTGTCTGCTCGAAGCCGGGCCGCGCGACAAAAATCCGCTGATCCACATACCGGCGGGGTTCATCCGGATGCTCTTCCATCCGAAATACAACTACATGTTCATGGGGCCCGGCGAGGCGAACCTGAAGAACCGCCCGACCTTCGTGCCGCGCGGCAAGACGCTCGGCGGCTCGTCGTCGATCAACGGCATGATCTATATTCGCGGCCACGCCAGAGACTTCGACGAATGGGCGGAACTCGGCAACGCCGGCTGGGGCTATGACGACCTGCTGCCTTATTTTCGCAAGTCCGAGAACAACGAGAACTACAAGGACGACAAGGCGCACGGCACCGGCGGCCCCTTGAACGTCAAGTATCTCGAGCGTCCGAACAAGCTGAACCACGTCTTTCTGGAAGGCGCCGCCGCACTGCAAAAGCGCAAGATCCCGGACTTCAACGCCGGCGATAACGAGGGCTACGGCATTTTCCAGACCACGACGAAAGCCGGCCGGCGGCATTCCGTCGCGCGTGCATTCATCAAGCCCATCGAAAATCGCCCGAACCTGAAAATCATCACCGACGCGCAGGTAAGTAATATCGTGCTCAATGGCGGGCGCGCGACTGGCGTGGCTTACACCGTGTTTGGGCAAAGCCATCGCGTTGACGCGCGAGCGGAAGTGATCGTGTCGGCGGGCGCGATCCAGTCGCCGCAGGTGCTGATGCTGTCAGGGATCGGCGATCCGGCCGAACTCGGCAAGCACGGAATTGAGGTCAAGCATGCGCTGCGCGGCGTCGGGCAGAACCTGCAGGAGCATATTTCCGCGCCGGTGCACTTCATGAGCGACCGCATCACCTCCTACGGGATTTCGCTGAAGGCGATGCCGAAGATTGCGTGGAATGCGCTGCTTTACGCATTCGCGCGCAAAGGCCTTTTCGCCAACAACATCGTCGAGAGCGGCGGCTTCATCCGCACCATGCCGGGGCTCGACCGGCCCGACGTGCAGCACATCTTCGTGCCGACCCATCAGGGCAAGCCCGGCGAATTGCTGGCCTGGGGCCACGGCTTCCGCATCACGACCGTACTGCTGCACCCGAAGAGCAAGGGACGCATCGGGCTTTCAAGCGGCAAAGTGGGCGACCCGCCGGTGATCGACTTCCGGTTCTTCTCCGATCCCGGCGGCGAGGACATGAAGGCGCTCATTCGCGGCATCAAGGACGCGCGGCGCATCCTGATGACGCCGGCGTTCGACAAATATCGCGGCGTGGCGGTGTGGCCGCCTGAAAGCGTGCAGACCGACGAACAGATCGAGAAATTCATCCGCGAATATTCCTCGACCGTTTTCCATCCCGTCGGGACCTGCAAGATGGGCAAGGACGACATGGCGGTGGTCGATGACCGCCTGCGCGTGCGCGGCATCGAGGGTCTGCGTGTGGTCGATGCCTCGATCATGCCGACGGTCACGACGGGCAATACCAACGCGCCGACCATCGCGATTGCCGAAAAGGCAGCGGACATGATCAAGGAAGATGCGCGCGGCACGCAGCGCAAGGCGGCGTGACGCCCACCATGCGCAAAACAGAAGCAGTCATGCCGTAGCGCATTGTTCCGCTGCGTCGCATCACGCGGTACAACAGGGCTAACAGACCAAGAATTTTTAAGGGAGCAAGCCATGGGCAACGAGCCAAAATCCGTCGGCAGCTACGACTATGTGATCGTCGGCGCGGGTTCCGCCGGATGCGTACTGGCGAACCGGCTGACGCAGGACCCCTCGGTCAAGGTGCTGCTGCTCGAGGCCGGCAAGGAAGACAAATACTGGTGGATCCATGTGCCGGTCGGTATGCCCTACCTCCTTGGCAACAAGGAAGTGGACTGGTGTTACCAGAGCGAGCCGGAGCCGTTCGCCGACAATCGCGTGACGCCGGTGCCGCGCGGCAAGACGCTCGGCGGATCGTCCGCGATCAACGCCATGTGCTACATCCGCGGTCATCAGCGCGACTACGACATCTGGCGTCAGCTCGGCAATGTCGGCTGGTCCTGGGAAGACACGCTGCCCTATTTCAAGAGCATCGAGAAATATCCGCGCGGCGCCAATGAGCATCATGGCGCGGACGGTGAACTCGGCGTGCAGGACAACAAACAGCGCTGGGAAGTCGTCGAAGCCTGGAAGAAGGCGGCGATGCAATATGGCCTGCCGGAGACGGACGATCATAACAAGGGCGACAACGACGGCATCGCTTACTTTCAGGGCACCATCAAGAATGGCCGCCGCTCATCTGCCGCGCAGGCGTTTCTCCATCCGGTCATGAACAGGCCAAACCTGCGCGTGCTGACGCAGGCCCACGCCAAGCAGATCCGCGTCGAAGGCAAGCGCGCTGTTGGCGTCGAGTTCTGGCAGGGCGATGTGCTGAGCTACGCGGCGGCAACCTGCGAAGTCATTTTGTCCGCCGGTGCAATCGGCTCGCCGCAATTGCTGGAACTCTCCGGCATCGGCCAGCCGGAATTGCTGGCCAAGCACGGCATCGCGCTCAAGCATGAGATGCCCGGCGTCGGCGAGAACATGCAGGACCACTGGCAGCTTCGCCAGACCTTCAAGGTGAAGAACACTGTCACCATGAATCAATGGGTCACGAACCCGGTGCGCCGCTACAGCATGGGCGCGTATTACCTGCTCACCGGCAAGGGCCCGATGGGGACGCAGCCGCCGCAGCTTTGCGCTTTCACGCGCTCGGACCCGTCGCAGGACACGCCGAACCTCCAGTATCATGTGACGGCTGCGACCTCAGACCGTTTCGGGGGGCAGCTTCACTCGCATCCCGGCTTGTCATGCGGCATCGCCGTCGTGCGCCCGCAGAGCATCGGCTATTGCCACATCAAGAGCGCGGATCCGCACGCGCATCCGGCGATCCTGCATAATTTTCTGGAGACGCCGGAAGCCCAGCGCGTCGCCATCGATTGCATTCGCCTGACGCGCAAGATCATCGCGCAGCCCGCGCTGGCGCAGTTCGAGCCGGAGGAAATGGCGCCGGGCGAGCGCGTGCAGACCGATGCCGAGATTTTGGCTTACGCGCGCGCGACGGTCATCACCGTGTTCCACCAGTCCGGCACCTGCAAGATGGGTACGGCGAACGACCGCAAGGCCGTCGTCGATGAGCGCCTGCGGGTTTACGGGATGGAAGGTCTGCGCGTCGTCGATGCCTCGATCATGCCGAACGTCATCTCGGGCAATACCAATGCGCCCACGATGATGATCGGCGAGAAGGGCGCGGCGATGATCAAGGAAGATCGCAAGGCTGGTGCGGCGCGGGCGGCGGCTTAGCAGGATGAAGGTTCAGGACCTCTTCAACGTCACCGGCAAGATCACCATTGTCACCGGCGGCGCGAGCGGCATCGGCTATGCCTGTGCCGAGGTGATGGCGGACAATGGCGCTATTGTTACGCTGATGGACATTGATCCTGCGGGGCTTGAGAAAGCTGCGGCGAAACTCAAGGCCAGCGGCGCGCAGGTATTCACCGAAGTTGTCGATGTCACCAAGAAGGAAACGATCAAGCGCGCATTCGAATCTGTCGCCAAGCGTCATGGCAAGATCGAAGTCGTGTTCGCCAATGCTGGCATCAGCGGCGGGCCGGGATTTCTCAACGCCGAGGACAAGCGCGATCCATCGCGCGCCATCGAGAATTTGCCGGAAGACCTGTGGGACCGCGTGATGGCGACCAATCTTGGTTCGGTGTTCAAGACCATCCAGATTGCGACGCCATATCTCAAGGAAAACGGCGGCGGCAAGATCGTCGTTACTTCGTCGGTATCGGCCTTCAAGATCGAGCAGTATGTCGGCACGATCTATGTCGCGTCGAAAGCCGGTGTTGCACAGCTGCTGCGGCAGGCCGCGCTTGAACTCGCCGCCTACAACATTCAGGTCAATGCACTGGCGCCAGGGCCATGCGTCACCAACATTGGTGGCGGGCGGTTGCAGGACAAGGCAGCGCAGGATTTCTTCGCCACCAAGCATCCCAATCACCGGATGGCGACGACCGACGACATGCAGGGCGCGGCGCTTTATCTGGCGTCACCGGCATCGCGGCATGTCACCGGCGAACACATCATCATCGACGGTGGATTTTCGCTGGGATTAGCTGATTAGAAATTTCTGTTGCTCCGCAACTTGCCCTTGGTGCTGGACGACTAATTTCCCGCCGGCTACGGCCCATCAGCTTGGCCGCATTGCGCTTGCCGGTGAGAGCGAACATCAGGCGCGTCCTTCCGTCGCAGTTTATGCATTGGCGCAAATTGGACGCAGCCGGGCGTGCATTTCTTGATGCCCACGATGGGCCAATCCGCAAATGTGGGCCGCAATCCGCGGCCACAATCAGCCATCCCATAATAGCTAAAGGTGCTTTGCGGAATTCACGCATTGTAAAGGCGGAGCCGGGGGGCCTACGATAATGGTTAAACTCGGTGGCACATCCGATCAACGGGTGGCGCAATTTGAGGAATTCACAATTGGGAGGATTTGAAATGCAGGGTTTCCGTCAGCCAGCCGTGCCAGCCGCCCTTTGCGTGCTTCTGTTGTCCGCCGCCGGCGCCACGGCGCAGGTCTCCGACGATGTCGTGAAGATCGCCGTCACCAACGACCAGTCCAGCATCTACTCGGCCGCCACCGGCACCGGCGTGAATGTCGCCGCACAGCTCGCGATTGACGATTTCGGCGGCACTGTGCTGGGCAAGAAGATCGAGCTGGTGTCCGCCGACAACCAGAACAAGCCGGATATCGGCGTCGGCATCGTGCGGCGCTGGCTCGACAACGAAAAGGTCGATGTGATCGTCGATGGCGGCTCGTCGGCCGTCGGCATGGCGATCCAGGGCGTCACCCGCGAGAAGAACAAGCTGTTCCTCATCAACGGTTCGGGCACGACGGCCATCGTCAACGACAACTGCTCGCCGATCGGCTTCCAGTGGTCGTGGGACACCTACGGCATGGCGGCCGGCACCGCGACGGCGCTGGCCAAGGCCGGCAATGACAGCTGGTTCTTCATCACCGCGGATTACACGGCGGGCCACGCTATCGCGCAGCAGGCCGGCGACGTTGCACAGAAGAACGGCGGCAAGGTGCTGGGCGAAGTGCGCCATCCGTTCAATTCGCCGGACTTCTCCTCGTTCCTGCTGCAGGCCCAGCAGTCCAAGGCCAAGGTCGTTGCGCTCGCCAACTTCGGCGGCGATACGCAGACGGCGATCAAGCAGGCCAACGAGTTCGGCATCGCCAAGGGCGGCCAGAAACTCGCGGCATTGTTTTTGGACGTGACTGACATCAACTCGCTCGGTCTCGATGTGGCGCAGAACCTCGTCATCACCGTGCCGTTCTACTGGGACCGCACGGACGCCAGCCGCGGCTACGCCAAGCGGTTCATGGAAAAGGCCAAGAACGCCCCGACCTTCCTGCAGTCCGGTCCCTACAGCGCCGTCACCCACTATCTCAAGGCAGTGAAGGAAGCCGGCACCGACGACACCGACAAGGTCGCCGCCAAGATGCGGGCCATGAAGATCAACGACGCCACCACGGAAAACGCTTCCATCCGCGAGGACGGCCGCGTGATGCGTGATTTCTACGTGTTTCAGGTCAAGACGCCGGCCGAGTCGAAGGGCCCGTGGGATTTCCTCAAGCAGATCGGCACGGTGAACGCGACCGATGCGGCCATGCCGCTGTCCGCCAGCACCTGCAAGCTAGTGAAGAAGTAAATTGGGTTCGCGACTTTTTCTGCGCTAAACGAAAGACCCTTTCCGTGTGAGCGGGAAGGGTCTTTAGTTTGTGGTCAGCGAACGTCGCGAAAAGTGAGGAAGCCGTGCCCGGCCCATTGTCGCATATCAAGGTACTCGATCTCAGCCGCGTACTGGC
Organism: Hyphomicrobiaceae bacterium; assembly: GCA_947472885.1. GTDB lineage: Bacteria > Pseudomonadota > Alphaproteobacteria > Rhizobiales > Xanthobacteraceae > CANJBX01. The sequence continues at coordinate 38,760 of CANJBX010000009.1, forward strand.
CGGGCCGTGGGCGGGTCAACTGCTGGCGGACCTTGGCGCGGATGTCATCAAGGTCGAGCGTCCGGGGGCCGGCGACGATACGCGCGGCTGGGGCCCGCCGTTCCTCAAGAACAAGGATGGCAGCGAGAGCCGCGAGTCGGGCTACTACCTTGCGGTCAATCGCAACAAGCGCTCGCTCACCATCAGCATGGAAAAGCCCGAAGGGCAGGAGATCATCCGCAAGCTCGCGGCGAACTCCGACATCGTGCTGGAGAACTTCAAGGTCGGCACGCTGCCGCGCTATGGCCTCGGCTATGAGGACCTCAAACAAGTCAATCCGAAGCTGATCTATTGCTCGATCACCGGCTTTGGTCAGGACGGACCTATTGCGCAGAATGCCGCTTATGACTTTCTGATTCAGGGCATGGGTGGCCTGATGAGCATCACCGGAGAGGCCGAAGGCCGTCCCGGCGCGGGTCCGCAGAAAGTCGGCATCCCGATCATCGATCTGATGTCTGGCATGTATGGCACGGTCGCGGTGCTGGCGGCGCTCGCCAACCGCGAAGTCACCGGCAAGGGCGATTACATCGACCTCGCCATGCTCGATATCCAGACCGCGGTGCTGTCCAATCAGGCAATGAACTACCTGTTGTTGGGCCGCGTGCCCAAGCGGCAGGGCAATCGCCATCCCAACATCATGCCGCAGGATGTTTTCAGGTGCGCCGACGGTCAGGTCGTGCTCGCCGTCGGCAACGATGGGCAATACGCCAAGATGTGTCAGGCGCTCAATCGCCCGGAACTGGCGACTGACGCCCGCTACATCAAGAATGCCGACCGCGTGCGCAACAAGGACGTGCTGCTGCCGCTGATCGAGGACATCTTCAAGCAGTGGACCCGTGCCGATCTGGTCGCGGCGATGGAGGCGGTCGGCGTACCGTGCGGGCCGATCAACAACATCGACGAAGTGTTTGAAATCCCGCAGGTGAAGCATCGCGGCATGCGCATGGATCTGCCGCACCCGACGTCCGGGACGGTGCCGTCGGTCGCAAACCCGATCAAGTTGAAAGAAGCGCCGATTGAATATCGCAATGCGCCGCCGCTGCTGGGTGCCGACAGCGACGAGATCTTGCGCGGAATCGGGATATCGGACGCGGAAATTGCAAGGCTGCGCGAGCAGGGCGTCGTATAAGCGCGTGCCTGCACGCATGATGAAAGAAAAGATGAGCTGATGTGGTACGACCCCCGCACTGAAAAGCACGGCCTCAAGCATTCGCCGGTGACGGCGCTTGTCGTGCCGCGCCCGATTGGCTGGATTTCGACGCTCAATCCCGCCGGCAAGGTCAATCTCGCGCCCTACAGCTTTTTCAACATGATCTCCGGCTATCCGCCGTGGCTGATGTTTTCCAGCGCGCCGAAGAAGAATTCGCAGACCAATGCGGAACTGACGGGAGAATTCACCTTCAGCCTGGCGACATGGAGCCTGCGCGAGGTGATGAACGCCTCGTCGGCGGAATTTCCCGACGACGTCAGCGAGCCGGAAGCGGTCGGCATCGAAATGGCGCCGTCGCGCAACGTCAAGCCGCCGCGCGTTGCGGCCTCGCCGGTGTCCATCGAGTGCAAATACTACAAGACGGTCGATCTGGTTGCGTCGGACGGCAAGCCGAACCGTTCGCATCTCGTTCTGGGCGAAGTCGTCGGCATTCATATCGATGACTCGGTGATCGTCGATGGCATGCTCGATGTGCGCAAGATGCAGCCGATCGCCCGCATGGGTTACATGGACTACAACGTCGTGAATGACTACTTCACGATGGCGCGGCCGGGTGACTACGATCCGCGCGCGCGCGAAGAAAACACCTGAGGGCGGACTGGATGACCACCATTCCGCTGCTCGGAATTTCAACGCAGGCGCTGTTCAGCCAGCTTCTTGTCGGCCTCATCAATGGCTCGTTCTACGCCATGATGAGTCTCGGCCTCGCGGTGATTTTCGGGTTGTTGAATGTCGTGAATTTTGTTCACGGCGTGCAATACATGATGGGCGCGTTCGCCGCGTGGCTGCTGCTGAAATATCTCGGCGTTGGCTACTGGGCAGCGCTGATTATCGCGCCGCTGGTTGTAGGCCTTGTCGGCATCGTGATCGAGCATGTGCTGCTCAAGCGCACTTACAAGATCGACCATCTCTACGGGTTCGTCCTGACCTTTGGCCTTGCGCTCATTATCGAGGGCCTGTTCCGTGAATATTTCGGCGCGGCGGGTCTGCCCTACAGCATTCCCGAAACGCTGCGCGGCGTGCAGGACGTCGGCTTCATGTACCTGCCGATCTATCGCGGCTGGGTGATCATCGCCTCGACGCTGATCTGCTTCGGCACCTGGTATGTCATCGAGCGTACGCGGCTTGGCGCTTATCTGCGCGCGGCGACGGAAAATCCGACCTTGGTGCGGGCCTTCGGCATCAACGTGCCGCGCATGGTGATGCTGACCTATGGCGCAGGCGCGGCGCTGGCGGCGCTGGCCGGCGTACTGGCCGCGCCGATTTATCCTGTCTCACCGCAGATGGGCACCAATCTCATCATTATCGTGTTTGCCGTGGTCGTGATCGGCGGCATGGGTTCGATCTTTGGCGCGATCATTTCCGGCTTCGCGCTCGGTCTGATCGAAGGTCTGACCAAGGTCATCTATCCGCAGGCGTCCAGCATCGTGATTTTTGTCATCATGGCGATTGTCTTGCTGATCCGGCCGGCGGGACTTTTTGGCCGGGTCGCCGACGCGCAGACCAATGCATTTTCCGCGGAACGTTCGCGCGTACGGCCGGGTGCGTGGGTGAAGTATGCGATGGCGGCATTGATCGCCGCGACATTCGTTGCGCCTTTTGTGTTCTACCCGTTGTTCCTGATGAAGGCTTATTGTTACGCGCTGTTCGCGCTGTCGTTTGCACTGCTTGCCGGTCACGCGGGGTTGCTGTCATTCGGTCATGCTGCCTACTTCGGCAGCGCTGCCTACGTCGCGGCCTATGCGCTGAAGTCCTGGAACGTCACGCCGGAAATCGCGATTCTGATCGCCACAGCGTTCGCCACCCTGCTCGGTCTTGTGTTTGGCTGGCTCGCCATCCGGCGCCAGGGCATCTACTTCGCCATGGTGACTTTGGCGCTGGCGCAGATGGTCTATTTCGTCGCACTGCAGACGCCGTACAGCGGTGGCGAGGATGGCTTGCAGTTCAACCTGCGCGGACGGCTGTTCGGGCTGATTGATCTCGATCAGCCGCTGACCGCCTACTATTTCGTATTGGCGGTGTTTCTGGGCGGTGCGTTTCTGGTCTGGCGCACGATCCGTTCGCCGTTCGGGCAGATCCTGCAGGCCGTTTCACAGAACGAGCCGCGTGCCACGTCACTCGGTCACAAGGCCGAGCATTACAAGCTGATGGCTTTCGTATTGTCGGCAGCACTTGCCGGACTTGCGGGCTCGACCAAATCCGTTGTCGTAAAGTTTGCTTCGCTTGCCGACGTTCATTTCTCACTGTCGGGCGAAGTGTTGCTGATGGCGCTGATCGGCGGCGTCAGCACGTTGCTCGGTCCTGTGATAGGCGCTTTCCTGATCACGGCAGTGCATGACTATCTCGCCACCACCGGATCGTGGGTTACGATCATCGAGGGCGCGGTGTTTGTCATTTGCGTACTGGCGTTTCGCCGCGGCATTGTCGGCGTCGCGCAAGATGCGATGCGGTGGTTTACTCGAGCTTGAGGTTGGCCGCGTCGACAACGCCGCGCCACATTTTCGTTTCGCGCTCGATCACCGCCGCGAATTCCTGCGACGTGCTGCCGACGGTGTCGGTCGCCATGGCGCGGAATTTCTGCTGCACGTCCGGCTTCTTCATGATGCGCTGAATTTCGGTCTCCAGCCGCTTCGCGATAGGTGCAGGCGTGCCGGCCGGCGCGAATACGCCGCTCCACAATCCCACCAGCACGTCGGGGAAACCCGCTTCTGCCATGGTCGGCACGTTTGGCAATTCCTGCATTCGCTTGGCTGCGGTGACGGCAAGCGCGCGCAGCTTGCCGCCTTCAATTTGCGGAATGGCCGGCGGCGGATCGACGATGGTGATGCTCGACTGGCCGCCCATGACGCCCAGCACCATTTCATGGCCGCTCTTGTAGGGGATCGCCTGGATCGGTGCGCCGGACTTCAGCTTGAACAGCTCGGTCGCCAGCGTGAACGCCGTCGATGAGGTCCCGTAATTCGACTTTTCCGGGTTAGCCTTGGCCCAGGTGACGAATTCCTTGACGGTCTTGGCCGGATGGTCGGGATTGATGGCCATCAGCAGCGGGAATTCCGCGACCATCGAGATCGGGATAAAATCGCGCAGCGTCTGATAGGGCAGCTTTTCAACGACCGCGACCGAGAGCGCCATGGCGCCACTGGCGCCGATCAGGAGGGTATAGCCGTCGGCCGGCTGGCCTTTGACGTATTCGACGGAAACACGCCCTCCTGCGCCCACCTTATTCTCGACGACGACAGGCTGGCCGAGAGCGACCTGCAATTCCTGCGCGAGAATGCGGGCGATCATGTCGTTGCCGCCGCCGGCAGCGAAACCGACGATCAGCTTGATAGTGCGGCTGGGATAGGCTTCCTGCGCCGAGGTGACGCGCGGCAGGACGGGAATCAGCGCCGCGGTCATCAGCGCCAGTGCGACGGATATGCGTTTTCCCGCTATCATCATGGCGGTTCTCCCAATTTTGTTTCTATTCGTTGCCCACAGGATACAGCGCCGGCGGGAAGTGGTCATCTGGTATTCCATATCTCGCCGGAAATCCGGTGGGCGACCTTTCCACGGCGACGATTTAGGCCCAAAGTTTCCCTCGCGGCGGGCCCAAATCCGGGGTTTAGTGCGCCCGGCTTGGGGGCCTGTCCGTTAGTTGAGTTGGGTTGTTATGTGTGGGTTGATGCGTGCGCGGGTCGTCGCGATAGCGTTGTCTTTGCTTGGCGCTGCCAGCGCCGCGCAGGGGCAGACTCTATCCGAAGCCATGGTCCGGGCTTATCAGGGCAACCCGCAACTCAATGCAGAGCGCGCCCGCCAGCGCGCGACCGATGAAAATGTCGCACAGGCGCTTGCAGGTTACCGGCCGACACTGTCGCTTGGCCTGAGCGCGGGCCTGCAGGGCGTCCGCAACATGCTCCCTGAGAGCGGCGGCACCGCCAGCGCCAACCTCAAGCCGTGGTCGGCGGGCGCGACGCTGAACCAGAACCTTTTCAATGGCATGAAGACCGCCAATCAGGTGCGTCAGGCCGAAGCGCAGGTGCAGGGCGGCCGCGAACAGTTGCGTTCAGTCGAGCAAAGCGTGCTGCTCGATACCGTGACGGCCTACATGAGCGTGCTGGCCAATCAGGGACTGGTCGAAGCGCAGAAAATCAACACGCAGTTTCTGCGTGAAACATTGCAGACGACCCACAAGCGCTACGATGCCGGTGACGTGACGCCGACCGACGTCGCGCAGGCGGAAGCGCGCTTTAATCGCGGCATTGCCGATCGGAATAGCGCCGAAGTAAACCTCGCTGTCAGTCAGGCAACCTATACGCAGGTCATCGGCGCGCCGCCGGGACGGTTGTCGCCGGCGGAGCCGGTGGACCGTCTGTTGCCGCGCCAGCGCGATCAGGCGCTGGGTGTCGGGCGCGTGGAAAATCCCGCGATCACGTCGGCGACCTTCGATGTCGATGCGGCGCAGCGCGCGGTGAATATCGCGGAGGCAGCACTTTATCCGACGCTCGGTGTCCAGGGCAGCGTGTCGCGCAGCGCGCAGACGGATTCGACGCTCGGCACCTCGCGCAGCGATCAGGCTTCCATCGTCGGCAATCTCAATGTGCCGGTATACGACGGCGGTCTCGCGACCTCGCAGATACGGCAGTCGAAGGAAACGCTAGGCCAGACCCGCATCCAGCTTGACCGCATTCGCACCCAGACCGAGACAGCGGTTGTCGCGGCCTGGGCGACCAACGAAGGCTCCCGCATCGCGCTCAATGCAGCAACGTCAGAAGTGAAGGCAGCGGAGCTCGCGTTGTCGGGCGTGCAGAAGGAAGCGCAGGCCGGCCAGCGTACGACGCTCGATGTGCTCAATTCGCTGCAGGATCTCACGGCGGCGCGTTCGCGATTGATCGTGGCGCAGCGCGACCGTGTGGTGGCTTCATACACCTTGCTCAGCGCCATTGGTCGGCTGGACCACATCAGATTGGCGCTCAACACGCCGGATTACGATGCGCAGGTGCATTACAATCAGGTGCGTGACGCCTGGACCGGCGTGCGGACGCCGGACGGGCGGTAACAAAATAAATTTTGATTCTTGAGAGTGACTTAGCTCGCGGAGGCGAGGAACAGGTTGCCGCGCACGATGATCCTGTCGCCGACGGAAAGACCTTCCGCCACCTGCACGGACAGGCCGCTGACCATGCCGGTCTTGATCTGGCGCAATTCGATGCTGCGGTCTTCGCGCACAACCCACACGCTCACCGTCGGGCCGTCATGGATCAGCGCTTCGCGCGGCACGGCGACGATGGTGCTTTCGGCATCGGTGAAGATCTCGACGCTCGCCAGCATTTCCGGCTTGAGCAGGTTCTCCGCATTATTGACCGTCGCGCGTACGAGCAGACGGCGGCTGCCGGTTTCGAGCGCCGCTGAAACGTAGTCGATCTTGGCAGCGAATATCTTGCCCGGAAGGGCGGTCAGTGAGAAATTCATGGTCTGGCCGACATTCACGCTCTGCGCATCGGTCTCGCGTACATAGGTTGCGAGCCAAACGGTCGAGAGGTCGCCGACGATGAACACCGGATCGCTGGCGCCCGCATTGAGATACTGGCCCGGGCCGACCTTGCGCGCGACAATGGTGCCCGCAAGCGGCGCGAGAACCGTCGTCTCGGCGCTGATCTTGCCGGTATCCTGGAATGCCGCGATCTCGTCATCGCTGCGGCCAAGCAGGCGCGCGCGATTGCGTGCAGCTTCGAACGCGGCGTCGGCGGCGCGGATATCGTTCTGCGCAGTGATGAGATCGTTCTCGGCCTTCTGCAGATCGCGCAGCGGTACGGCCTTGGCTTCATAGAGGTCGCGATTACGCGCCACGACGGTCTGGATGAAGTTGAGCTGCGACGTCGCCTTGTTCTTCGCCGATGCCGCGGTCATCAGGTCATTGAGGCTTTGCACCGTGTCGGTGGCTTCGATGGTGAACAGCGGCTGTCCGCGTTCGACCTTGTCGCCCGGCTTGACCAGCAGTTTGGTGACGCGGCCCGAGTAGGGCGAGAAGATCGGTGTTGTCTGTTCTTCGTTGAGCGCGATCTTGCCTTCGGTCGTGCGCTCGGCACGGAACGCCTGTTGCCCGACTTGCGCGACAACGAGGTTGGTCCATTCCTGTTCGGTCGGGCGATAGCGGTTGATGGCGCGGCGATTCTGGCTCGAAATGTCGGTGTTATGTCCGGCGGCCGAATGGGTCTGCGGCATCAGCAGCACGATGGCGCCTGCAACCAGACAAACGCAGGCAGCCCCCCCCAGCATTTGCTGGCGGCGCGTCAGCGCGGACATGCGCTGGACCAACGTCTGGAATTGCTGCTTCAACATTCCTCCTGGGGCCTGTCCGGGACCGATTTCAGAGCAGCGTTTATCGGCCATAAGCCTCGTTGTTGCAGAACTATATGGCGAACTGATTGCAAAAGAGCAAACCGGAACAGTCGTTTTTGAGGGTGGCCAAAAAGGTGGCGGTAGCCGGGTCTGCCCTAAAATTCGGCGTGTAGCCGGGCGGACAGGATCGAAACCGGGCCGCGGTCGGCGTTATAGGCCGGGTTTGCGATGAACTGGTAGTCGAAGGTCAGGGTCGCGCCGGTCCATAGCCCGATCAGATAATAGGTTTCGAGGATCTTTTCTTCCCGGTAGTTAAGCCGTCCATCGCCGATCAGCAGGCCAGTGCCGCCAGCCGCGAGGAAATCCCGGTGCGCGCCGGTCAGGCCGTTGACGGCGCCTGCAAGACCGATGGTGTCGTTCGGACGCTTCCAGCCGGTACCCTTGAGCGCAAGACCGCCGGCGACGCTGTGGTCAATGTCGGTGAATGACAGGACTTCGTTCTTGCCGTCGTTCCAGCTTGCCCGTGCGAACACGCCGAGGTCCTTGCTGATCGCCTGTTCGGCGTTGGTATAGAAGCCGTTCTTCTGGCGAATCCGCCGGTCAGCAGCGATGACATCGTTGATGTCGGTTCCAGGCACGGCTGCTGCGTTTGCCACCGCGTCACGATAGTTGCCGGTACGCCCGCTGTTGGAGAATACGCCGATGCGGAATTTTCCGGGCTGGTTCTGAATCATGTAGCGCTGCTCGAATTCCGCAACACCGCCGCCACCGCCGCGAAACTCAAGCGTGTCGCTCGCGGGTGCGATCGGCACCTGGAACAGACCAGCGCGTACCGCCCAGGTCTTGCGATTCAATTCGAGTACGCCGCCGCGCGTGAAGCCCGGCAAGTCTGCGGGAAAATCGTAAGCGGCCGACGACCAGATCGACCAGTTCATGAAGTCGGCGCGTGGGTCGTGCGCATAGGTATTGGCGTCGAAGAAATCGCCGACCGCAAATCGTCCGACCGTCAAAGTGACTCGGTCGATGTCGCGCTTGCCGGCAATCTGGTTTGGTCCGTCCTCGACGCTTTCCTGCTCGCCGCCAAGCCCAAACGTTTGGCGGAAAAAATAACGCTGGGCGCGCACGCGCGGGAATTCCGCGCCGGACTTCTGCGCTTCGCCGTTGCTGAAACCGGCAAGGCCGGTTGTTTTGCCGATGCCGAATCCCTGCGCCAATTCGGGGTTAAAATAGACTTCGCCGCCTTCCCACAACTTGCGGCCGATGAAGGCCGTCGTTGTCCAGGTCTCGCGCACCAGCCCGCGCCCGGGAAGGCTTGAAGGGCCTGCGTAGGGCGAACGGAACGGGCCGTAGCCTTGCGGCAGGAATGTCGTCTGGCCGTGAATGCTCCAGCCATCCATATCCGGTGAGGCGGCGGCGCTCGCGGAGCGAGCCGGGTTAAGCTGGTAGTTCAATCCCAGTTTGAAGAGATGAACTTTCGGATCGACGCTGAAGGGTGTCGGAAGCGCATAGTTTTGCGAGCCGAGATCGACGTAGTTGTATTCGAACTTGCCGGTCCAGTTGCCGGTCACCGGCCATTCAAGCCCGGCGCCAACGGCCCAGCCGATATGCGTCTCGCTGTGTTCGCCAACGGTTGCGCCGTTGCTGTCGAGCTGATCGACCTTGGTCGCGCCCCATGCCAGGCCGCCAGTGACGTAGGGCAGAAACGTGCCGACCTTGTAGCCGACGCGCGGCCGCACCGTTGCGATGTAGTTGTAGCTGGTCGTGAACGGCGTGATCTGGTTTTCGAAAGGATCGCGCGGGCTGGCGAACGAGATGTCGCCTTCAATGCCCCACACCACGCGATTGTTGGTCTGGAAATTGTAGCCGAGTTGATAACCGCCGATGTGGCCGGTGACGCTTGCCGGCAGCAGGCCGCCCTGTCCGGGAAACGGATGGGTGCCGGGTCCGAAACTGCCGCTGCCGTAACCGAAATGTCCGCCGATGTAGAAGCCCGTCCAGTCGTACTGCGGCGCCACGGGTGCCGGGCTGCGGGCAAGTGCCGGCGCGGCCTCAAGCGCGGCCAAGCCCAGCAATACGGGAAACAAGGACAATCGGGTCATGAAGTCAGTCGCGCAGCTAGATGGGACAGATCATATATTTGCAGCGAGTCTGACCCTGCTTTTGGCTGTGTAACAACCGAATGACAACAGCTAAACTCTTGTTCCAACTCATTCGCATTTGCAGAAACCGCGAAATTGTGTGTACCGGCTGCATCAGCGAGGCGCTGGCGGGTTGCGGACGATGAAGACGGCAGCCGACGCTGACAACGGCCGCTGTACACAAGCAGCGGACGCATTTCAGATTTGTGGCAGCCTTTTAGGGAGTCGGAATGGGGGTCAGAATTCAGCGTGCAGTCGCGCCGAATAGAACGATACCGGGCCGCGGTCAGCGTTGTAGGCCGGGTTCGCGATGTGCTGATAGTCGAATGTCACGGTCGTAAAGCGATTGAGCTTGTAGGCATAGTACGTCTCGAAGATCTGTTCCTCACGATAATTGAGCTGGCCATCGCCGATCAGGATGCCGATGCCGCCTGCGCCGAAGTAGTGGCGGCCGACCGGCGACAGCGCCTCGATCACACCGGCGACGCTGATGCGGTCGTCGGGACGTGACCATGCGGTGCCCTTGAGCACGCTGCCGACCGACAGCGCACGATGCACATCGGTCCAGCCAACCATTTCGGCTTCGCCCGGGTTCCAGCTTGCGCGCGAGAATACGCCGAGATCGTTGGTGATTGCCTGCTCGATGTTGAACACCACGCCGTAATTGGTGCGGGTGCGGCGTGTCATTGCGAGGTCGGGATAGCTTGCGCTGGTGATGGGGAGCGCAAGCGCGTCGGCGTAGCTGCCCATGGTGCCGTGATTGATCCAGCCGAACAGACGGATTTTGCCGGGCTGTGACATAAGCATATAGCGCAATTCGCCTTCGAGTGCGTACTCGCCGCGCTTGAAAGCCGTGGTGTCGAAACTATTGCTGTTAGCAACTTCCGGCAGCAGGAAATATCCGGCCCGGATCGCCCAGTGCTTCTGGTTGAATTCCGCGACCGCGCCCCATGTCCAGCTCAGCTTGTCCATGGTCCAGTCGTAAGCGCCGCCGCCATAGACGTTCCAGTTGAGGAAGGTCGTGCGCGGATCGTTGGCGTAGCTGTTGCCGTCGAAAAAATCCGTCGCCGCGAATTTGCCGATCGAAACCGTCAGCCGCGAAATATCCTGCTTGCTGGCAAGCTGGTTCGGAGCGTCTTCGATATTTTCCTGCTCTCCGACAAAGCCCCAGGTATGGCGATAGAAGGCGCGCGCCATGTTGAGGCGCGGGTAGGGGAAGTTTGATTTCTGCGCTTCGCCGTTCGGAAAGCCCGCGACGCCGCGAACGTCACTCAGGCCGAAACCCTGCATCAATTCCGGATTGACGTAAAACTCGCCGTTGTCCCATGGGCGAAAGCCGATAAAAGCCGTCGCGCTTTGTGTGTTCTTGAACTGCCCGGCAGGATTCAGGCTGCTTGCACCCGATTAAGGCGCGCGAAACGAGCCATAGCCTTGCCTGATGGCGGTGTATTGGCCGTGCAGATTCCAGCGGTCGTATTGCGCCGCTGGCCACGCGGCGCGCTCGGCTTCAGTTGCATTCTCACCGGGCCAGCGCAATTTGCGATTGAGGCCGACGCGCAGCAGGTGCGCGTCGAGACTCGACACGGCAGATGTGCCGGACGGCATCGTGACCGTGATGTCCGAGAACTTGTCGTAGCTGTATTCAAGCCGCGCCGACCAGTCAGCATCGAGCGCGCGTTCGACGCCTGCGCCCAGAGTCCAGCCGGTGCGGTGCATCAGACGCTTGTCGTCATCGTTGCCGATGCCGGGACTTTCGAGGAAGCGCGACTGCGACCATGCGAGACCGCCGGTGGCAAAGATCAGCGTGTTGTCGAAGGCGTAGCCGAGGCGCCCACGCAGATGCGCGACGTAGTCGAGATGTTCGACCAGTGTGCTGCCAGACGTGGTGCCACGCGACCACAGCGTGTCGTCGGTCTCGAAGAAATAGGGGATCGTCGCATCGGCTTCGATTCCGAGCATGAAGCGCGACGGCATGACGATGTTGTAGCCGGCCTGCAGTCCGCCGATGCCGCGCGCGGAACCGTCACTATTTGCGGTGGGAAACGGGTCGAAAATCCTGTTGCCGGCGCCGGTGAAGCCGTAGCCGACGTGCCCGCCAGCATAAGCACCGCTCCAGTCGAAGGCGGCGGGTTGGCCAGGCCGCTTGTCTCTTTCTGCGGCGTAGGCGGCGAAATCCGGAGTGAACAGCCAGACACAAGCGACGCCGGCCAGATTTAGAAGTGTTTTTTTCATTTTCACGCAATTTACACGGTTACCTCTGAACCTTATTGCGACTAGTTTGCATTTGCAACTGGGGGCGAGCCCTTGAAAGGGTGCGGCATCGCGCCGCGACAAGAATGGAGGGGAACAGGAAGTTTGCGCCTGTCCCGGTACAAGGCAGGGGCCGGGCGATGCCGCGAGGACAGGCTGTGGATAAGAGTGTTTCCGCTCGGATTACTCGGCCGGATCGAGCCGGGGCGGCCGTGAAGCATCCTGCCATTTCAGGCGGCGCGGCGTGCCGCGCGAAAGGCGGTGATGTAGCTTGTCGAGCAACAGATAGATCACCGGCGTCGTGTAAAGCGTGAGGATCTGTGACACGACAAGTCCGCCGATGATGGTGATGCCAAGCGGGCGGCGCAGCTCGGAGCCCGGCCCCGACGCGATCACCAGCGGTACGGCGCCGAGCAATGCGGACATCGTCGTCATCAGGATCGGCCGGAACCGCGCGAGGCACGCCTCATAGATCGCCTGCTCAGGGGTGAGGCCGCGCTGACGCTCTCCTTCCAGCGCGAAGTCCACCAGCATGATGCCGTTCTTCTTGACGATGCCGATCAGCAGGATGATGCCGATGAAGGCGATGATCGACAGTTCGGCGTTGAAGGCCTGCAGTGCAAGCAATGCGCCAAGGCCGGCAGAGGGCAATGTCGAGATGATCGTCAGCGGATGCGCGAGGCTTTCGTACAGCACGCCAAGCACGATGTAGACGGCCAGCAGCGCCGCAATGATGAGAACGACTTGCGCACTGGCGGTTTGCGCCAGCGCCTTTGCATCGCCGGCGAATTCCGCGTGGACCGAATCCGGCAGACGCAATTCCGCGACGGCCTGCATGATGGCGGCGGTTGCGGCTTCGAGCTGGGCGTCCGGCTTCAGGGCAAATGAGATTGTCACCGCCGGATACTGGCCCTGATGATTGACGACGAGGGGCGCAAGCCCTTTCTCGAATTTGGCGACCGCAGACAGCGGCACCGAAACGCCGCCGGAGCCGGGCACATAGACATGATCGAGATCGCTTGGGTCGCGCTGGAACTGCGGGTCGATTTCCAGGATCACGCGATACTGGTTACGCTGGCTGTAAATTGTTGAAATCTGCCGCTGCGCGAATGCGTTGTTGAGCGCGGAATCGATGGCCGACATTTTCACGCCGAGCGCGGATGCGCGGGGCCGGTCGATGGTGATGCCGAGTTGCAGCCCACCCTGCTCGCGATCGGTGTTGACGTCGGTGACGCCATCTATTTTGCGGATACGGTCCTGCACCGCCGGAACCCATTTGGTGAGTTCGGGAAGATCGGGACTCCACAGCGTGAATTGATACTGCGAATTGCTTTGCCGGCCGCCGATGCGAAGGTCCTGCGCCGGAAACATGAACAGTTGCAGGCCAGGGACCGCTCCGGCGGCGCGACGCAGGCGGTCCACCACACGCTGCGTACTCATGCCGTCACGTTCGGCGAGGGGTTTGAGGCTGATAAACATGGTGCCGCGATTGACCGAGCCGGAGAATCCCGAACCGCCGACGGACGAGCCGACGCCGAACACGGCGGGATCGTTCTGGACGATATCGACCACCTGACGCTGAAGCTCGACCATGGTCTTGTAGGAAATGTCGGTCGAAGCGCGTGTGCCGCCGAACACCAGCCCGGTGTCATCCTGCGGGAAAAATCCCTTCGGTGTTTTGACATAAAGAGCGGCGGTGAGTGCGATGGTCGCCGCCATCACCATCATCATGATGGTGCGGTGGCGCAGCGCGACGGTGAGTGTGGATGCGTAGGCATTCACAAGGCGTTCGAGGAAGCCTTCGACGACGCGGTCGAAGCGGCTGCGCGTGGTGGGCACTTCGCGGATATAATGCGCGCAGATCATCGGTGTTACCGACAGCGATACGATGGTCGAGACGATGATGGCGAACACCAGCGTGACCGAGAACTCGCGGAACAGCCTCCCAAGGACGCCGCCCATGAACAGCAGGGGAATGAAAGCCGCGACCAGCGAAATGCTGATGGAAATAACCGTGAAGCCGATCTGCCGCGCGCCTTCAATGGCCGCACGCAGCGGCGAATAGCCCTTCTCCAGGTTGCGGTAGGTGTTCTCGATCATGACGATGGCATCGTCGACGACGAAGCCGACTGACACCGCGAGGGCCATCAGTGAAAGGTTGTCGATGGAGAAGCCGACGAGCCACATGGCGGCGCAGGTGCCGGCGAGCGACAGCGGAACGGTGACGCCTGCTGCCAGTGTCGGCGCGGTGCGGCGCAGGAAAAGGAACACGACCAGCATGACGAGGGCAATCGAACCCGCCAAGGTCATCTGCATGTCGAGGATGCTGGCGCGGATCGTCAGCGTGCGGTCGGACAAGACCGAAATATCGATGCCGGCAGGAATCCAGCGTTTGATCTCGGGGATCAGTTCGCGGATGTGATCGACGGTCTCGATGACATTGGCATTGGTCTGCTTGGTGATGATGAGCAGCACCGCCGGCTGGAGATTGTACCAGGCGGCGGCATTGGCGTTGCGCGTGCCCTGCACGATGGTTGCAACATCCGACAGGCGGATGACGCTGCCATTGACAGATTTGACCACCAGTGTGCGGTACTCGGACGGATCGCGGAGCTGATCGTTGGTTGCAAGTGTTTCGGCCTGCCGGGAGCCTGCGAATTCGCCCAGCGGTCCTTGCGCATTGGTTTGCGATATCGCGGTGCGAATGTCGTCGAACGATACGCCGGTGGCCGACAGCGCCACCGGATTGACGCGAACCCGCACGGCGGGCTGTTCGGCACCACTCACCGCCACATCGGCGACGCCGACCACTTGCATGATGCGCTGGGCGATCACGGTGTCTGCCGCATCGTAGATCGCGCTTGCGGAAATGTTCTTCGAGGTCAGCGCGAGAATAAGGACTGGCGCCGCCGCCGGATTGGATTTGCGAAACGTCGGCAAGGTCGGCAGATCGGTCGGCAGATCGCTCTGGGCGGAGTTTAGCGCCGCCTGCACGTCGCGCGCCGCGCCGTCGATATTGCGGTTGATATCAAACTGAATGGTAATCGAGCTGGAGCCAATCGAACTCACCGAAGTGATTTCAGTGACACCCGCAATCGCGCCCAGCCGACGTTCCAGCGGTGCGGCGACTGTGGCCGCCATGGTTTCCGGGTCGGCCCCCGGCCGGCTCGCGGAAACGCGGATGGTCGGGATGTCGATCGCCGGAACGCTCGCAACGGGCAAAAACTGATGGGCGACTGCGCCGACGAGAAACAGGCCGATGGCCAGCAATGTGGTTCCTACCGGCCGCATGATGAAGGGGTAGGAGAAATTCATCCCCTTACTCCGCCGGTTGCTGCACGGGACGCGGACGCCTGCGGAAACCCTGATTCTTGAGGCGCTCAAGCGTGAGGTAGATCACCGGCGTGGTGTAGAGCGTCAGCAACTGGCTCAGTAGCAGGCCGCCGATGATGGTGATGCCGAGCGGGAAGCGCAATTCCGATCCGGTGCCGCTTTGCAGCGCCAGTGGCAGCGCCCCGAACAGCGCAGCGAGCGTGGTCATCATGATCGGACGGAAGCGCAGTTGCGAGGCCTTCACGATGGCGTCATGCGGCGACAGGCCATCGACTCTCTCGGCATCGAGGGCGAAGTCGATCATCATAATGGCGTTCTTCTTCACGATGCCCATCAGCAGCACGATGCCGATCAGCGCCACGATGGAAAGATCCTGCCCGCACAGCAAAAGCGCCAGCAGCGCACCGACGCCGGCGGACGGCAGCGTGGACAGGATCGTCAGCGGGTGGATGAAGCTTTCGTACAGCACACCCAGCACGATGTAGATCGTGATGGCGGCGGCAAGAATGAGCCACGGCTCGCCGGCGAGCGAGCGCGTGAATTCCGCGGCGTCGCCCGAATAGCTTGAGGTGATCGACGAGGGCACGCCGATGCTGCGCTCGGCCTTCTTAATGGCCTCGACGGCATCGCCCAGCGCTGCGCCCGGCGCAAGGTTGAAGCTCATGGTTGCCGCCGGGAACTGCTCCTCGTGCAGGATAACCAGTGGCGCCGTCGTGCGCTCGACCGACGCGATGACGCTGAGCGGAATTTGCGCGACGGGTGTTGCGGAAGCCAGTGCCGGTGTCGCGTTCTGTGTGCTTTGCACGGGCAGCGGTTGTGATGCCGCGGACGCAGGCACGTAAAGTTTGGTCAGCGCCGCCGGATTGTTCTGATACTCCGGCTTGGCTTCGAGGATGACACGGTACTGATTGGCCTGCCCGTAGATGGTTGAAATCTGGCGCTGGCCAAACGCGTCGTTGAGCGTGTCGTTGATGAGCTGCATCGAAATGCCGAGGCGGCCCGCCATCTCGCGGTCGACATTGATCAGCGCGCGCAGGCCGCCGTCCTGAACTTCGGATGCGACTTCCTGCAGGATCGGCGAGCCCTGCAAGGCCGCCGCCAGCTTGTCGGTCCAGCCGGCCACTTCCTTGGCGTCGGTTCCGGCCAGTGTGTATTGGTATTGCGCGCGGCTGGTGCGTGTGCCGATCTGGATATCCTGCACCGGCAGGAAGTAAACGATCATGCCTGGCACTGGCTCCACGGCCTTCTTCAGGCGCGCAACGATCTCGGTAACGAAGGCATCGCGCTGGTTGCGGGCCTTGAGCGTGATGGTCAGGCGGCCGGAATTCGGCGTGGCATTGATCGTCGTGACACCGACAATCGAGACAATGCCGGTGACGTCTTTGTCCTTGCCGATCTCAGCGGCAACACGCGCCTGCAGCTGTTTCATTTCGTTGAATGAAACGTCCTGTCCGGCTTCGGTGACGGCAATGATGAGGCCGGTGTCCTGCGGCGGCAGGAAGCCCTTGGGAATGACGATGTAGAGAAAGATCGTCGCTACGAGCGTTGCCGCCGTGGTCCACAGTGTTGCGGCCTGACGCTGGATCACCCATTCGAGGCTGATGCGGTAATATTCCAGCGTGCGATCAATGAAATCGTTGAACGCCTGCGACAGTTTTCCGTGCGGCTTTTCCTCGGTCTTGGTGAGCATGCGCGCGCACATCATCGGCGTCAGTGTCAGCGACACGATGGCCGACGTGATGACCGCGATGGTCAGCGTCAGCGCGAATTCACGGAACATGCGGCCGACAAGGCCCGTCATGAACAGCAGCGGAATGAATACCGCGATCAGCGACACGGTCAGCGAAATCACCGTGAAGCCGATCTCGCGCGCACCGCGCATTGCGGCTTCCATCGGGTCTTCGCCGTCCTCGATGTGGCGGACGATATTCTCGATCATGACAATCGCATCGTCGACCACGAAGCCGGTGCCGATGGTGAGCGCCATCAGCGAAAGGTTATCGAGCGAAAAACCGCAGAACCACATCACCCCGAAGGTGGCGACGAGCGACAGTGGCAAAGCCACGCCGGCAATAATCGTCGCACGGATCGTGCGCAGGAAGATGAACACCACCAGCACCACGAGGCCGATGGCGAGCACCAGCGAGAACTGCACGTCATGCACCGAAGCGCGGATCGTCTCGGTGCGGTCGCTGACGATGGTGAGGTTCGCGCTGGCCGGCATGGCGCGCTGCAGGCGCGGCAATTCCTTGCGGATGCGTTCGACGGTGTCGATCACGTTGGCGCCGGGTTGGCGCTGGATGTCGATGATGACGGCCGGCTTGCCCTGATACCAGCCGCCGACCTTCATGTTCTCCAGTCCGTCGATTACGTCGGCGACGTCGCGCAACTGCACCGGCGCGCCGTTGCGATTGGCGATGACGAGCGGCTTGTAGGCGTCTGCTGCGGTAATCTGATCGTTGGCCGCGATCATGTAGGCTTGATGCGAACCGTCGAGCTGGCCCTTGGGTCCCGACACGTTGGCGCCGGTAACAGCGGCGCGCAGGTCCTCAAGCGAAATGCCGTAAGCCGCGAGGCGCGCAAGGTCGGCCTGGATACGCACCGCGGGCTTCAGGCCGCCCTGGACACTGACCTTACCGACGCCGGTGACTTCGCTCAGGCGCTGCGCCAGCAGCGTGTCGGCGAGATCGCTGAGTTGCCGCACCGAAACCGAGTCGGACGTAATCGCGAGCGTCACCATCGGCACGTCGGCCGGGTTCACCTTTGCATAGGTCGGCGGATAGGGCAGGTTCTGCGGCAAGGTCGAACGCGCGGCATTGATCGCGGATTGCACATCCTGCGCCGCGCCATCGATGTCTCGGTCGAGATCGAACTGCAGCGTGACCTGGCTGATGCCGAACGAACTCGCCGAAGTCATGCTCGTCAGCGAAGCGATCTGGCCGAACTGGCGTTCCAGCGGCGCAGTGACCAGCGCAGCGATGGTGTCCGGGCTGCCGCCGGGAAGTTGCGTGGTGACTTGAATGGTCGGGAAATCGACCTGCGGCAGCGACGACACCGGCAACAGCCAATAGCCGAGCAGGCCGCCAAGCATCACCGCCACGCCCAGCAGCGAGGTCGCAATCGGGCGCTGGATGAATGGCGCAGATACGCTCAGCGAACTCATGGTGGCGCGCCTGTTCTAACGTAACGGAACTAGTTTAAAGGACTCATGGCGTCCGGTTGCCGCCTTCGCGCTCACTGCGCCGCTGATTTCCTGGCTGCGATTCAGGTGACGTTCCGGATTGTGCTGGCGGCTGGGCGCTCTGTGCTTCGCCGGCAGGCCGGCGTTGTTGTCCGCGCTGGCGGTTGTTGCTGCCCGGCGCGACAGCGGGTGCGACGCCCGGCTCGCCGGTACCGATGGTGACTTTGCCGCCGTCGGTGAGCTGATTGAAGCTCGTCGTCACGACGCGCTCGCCAGATTGTACGCCGGACGTCACGACGGTCTGTGTTTCGTCCTGTTGCGAAATCGCGATCTGCTTCATCGCTACAGTGCTGTCGTCCTTCACCGTGAATACGAACAAGCCATTGGGTCCGCGCTGGATCGCCGCTGTCGGCAAGACGACGACATTCTTTAGCGTGTCAACCAGCAGCCGCACGTTGACAAACTGACCGGGCCACAGTTGCAGATCGGTGTTGGGAAACTCCGCCTTGAGCTTCACCGTGCCGGTCGCCTGATCGACCTGGTTGTCGATGACCTGCAAGATGCCTTTGTCGGCAACGGTCTTGTTGTCGGAGCCGAACACTTCGACCGTAAGCGGGTTCTTCGCCATCGCCGTATTGACTTGCTGCAACTGCTGCTGCGGCAGGGTGAAGATCATCGAGATCGGCTTGAGCTGCGTGATGGTGACGACGCCGGTGGCGTCGGATGCCTTAATGATGTTGCCGGCATCGACCTGACGAAAGCCTGTGCGGCCGTAGATCGGCGCAATGATCTTGGCGTATTCCAGTGTCGCCTGTGTATTGTCGATGGCGGCCTGATCGGCTTTTACCAATGCCTCGAACTGTGCGACGAGGGATTTTTGTGTGTCGGCCTGTTGCGGCGCCAGCGCATTGGTGGCGGCGAGGCGGATGTAGCGTTCAAGGTCGCGCCGTGCGTTCTCAAGCTGCGCTTCGTCCTGCGCCTTCTTGGCGACAGCCTGATCGAGTTGCGCGCGATAGAGCGTGTCGTCGATTTCCGCCAGCACGTAGCCGCGCTCGACGTCCTGACCTTCCTTGAAATTGACGCGCAGCAACTTGCCATCGACCTGTGAGCGCACCGTCACGGTATTGAGCGCACGGACGGCACCGACGCCGTCAAGATAGATAGGCACGTCGGCGGTGCGCGCGGTCGATGCCAGGGTCGGCACCGGCTGGTCGGGGTTGGCACGGAAGCGTCCGCCGCCGGCGCGCTGCTGCGCGGACTGCTCGGCGGGCTTCATCCAGACGTAGCCAACCGCCGCGGCAAGCGCCACGGCGACTACCCCATAGATCATCAGGCGTCGCGCGTTAGTCATGGTCCGTCCGCTGCGTCCGTTGTTCGACGTATGAACGCACTTCAAAGCCACCGATCATTGAGATACCGGCTGATTTATGTCGGCTGGCGGCCAGCCGCCGCCGAGTGCCTGGAACAAGCCGACAATGGCCTGCAACCGGGCGAATCGTACCTGCGCCAGCGTATCCTGAGCCTGAAACAAAGTCTGTTGGGTGGTCAGGACAGTGATGAGATCGACCGTGCCTTCCCGCAGCCGCTGCTCGGACAGTCCAAACGCCTGCCGGGCCGCCCGCACGACGTCGCCTTGCAGCCGTTCGCGGGTCGCCTGCTGCTGGACCGCGATCAGCGCCTGCTCGACGTCGCTGAAGGCCGAAAGCACGGCCTTGCGATAGGTCTGCAGGAACTCCTGTTGCCGTCCCTGGGCGAGTTCCAGTTGGCCCTTTAGCAGGAAGCCGTCAAACACCGGCTGGGTCAGGCTCGCGGCCATCGTGTAGTACCAGGCGCCCGGCCCGAACAGCGTTGCCAGTGCCACGCTCTGGAAGCCGCGCGTGCCGGTCAGCGAAATACTCGGAAAGAAAGCCGCGCGGGCGGATTCGACGCTGTAGTTCGACGAGGCGAGATCGGCTTCCGCCAGACGAATATCCGGGCGCTGGTTGAGCAATTCGGACGGCAGGCCCGGCGTGACGGCCGGCACCTTGATCGAACCCAGTCCGCCACCGCGCACCGCAAAACCTTCCGGCGCGCGCCCGACCAATACGGCGAGCGCGGTCGCGTTCTGGCGCAAGGCGATTTCAAGCGGCGGTACGGCGGCACGCTGGGTGGCCAGCAGGCTCTCCTGCTGCGCGACGTCAAGCTGTGAGGCTGTGCCGACCATGAAACGTTGACGGATGAGCGCGAGCACACGCTCCGCGGATGCGATATTGTCCCGCGCGATCTTCAGACGGTCTTGCGCGTTCAGCACCTGGAAATATGTATTCGCAACCGAAGCGATCGCGGTGAGCGCCACCACGTCGCGCGAAAAGCGGCTGGCGACGGCGCTTTCCTCGCTGGCCAGCAACGCCGCGCGGTTCTTGCCCCAGAAATCGATTTCATAGCTGGCGCTGAGATTGGCGTTGTAGCTCGATGTTTCAGTCGAGCCGGTGCGGGGTGTCGAACCGCTCGAAGAACTGGTTGCCGGACGTGAACGTGACCCGCTGCCGTTGGCACCGACGCTTGGCAACAGCGCAGCTCTGGAAATGCGCGCCTGCGCATCGGCCTGCGTGATGCGTGCGACGGCGATGGCGATGTCGAGATTGGCGGTCTGCGCGTCTTCGATCAGCGCAGTGAGTTCCTTGGACCGAAAGCTGCGCCACCAGTCCAGCGCGGGCAGCGCGTGCCCAGGCTGATGATTGGCGTAGCAATACTTGTCCGGGACTTCGAGTGCGGTGTCCGGCTTTTCATAGCCGACGATGCAGCCGGTCAGCGAGAGGCACGCCAGCGCGGCGACAGGCAAGCCACGGCTGTGGCACGCTCGTGCCGTTACGCGCGCAAAATGCCGCCCCCATCCACGCATACAAACCACGCTCACCACGCCTAGCCACAACGGTTCTCGACGCGGCTATCATAGAGCGTTCTGGCGGGAAGTGATTGTGAATTAGCTGAAAGGTGTGAATCAGGCAGCGAAAGCGGGCGTTTCGGGAACTTCTGGCGGCAGCCATAAAAGTTCCGAAACATGCCCCGCAAGCCGCCGTAGGGGCGGCTTGCCCGCGAGCGATTAGCCTTCGCTGATCTCGCCAATATGGTGCTGCGAGTACAGCTGGATACCGAGCTTCTCGATGAGGTCGAGCTGGGTCTCGAGGAAGTCGATGTGGTGTTCCTCGTCCTTCAGGATGCTCTCGAACAGGTCGCGGGTGACATAGTCCTTGACGCCATGGCAGTGGGTCGCGGCTTCCTCGTAGAGCGCGCGGGCGGACATTTCGGCCTTGAGGTCGCAATCCAGCACTTCCTTGACGTTCTGGCCGATGTGCAGCGGGTCGATCACCTGCATGTTCGGAAAACCGTCAAGAAACAGGATGCGCGCCACCAGCTTGTCGGCGTGCTGCATTTCCTCGATGGATTCCTTGCGCCACTGCTTCGCCAGCGATGCAAAACCCCAGTGTTCGAACAGGCGATAATGCAGCCAGTACTGGTTGATAGCCGCCAGCTCGTGGCGGACGCCTTTGTTGAGATATTCGATGACCTTGGCGTCGCCCTTCATGGCAAAATCTCCGGAAAAACTGCGGGTTACTGCTGCAAAGCATCGCGTTCGCCCGACATTGCTTTGTCGCGGCGACGATTACAAGACTAGATTAGAATATTTCTAGAGAGGGGATGGCGCCAGACAAGCGATTGAAAAATCAAGTCTTCTGGGCGCCGCCACCGGCAGCAGCAACGGCCAGAGCCTCGTCCATGATGCCGCGGATGGTGCGGGCGCAGCGGCCGCACTGCGCGTTGCAGCCGAGGCAGCCATAGACTTTGCAGGTGGAAGGCCTTGAATGTGCTGTGGTTTTGACCGCCGCGCGGACGTCGTGGTCGGTGATCACGTTGCAAGAGCAAACAATCATGGACGTCCCGGCGGCGGTTTTCACGTTTCGCTGCTGATCGAATAGCGCGAATTATTCTCCGGATGCAAAGGAAATCGCAGTTTAAAATCGTTCCAAACAACTGCAATCATTGAGCTTTTTGCCTATTGCGAGGTTGTTGCAACGCCGCAAAACCTACAATTCCTCTAAACTGGGCGATTTCCCGGACCCGTCATCCCCGCCATTCACCTCTATGCCGGAACAGCAAACGGGTGGCACTGGCTGCGCCGGCTAACGCGCTTTTCCGCCGTCGCAGAACGCTTGCAGCGCCGCCACCTCGTCTGCGGCGGCCGGAATAGACTTGTTCTGTCCGGATGCGATCCGCCCATAGAGTTTCGCGATGCCGAGGAACATGTCGCGCGCCGCAGGATCGTCGCCGAGGAATTCGGCGATCTCTTCCATCTCCGCGACCCAGCGATAGGCCTTCGGAAACGCGCCCGGGATCTGCCGCGAGAACCGCTGCAGGAGTTGCGGCTGGCTCTCGGCCATTTCCTGCCGGAGTTCTTCCGCGCATCCCGCACGCGATGCGCCGAACAGCAGCGCGATGCCGATGGACGTGACGCCCTTGGTGATGCCGGCATAGGCCATCTTCATCGCGGAGGCCGCGCCGATGTCACCTTTCAGCACGCGGATGTTCAGGCCATAGGCGGCAAGCCGCTCGACGTCTTTCGCCTGCTTTCCCGACACGTAGATGCCGGGCGCGTAATCGCCGCCGGGCGGTCCGCCGATGATGCCGCCATCGACATAGGGCGCGTGCGTCGGCCTGAGAATCTCGCCAATACGCAGCGCGGATTTCGGCGCGATGGCGTTGCAATCGACGTAGATCGGCTTGCGCGCGGCTTTTGCGAGCGGACCTTTCAGGCGTTCCGCGAGCGCGGCGGCCTCTCCGGGCGGCACCACCGAGAGAATGAAATCCGCCTGCGCCACCATGTCGTCGTCGCTCGCGACATCCTGCATCTTTGCGTCGGCGGCCCGCGCCTGGCTCGCCGTGCCGCGGCCCCTGAGCGAGGTTAGCACGCGCGCGCCGCGCTCCGACAGGCGTTTGCCGATGGCCGCGCCCATTTCGCCTGCGGCGATCACAACAATCGTGTCGGCCATGATGTTTCTCCCTGTCGTTGATTGCTATTGTCGCCGCCCGCGCCGCACCTGTCGAGCATGACAATGACAACCCTGCCATCCGATCTGCCAGCGAATCTGCAACGCATCGTCGATATGGAATATCCGCGCTTCTCGGCAGGCGAAATG
Organism: Hyphomicrobiaceae bacterium; assembly: GCA_947472885.1. Lineage (GTDB taxonomy): Bacteria > Pseudomonadota > Alphaproteobacteria > Rhizobiales > Xanthobacteraceae > CANJBX01. Next base: position 62,406 of record CANJBX010000009.1, read on the forward strand.
ACGCGCCGGCGCGATGCGGTCGCAGCGTTGCTGAGCAAGGTCGGCGCGGACCATCTGCTGTTCTATGGCGCGGCGCGCGTCGGCGGCAGCGTGCAATGGCTGACGCAATGGCCGGTGACGGCGGAAGCCGCCGGCATCTTCACGCCGGGCAAGCAGGACACGCTGCTGGTGCATTACTTCAACCACCTGCCGCTGGCGAAAAAGCTCGCGTCCGACGCCGAAGTCGCCTGGGGCGGCGAGGGCACGATGATCGCCAGTGCGATTGATGCGCTCAAGCAGCGCGGCGCGAAGCCGGATCGCGTCGCATATTTCGGCCCGCTGGGCGTCGAGCAGCATGCGGCGCTGACAGCGCAGTTCGGCACGCTGAAAAATCTCAACCGCGATTATGTGCGGCTGCGCATGATGAAGTCGGTGGAGGAGATGGACTGGTTTCGCATCGGCGCGCATTTTTCCGATCTCGGCATGATGGCGCTGCGCGACAACCTCAAGCCCGGCATCAACGAGCGTGAACTTTCCGACGCCATCGAGCGCGCCTATGTCCGCCACGGCGGCACCAATGCGATCCATTTCATCGGCACGACGTCGATGGCCGCGCCGAACGTCGCGGTGCCGCGGCAGTTTCCATCGACACGCAAACTCGAAAACGGCGACGTAGTGTTCGCCGAGATCAGCGCGAATTTCTGGGATCACGCGGGGCAGGTGCTGCGCACGTTCACCTTGGGCGCGGAGCCGACGCAGCTTTATCGCGATTTGCACGCCACGGCGGACGCGGCGTTCGACGCCATCGTGGCGATCCTCAAGGACGGCACGATGCCGGCGGAAGTCGTCGCGGCGTCAGGGATGATCGAGGCCAACGGCTTCACGACCATCGACGACCTGATGCACGGTTTCGGCGGCGGTTATTTCGGCCCCATCGTCGGCTCGGCGAGCCGGCCCGCAGGCAAGATTCCCGACATGCCGATCAGGGCCGGCATGATGGTGGTGATCCAGCCGAACGTCGCGACGAAGGACGGCATGGCCGGCGTGCAGACCGGCGAGGCGCTATTGATTACAAAGACGGGCGTGGAGCGGATGCACGGGATGGTGAGGGGATTGGTGATGGTGGGATGAGTGACTTGCGTAAGCGGGACGACGTAGACTGGGCCGACACAAAGATCGGGGATGGTGTCGGAGCGAGCGCATGACTTTGCTCTCGAACGCGGGGCGGAAAAAGTCAGGCTTCGCCGAAGGAGCAGACTGAGTGGGTGGAGCTGATTTCCTTGATTTGTTGGTCAGGCTGATCGGAGCTGAAGAGGCCGCGAGATGCGCTCGAAAATTTGGGCCACCGGATGAAGAATTTTACGAGGGAATCAATAATGCGGAGGCCATCGCATTTTACGTCTATTCAACCGCGAATGGCTGGCACAGTTACATCAACGCGCAGCTTTGGTCGCGAAAACCGCACCCTGACGTAGTTGCATTTGCTGCAGTTCTAGACAGCGGTATTCACAAGCTGCCCAGATATACGACCGGCGGCGGCACCGTATATCGCGGCTATCATGCTTCCGATCTCGGCAAGTTCAGTAAACACTACGTGCTTGACGAAATCGTCGCATTTCCGGCGTTTACAAGTGCTTCCTTTAAGGAAGCCGGCGCTTTCGGCGGAAACGTTTTGTTCATCATTCGGGCGTTGAGTGCGAGAGCGATTTGGTTTCTATCGCCTAATTTTCAAGAGGAGGAGGCGCTCCTCCCCACGAATTGTAGCTTTGTGGTCGTGGATAAAGGGATGCAGCAGGGTCGGCTGGTAGTAATTCTTCAAGAGACAGAAGAGGTTGCAAATGCCGAACGATAAGGACGATCACCCTTTTGGCGCTGATCAACCTGATAAACTCAACGCGGACGCAATGCCGTTCTCAGGCCGAACCACACCTGCAGAAGCGCGCGTGATTGCACAGTTTTTCGCAAGTGAGCGTGAGAAGAACTGGCCTGCGTCCAGCCTGCACAAGCGGATGCAAAGCTCAGGCGGTTAAAGTCCAGATTTCCGCAAACTGAGTGCCACGTTCGCATGCGGCAATAGACACTTTCTCAATCCCCCGGCTCGCCCCTGCGATACCACGGCAGCCATTTCGCCGTAGCTTTCCTCAGCGCGATCTCGAACAGCACACCGGAGCAGGCGAGCAATGCGACGCCGACAAAGGCTTCGTTGTGATGGAAGCGGCGCGCTTCAAACAATATGAAAAAGCCGAGGCCGGGGATCGAGACGAAGAATTCCGCAACGACGGCACCGATCAGCGCGCGGCCGGCAGCGAGCCGAAGTCCGGCAAGAATGTACGGCACCGAGGCCGGCAGGATCACGTCAAACAGGCGCGAGAGGGCGCGGCCCCGGAACGAGCGCGACACCTCGATATATTCAATCGGCACGGCGCGCGCGCCGTCGGACACGTTGGTCACGACGGAGAAGAAACAGGCGAACACCACGACCGCGAGCCGCGCGTCCGCCGTGTAGCCGAACCACAGCGAGAACAGCGGCAGGATTGCTGTGAGCGGCATGGCGAACAGGCCGCTGATGTAAAGCGAGCTGAAGCGATCCACGAGCCGGATGCGGCCGATGCCGACGCCGAGAATGGTGCCGGCGACGAAGGCGATGGCGAGGCCCTGGAACACGGCGGTCAGGGTTGCCTGCGCGGCTAACCAGAACGTCGGGTTGGCCATCACGCCCGGAAACGCCGCGATAATGCCGGTCGGGCGCGCGACGAACGGTGGCGCGAAGGCGCGCACCAGCACTTCCCACAGCACCAGAATGAGGATGCCGGCAGCAATGCGAATGGTGAAATCGCCGAATGCGGTATGGCGCGCGGGCGTGGCTGCGGGTTCTGTTGTTGCGACGGTCGGCGCGGTCATCGCTCTAACCCCCGCCATGCAGCGAAATGATTTTCGAGCGCGCGGCCAATCGACATCATGATGACGCCCAGAATCGTGACCACGAGGATCGAGCCATAGAGCGCGGGTATGTCGAAGTCCTGGCCGCTGCGCATGATGAGCTGGCCCATGCCCGACGACGACAGGAACAGTTCGGCGGAAATCATGCCGACCAGGCCGCGCGCGACGGCCTGACGGATGCCGGTGAGCGCAAACGGCAGCGTGTAGGGGATCAGCACGTCGCGCCAGACTTCGTATTCGTTTGAGCGATACGAACGGGCGACTTCAAGGAGTTCGGGCTTGAGGCTGCGCGCGCCCTCGACGGTGTTGTAGAGGATCGGGAAAAACGCGAAAAGGAACACGACCAGCACCTTGGGCGCGAAGCCGAAACCCATGGTCGAGAGGATGAACGGGATCAACGCCACCATCGGCGTCGCATAGAGGATCGTAATGTAGTTTTCGAGCGCGACGCGCAACAGTCGCACGCGCGCCAGCAGCAATCCCATCAGCAGGCCGACGATGATGGCGAAGAACATGCCGGCGGCGAACAGGCCGAGCGAACTCAAGAGCGCGGCTTCCAGCGTGCCGTCGAGGATGAAGTCCCACAGTTGCGCGATGGTCTTGGTGAACGACGACAGGAAGGTCGGGCTGGTCCTGTAGGAAATGAGTTGCCACGCCACCGCGCCGATGGTCAGCGCGATGGCGTAGACGGTCCAGCGTTCGGCCAGGGAATTACGTTTGAGCATCAGAGGTAAGGGTCCGCATCAAGTTTTAGCCAGGAAAGTAGGGCCAGCTTGGGGTTCACCTCTCCCGTGGGGAGAGGTCGCGAGCGAAGCGAGCGGGTGAGGGGTTGCGGTCTCACGATGGAATTAAACCCCCTCACCCCAACCCTCTCCCCGCTGGGGAGAGGGGGCGCACTGCCCTCTTGGCATCAGTTTCTTTTAAACAACGCTTCAGTTCGTCTTGCCGCCGCCGGTCATCTTCAGCGCGTCGTTGTAGATCGTCGGATTGGCAAACCGCTCATACGTCACCGGCGTCGCGTTGGCGCGAATGCCGCCGACCTTCTTCTGCGTCTCGATGATTTCGTCGATGTTCTTCTGCGGCAGGCCCATGCCCTGGCGCGGCCAGAAATTCATCGCGGTATACATCTTGGTCGAGGTCCTGGCTTCGTCGGCGTCGCGGCCGGTCGGCTCCGCGGCCTTGGCGACGGCGTCGGCATTCTTCGGATCGTAGATGAAGGCGACGGCCTCGATCATCGCGGCGAGGGCGCGGGTCAGGGCTTCCTTCTTCTTGTCGGCCTTCTCGCGCGTAGTCACGATGGTCATGTAGTGGTTGAGCGGCGCGACCTTGTTGATGTCGAGGATGGTGGCGACTTTCTTGCCGGCCTGACGCTCGATGATCGGCACGTCATCGATATGCAGCACGCCCCAGTTCAACTGGCCCGAAGCCATCGCGGTGCCGACGTTCGACGACAGCGCGACCTGCTGGGTGTCCTTCGCCGTGAGGCCGCAGGAGCGGATGAGCTGGTTGAGCGCAATCGAACGCGCGCCGCCTTCCGAGTCGACGCCGACCGGCTGGCCCTTGATGTCTTCGCATTTCTTGGTGGGGTCCATCGAACCCAGCAGCCAGTCGGGATGCTCATAGCCATAGATGCCGACCAGTTCGGCATTGGCATTGGAAATCATGTTGACGATCAGCGGGGTCGGCGAGATCGCGAAGTCCACGTCGCCCGCAACAGTGGCGCGCGCGGCGTTGGCGCCTGAATCGAACGGCCGCATGATGACCTTGACGCCGTGCTTCTCGAAGAGTTTTTCCTGCAGCGCGACATAGGCCTGCACCGACACGAACACCGGCGGGATCGCGGGCAGTCCGAGGGTGAGGGTTTCCTGCGCGCGTGCCGGGCCAGTGGAGCTGCCCGCGAGTGCGGCGAGCGCGAGCGCCGGCATCAATGACTTGCTTAACAAGCTTTTGCGTAACAGGGACTTGCGCAACATTGTCATGACTTCCTCCAGTGTTATTTCGTTTTTTGGCTTTTTGGTTTCCGTGAACGGTTGGCTTACGTCTGAAGCTCCAGCTCGGCGGCCTTGGCTTCGTCCATCAGGGTAGACCAGACGTGCTCACGTAACGCGGCAAAACGCGGATGCGCCAGTGTCGAGCGCCCGCGCGGATGCGGCAAATCGACCTCGACGATCTCATGCACGCTGGAAGGCCAGCCCTTCAATACGACGATGCGATGACCCATCAGCACGGCTTCTTCAATCGAATGCGTGACGAAGACCATGGTGGTCGGGCGCATCTCCCAGATGCGGATGAGTTCGAACTGCAGGATCTCGCGGGTCTGCGCATCGACGGCGGCGAACGGCTCGTCCATCAGGAGGACACGCGGCTCGATGGCGAGCGCGCGGGCGAGGCCGCAGCGTTGCTGCATGCCGCCGGAGAGCTGGTAGGGGAAGGCGTTTTCAAAACCGGCCAGCCCGACGAGCTTGATGAAATACGGCACGCGCTCGGCGATCTCGGCCTTGCTGGCGCCCGCGAGCCGCAGGCCATAGGCGACATTGGCGGATACGGTCTTCCACGGGAACAGGCCGAAGTGCTGGAACACCATGGCGACGCCGGGCAGCGGATGATCGACGCGCTCGCCCTCGACCGCGATTTCGCCGCTGGAAAGGGGAATCAGTCCGTCGATGCAGCGCAGCAGCGTGGTTTTGCCGCAGCCCGAAGGGCCGACGATGGCGACGATCTCGGCGTCGCCGACTTCCAGGTTGATGTTGCGGAAAACTTCCAGGTTGCCATAGCTTTTTCCCGCGCCACGAACGCCGATGCGGGCATCCGGCTTTGTCGCGGGCGATGGCATCGTTTTTTGCGGTGAACGCTCGACCAAACTCATGCCCTTTGCCCGACCCTTGCTTCCCAATACCGACGTTGCGCTCGATGATGGCGCGTTTTTTGGGCCGGCTGGAACCTCGCCACCCGGCCTGTCGTTAGTATGGCATAAGTGCGGTGGGCAAGTCATGATTTGGATAATCGATCAGCCGCTTGGCCAGATTTGTAAAAAATTGCCCCGACCGGGCTTTTCAGGAAAATCCACCGCTGCACGGGTTACCGATAACGCAAGTTTGCACAGCGCATAGCCGGTAGGTTGGCTACACCCGTCTGCGTCTCCCGATTCCACCCCAGATCAAGGTTCGTTTCCCCGCATGCTCAAGTAACTCAAGTCGTTCTTCGCCGACCTCGGCGGGGAGGAAAAACCCAAGCCGTTTGACGACAGCGACTACCGCCTCTCGGCGGCGGCGCTGCTGGTCCATGTCGCCACCCTCGATCACGGGCTGAACGCGGCGGATCGCGTCAAGCTGCATGATCTCCTCAAGGCGCGGTTCACGCTGGACGATGCGCTGACCGAGGAACTGATCGACGCCGCGGTTGCCGCCGATCAGGACGCGGTGGATTTCTACCACTTCACCCACATCCTGATGCGCGCGCTTGACGAGGACGGCCGCCGCCGCGTCATCGAGATGATGTGGGAGATGGCATACTCCGACCGCAAGGTCAGCGAGTTTGAGGACAACGTGATGTGGCGGGTCGCCGACCTCCTTGGCATTTCGACCCGCGAGCGTATCGAACTCAAGGAACGTGCTTCCGGCGCTTCCGGCGCAAAAGGTTGAGATTCCATGCCGCGCCCCGTCACGGTTATCACAGGCGCATCGGCAGGCATTGGCGCTGAACTGGCGCGGATATTCGCGGCGAACGGCCACGAACTGGTGCTGATCGCACGCCGCGAACAGGCGCTTGCGACGCTCGCAGATGAGATTGCCGCGAGCGGCAAGCCGCGCCCCACGGTGCTGGCGATGGATCTCGGCGCGGGCAATTGCGCCACGCGCATCGCTGACGAACTCGCCAGCCGCGATCTTGCCGTGCAGTTCATCGTCAACAACGCGGGCTTCGGACTGGTCGGCCGCGCCGCTGAACTCTCGCGTGACGAACAGCTTGCGATGATCGATCTCAATGTGCGCACGCTGACGGAACTGTCGCTCGCTTTCATCGCGAGCGTGACGCGTGAGCGCGGCGGCATTCTCAATGTCGCGTCGGTGGCGGGATTCCTGCCCGGTCCCGGCATGGCGGTTTATTACGCCACCAAGGCCTTCGTGGTGTCGTTCACCGAGGCGCTGCATCGCGAACTCAAGCCGCGTGGCGTGCGCGTTACGGTGCTGTGTCCCGGCCCGGTGCCGACGGAATTCCAGGCCCGCGCCGGCGCGCCGGATCATACCGGGCCAAGCATTCTGGAGCGCGACGCACGGTTTGTGGCAATGGCCGGCTACCGCGGGCTGATGGCCGGACGGCGCATGGTGGTGCCGGGCTGGCCGAATCTGCTGGTCACGCTGCTGCCCAGATTCTTGCCACGCGGCCTCGTGGTCTGGGCCATGGACGTTGTGCAGCAACGCCGGTTTGGCCGATAAACCGGGCATAACGGCCTGCACAGAAAAGATCGTTGCAAACCGGCGGCGGACGGGGTCGAATCTACTACGTGTTGCAGAAAACGCAGAAGATTCCGTTCACCAACACCGCGCCGAAGCGCCCGGTTCTTGTCGTGCTGCATCAGGAAATGTCCACGCCCGGCCGTATCGGCCATTACCTCACGTCACAGGGTTATCCGCTCGACGCCCGCCGTCCGGTGCTGGGTGAGGAATTGCCGGAGACGCTGGCAGATCATTCCGGCGTCGTCGTGTTCGGCGGCCCGATGAGCGCCAATGACGAAACCGATTTCATCAAGCGCGAAACCGACTGGCTCGCGGTCCCGCTGAAGGAGCAGAAGCCGTTTCTCGGCATCTGTCTCGGCGCGCAAATGCTGGCGCGGCACATCGGCGGCAAGGTGTGTTTCCATCGCGATGGCATGGCCGAAGTGGGTTACTACCCGCTGCGCGCAACGGCGGCGGGGCGCGAAGTCTGCGCCGAGTGGCCGGACTACATCTATCAATGGCATCGCGAAGGCATCGATCTGCCGAACAGCGCAACGCTGCTGGCGGAAGGCGACATGTTTCCGGTGCAGGCGTTTCAGTATGGACCCGCTGCATTCGGCGTGCAGTTCCACGCCGAAGTCTCACACGCCATGATGTGCCGCTGGACCACACGCGGACACTCGCGCATGGAAATACCCGGTGCGAAACCACGCGAGCAGCATTTCGCCGACCGCCCGATTTACGATCCGGCGATCCGCGCGTGGCTTGGCGTGTTTCTGGACAAACTGCTGACGCTGCAATCGGCAAAAGTCTGAAGATTATCTCCGCTCATTCCCGCGAATTCTGATTACCTCTCCCCGCGTGCGGGGAGAGGTCGCGAGCGTAGCGAGCGGGTGAGGGGCCGTGCGAGAGTTGAGGACGCCCCTCATCCCAACCTTCTCCCCAGCAAAAGGGCGTACACGCCCGTCTTCGACGGGCTTTGCGGGGAGAAGGGGCGCACCGTCGTCGCTGCAAGAATTGCGATTAAAGCGATCGCGTTCTAGCCCTTGTAGCGCTGCTCGAAGGTGTGAACCCGGAACAGCGCCGGGAATGCCTTGATCCAGATGCCGACAATCAGGATCGTTCCAAGCCCGCCGATCACCACGGCGGGCACGACGCCAAACCAGTGCGCCGTGACGCCGGATTCGAATTCGCCGATCTGGTTCGAGGTGCCGATGAACAGCGAATTCACCGCGCTGACCCGGCCGCGCATGGCATCGGGTGTTTCAAGCTGGATCAGCGGCTGGCGCACGACCACGCTGAGCATGTCCGACGCGCCGAGTATGAACAGCGCGATCAGCGACAGCGGAAACCAGGTCGATAGTCCGAACACGATGGTCGAGACGCCGAACAATGCGACACCCGCATACATGATGCGGCCGAGGTGCCGCTTGATCGGGTAATGCGCGAGCAGGAACGAAACCATCAGCGCGCCGGCTGCCGGCATCGCGCGCATCACGCCGAGGCCCCAGGTATCGACCTGGAAAATGTCGCGCGCAAAAATCGGCAGCAACGCGGTCGCGCCGCCAAAGATGACGGCGAACATGTCGAGCGACATGGCGCCCAGCACGACCGGGTTCTTGCTGATGAAATGGATGCCGGCAAACAGCGTTTCAATCGAGACGGGTTCGCGTTTTTCGGTGCTGTGCTGAATGCGGATCATCCAGATCAGCACGCTCGATGCGACAAACAGCAGGCAGCACATGGCATAGACGTAGCCGATGCCAAGAATGAGCAGCAGCCCGCCGAGCGCGGGGCCGATGACGGTCGCAGCCTGATAGGCGGCTGACAGACCGGCGATGGCGCGCGGCAGGACTGCCGGCGGCACAATGGTCGGCGGCAGCGCCTGCATGATGGTGGATTCAAACGCGCGGCCTGCGCCGAGCATGAACACGCAGGACAGGATGAGCGGCGTGGTGACGGTGTCGGTGGCCGTTGCCACGGCCAGTACGCCGACCGCGAGCGCCTCCACGGCCTGCGCCAGCCGGATCACCAGCGACCGATTAAAGCGGTCCGCGACCTGGCCCGTCACCAGCACCAGCAGGACGCCGGGAATGAACATCATCAGCCCGACCATGCCGAGCAGGAAGGCACTGGAGGTCATGACGTAGATCTGCCAGCCGACGGCGACCGCCTGCATCTGGTAGGCCAGCGCGGTGGTGACCCGGGCGAACCACAGCAGCGTCACCGGGCGGGAGCGAAAGATCGAAAAGGATTTTTCGTCGAAGGGGGCAGCTTCGTCAAAAATCATGGGATTTGCTGGTCCAGTGCTGGTCGATGGTCAAACCAGCCCCCGCCGTTTCGTAGGGTCTAAAACTGAGCAGGTAAATCTCGATACCCAACCCCAGGAAGGTTGGTGGAGCCGATCAGGATCGAACTGACGACCTCCGCAGTGCGATTGCGGCGCTCTCCCAGCTGAGCTACGGCCCCATCGGCCCACAAAAATTACCATGCTGTGGGCCATAATCGAGTGCGGCCATTTAGGACGCGGGCCTCGTCCTGTCAAGGATCGTGCCTCGGGCGGCCGGTCGGCTGGACAGGACGGTTTTGGCGGGGGTTTGACCTGGGGATTTGACCCTTGGGGCTTGGCTTGTTCGCACGCCAGCGACCCGCTACATCTGGCCTCCCGGATTTCAGAGCCTATTGGACCCTGCCATGCGCGCGCTGCTCGACGTGATTTCCATACTGCTCGATATGTATATCTGGATGTTGATTGCCGCGGCCGTGCTGTCGTGGCTGATCGCCTTCAACGTCATCAATGTCCGCAACCAGTTCGTCAGCATGCTCGGCGATTTCCTGTACCGGATCACCGAGCCGGTGCTGCGCCCCATCCGCAACATCATGCCGAACCTCGGCGGCCTCGATGTGTCGCCGGTGATCCTGATCCTCATCATCTACTTCATCCAGAACGTCATCGCCTATTACATCCGGCCCAACGTCTTCTAAGCGCACTTGATGCGCGCATAGTCGGCGACGCCGTCGATGGCGCCGCTGCAGCACTGACCGCGGCGCTGAAAAATCGTGGGAGTGAAGGCATGACCGCGGAAGTGATCGACGGCAAGCTGATTGCTGCCGAGACGCGCAACAAGGTCGCGGCCGAAGTGGCGCGCCTCCTGAAAGTGCACAACGTCGTGCCGGGTCTTGCGGTCGTGCTGGTCGGCAGCAATCCGGCGAGTCAGGTGTACGTCGGCAGCAAGAAGAAGATGACCGTCGAAACCGGCATGAGATCGTTTGAGCATCTGCTGCCGGAAACCGCGAGCGAAGCGGAGCTTCTCAGCCTCATTGTGAAACTCAATGCCGATCCTGCCGTGAACGGCATTCTCGTGCAGTTGCCGCTGCCGCCGCAGATCGACGCGGCGAAGGTGATCTCGGCCATCGATCCGGGCAAGGATGTCGATGGCTTTCATCCGCTCAATGCCGGGCGTCTGGCGACCGGACTTCCGGCGCTGGTGCCATGCACGCCGCTCGGCTGCGTCATTCTTGCAAAGTCCGTCCACAAGTCGCTGGCCGGCATGGATGCGGTCGTCGTCGGGCGCTCCAACATTGTCGGCAAGCCGCTCGCCGCCTTGCTGATCGCCGAAAGCGCAACCGTGACGGTGGCGCACTCCAAGACCAACGATTTGCCTGCGGTTTGCCGCCGCGCCGACGTGCTGTTTGCCGCTGTCGGACGGCCTGAAATGATCCGCGGCGACTGGATACGTCTGGGCGCAACCGTGATCGATGTCGGCATCAATCGCGTGCCGGGCGAGGGCGGCAAGCACCGCATCGTCGGCGACGTTCATTACGCCGAAGCTGTCGAGCGCGCGGGTGCGATCACGCCGGTGCCGGGCGGCGTTGGCCCGATGACGATTGCGTGCCTGCTGGTCAATACGGTGCGCGCGGCCTGCGTTGCACATGGATTACCCGCGCCAGCCGTGTAAGCTCGCCTCATCGTTTCATCTGCGTTGCGGCAGGGAAGCAGGGGTGGTCCATGACGCGCTTCGTATTTGCCGTCGCTATCGCCGCCGTGTCCGCAATGTCTGCGCCGCCGCCTTCATTCGCGCAGGACGCCGTGACGTTCGCCTACACGCCGTTCGATGCGGACAAGACCTGCAAGCATACCAAGGGCAAGGCCGAGGAAGATTACGGCAGCTGGCGGTGTCCGGGCTATGCCGGGATCGGCGTGTACCTGTCGGCCGGCGATCAACGCATGAATGTTAGCTTCGGTGCGCAAGCTGCACGCGAGCCTGCGGCGCGCGAGACCTTGCCGGCGTTCAACAATGCCTACAAAGGCAACATCGAATGGCGGATCGCCGCTGACGCGACTGGCAAGCAGACACCCTTCGCGACCATCCTGCGCTGGAACATGATGCAGAACACCGACGACCGGCAGGCGAGCGGGCGCATTCTGGTCGTGACGCGGCTGGGTCCGGGCGGTGTCTGCCACGTCGGCTATGTCGATGCGCGCGCCAATCCCAACCCGAACGATCTGGCGCGCCAGCTCGCGGATACCAAGGCGCGCGCGTTCAAGTGCGGCACCGATAAAGCGGAATGGGTGGGTGTGAAGCCTGCAGCTAACTAGAGCGTGATCCCGAAAAAGCCTGCCCCGGACTTGATCCGGGGTGGAAGCCGGTTTTCGGATCAGATCATGCTCAAATAAAATTACGCCTTCCAGGCAAAGGCGACCTTGTCGAGCGTCTTGTCGCCGAACTTTTCCGACGAACGCGCCACCGGCTGGCCGCCGAGCGCACGATAGAAACGCACCGCCGGTTCGTTGTCCGACAGGGCCCAGATCACCATGCTCTTCATGCCGCTCTGGACGAGATCGCGGCGCGCCGACGTGAACAGGCGGCGGCCGAAGCCGACGCCCTGGTATTCCGGGCGGAGATAAAGTTCGTAGATTTCGCTGTCGTAGGTGAGGCTGCGCGCGCGGTTGCGGCCGTAGTTGGCATAGCCCGCGACGCTGTCGCCGAATACCAGCACCGAGACGCGGCTGCCCTTGCGGATCGCGCCATCCCACCAGGCTTCGCCCCGGCGGGAGACGAGCTTTTCGAGTTCCGGTCCGGGAATGATGCCGCGGTAGGTCGCGCGCCAGGCTTCGTCATGGGTCGAAGCCACGGCTGTGGCGTCGGCTGCCCTGGCGCGTCGAATCTCGATGAGTGTTGTGCTCATCGTTCAATTAGAATCAATTCGTACCCCTGCCATCAAGCCCTGTGCTTAATCTTCGGTTAACGGTGTGGATTATTCCGGAGCGGTGTGGCGGATTTGTCGCTCGGTCGCAGTAATCTTTGGCAACGGTCCTTGTCGCGTTGAAATGACAAAAACAGCCGTATTTACAGGGGTTTTGGTGGTTGCAGCCGTGCTGGCCGGTGCTTGCGCCAGCGCGTCTGCCCAGACCCGGCCGGCGGCGCCCCCTGCCGGTGGAAAGGTTACTGCAGCAAAGCCGTCCGCCGACGATCCGCGCCGGATGATTTCGATCCCGTCGCCCGACCGGCGCGCGCCGATGCGTACCGTGGTGCTGCGTCCCAGGGGCGCCGGGCCGTTCCCGCTGGTCCTCATCAATCATGGCTCGACGCAGAATGCGGCCCGCCGCGCCGCGATGGGTTCGCCGCGATATACCGTGCTGGCGCAATGGTTTCTGGCGCGCGGCTATGTGGTGGCGCTGCCGCAGCGGCCGGGCCATGGCCAGACCGGCGGGCCTTATCTCGAAGACCAGAAGGGTTGCGCCCGCGCCGACTTCCGCAACGCGAGCCTTGCGACCGCCGACAGTATCGAGACGGCGCTGCGCTACATGACGGCGCAGCCTTACGTGCGGCGCACGGGTGTCCTTGTGGTCGGACAGTCCGCCGGCGGCTGGGGCGCCATCGCGCTTGCCAGCCGGAATCCGGCGGGCGTATCCGCTGTCATCAGTTTTGCCGGTGGCCGTGGCGGGCGTTCGAACGACAAGGCCAACACCAACTGCGCGCCGAACCTGCTGGTCGAAAGCGCAGGCGCGTTCGGGCGCGGCGCGCGCGTGCCGACGCTGTGGATCTATGCCGAGAACGACAGTTACTTCGGCCCGGCGCTGTCGCGGCGCATGGTCGATGCCTATCGGGCGGCCGGCGGCATCGCCGAGTATCGCCTGCTGCCGCCCTATGGCGCGGACGGTCACACGCTGATCGAGATGCGCGACGGCGCGGCGATCTGGGGGCCGCTCCTTGGAAATTTTCTGGACAAGGCGAAATAACGCCAGTGGCAATCAGTCGAATTTTTTTATGAAATGTATAAGCTGACGGGGGCGTCGAAACTGACCGGAGTCATCCGATGACATTTCGCGGCCTCTTTCTTTCTCTTCTTGTTGTGTCGCTCACCTCTCCCGCTTTCGCGGGCACGTCACAGGGTTGGGGCGGTGGAGGGGCATTTGCGCCTTACGAAGCAAAGATCGCGCAGGAGAATTCAAGCGGCGAACTGTTTCGTATCCAGGGGAAATGCAAGTCCGCCTGCACGATGTTTCTTGGCATTCGTAAAGTCTGCGTCGAGCGCGATGCGAAACTGTACTTTCACGCCGGATGGGACCATGGCGTGATTACGCCTGCGGCCACGGCGCGGATGACATCGACATATAACAGCGCACTGCGCAGCTATGTGATGGGCAATCATTTCATGGATACGCGCGAGTTTCATGCGATTCCCGGCAGCGTCATCATCAGCAAATTTGGCTACAAGGAATGCCCCGGCAGCTGATGCCACGATCTGTCGCGCTTGCGCTTTTGAAAGCAAAACTCAGCCGCCGTCTCCAATGATTGTATAGGGCGCCCAGAACAGTGGATGGGCGTAGGAAAATACAGTTTTGCCCGAGTCGTCCTTGAAGCCGTCGCCGTCGATCAGCGCGACCATCGACTCGCGCAAAGCCTCACCGCGGCTGATCTTCGGGTTCTTCGCCTGCCGTCCGAACAGATCGCTGATCAGTTCGCGGGCCGACGCCGAGTGGACCGACCAGTTGGTGACGAGCAGCGCGCGCGTACCCGCGTAGAAGAAGGCGCGGCCAAGGCCGGAAGCGGCTTCTGCACCGGCGCCTTCGCCGGTGCCGGTGTTACAGGCGGAGAGGACCACCCAGTCGGCATCGAGCTTGAGGGTCAGGATTTCCTCCATCGTCAGGAGACCATCCCCTTCGGCTCCAGAAACATCCGGCGACGACAACGCGAGGGCAGGCTGTGTCAGGCCGTTAAGTTCTCCCGGCACCAGGCCGTGGGTGGCGAAGGCCAGAATCTTGAAGCCGGAGAGGTCCATCGACTTGACCTTCTTTTCGTTGGCTTCCTTGCCAAGGTTAAGCACCTTGGTTGGATCGGCTTCGAGCGCGGCAGCAATCGACTTCAATTCGTCGGCGGTATCCGGCAGGCGCGGCAGCATTGCGAGTTCGGCGCTGTTGACGCCTTCGAGCTGCGGGCTCGAACGGCGCTTGAGCGGCATGCCGCGCATGTTGCTCGAAATATCCGTAACCTGAACCCGCTTCTGTGCGGCTTCTTCGTCCGCCTGTTCCTTGCTGAACAGCGGATCGCCGAACGCGATCAGTTTGTCACGGCCCGGCTTGCCGGGCGGCAGTGCGCGCAAGGTGCGCAATGCGGCAGCCGAAGGCACGGAAGTGACGGCATGGGTGCGCGCCAGCCATGGCACCTTCTTGTAGGCGGCGAACATCGGCTCGCCTTCGGCAATGGTCGCCGGTTCGGTAGGCAGAAGTGAAAGCGGCAGCAAGCCGAGCGCGCCGTTGGTCACGACGATCAGGTCCTTGGCAGGCTTCCAGCCGGCTTCCACCGGCTTGAGCAGCATCGAATAGAGTTCATAGCCAAGTGCGAGATCGAACGCCGGAATGTCAGAGATCATCGCGACCTGCGGCTCAAGGGCCTCGCGTAACTTGCGCACCCTGGTCTCGATCGCTGGCGCATTGGCCTTCACTTCTGCGAACGCAACCGGACCTTCTTTTGGCACAGCCCACACGAAACTGCCGTCCTGACCGAAGTAGAACGACAGCAGCGCTTCGCCGGTGCGCAGCGCCGTCTTGATCTGATCGACCGAGGGCGCGCGCGGATCGACGAGATCGGCGTAGGATGGAAAGCGTTTGTTGATCGCCTCGCTCGCCTTGTCGCGGTCGGCGCGCAGCTTTGCGATGGCGCCGTTGATCGCGACAATTCCCTTTTCGTCACGTTCGCTGGAAGGCAGCGACAACACATTGTTGAGCAAGCCAAGCTGCGCGTTGATCTGCTTGCTGAGATCCTGCTGGCTGCGGACCAGTTCCTGAAGCGCTGGATCCTGCGCGACCATACGCGCGCTCGAAGCTGCCAGTGCAGCCTGAACCGAATGGCCGCGGATCGAATCTGCCAGCGCAAAGGTTTCTGCCGCAACCTGTTGATTGTCGCGCTGAACCTTCGCCAACAGCCTGATATAGGCCTCCACAATCGTTTGCAGCCGAATGTTGCGCGCGGCCGTGACGGTCGTGTCCTCGTCGTCCGCGGATTCGTGCGAGCCGGCGATCAATAACGGCACCGCAGTGCGGAATTCGCGAAGGGCTTCCGCCTCGCGGCCGGCCTTGGCAAGTCCGAGCGCGAGCGTGCCGCGCGCTACCGTGGTATCGAAGTGCTTTTCGCCGACGCGGCTTATTTCGCGCTTCAGCAGCGCTTCCGCCGCCGCAATGCCAGCTGCAACCTGGCCAGACGCAAGTAGAGACGCAATGCGCGAACTGTTGAGTTGAAGCTGTGCGCGCCGCGCCGGTTCCCACGTCGCAACGGACTTGTCGAGTTGCGCATAAACTTCCGCCGCGTCCTTCGGCAGGCGCTCCAAACTCAGGATTGAACCAAGCTGTGACAGAAGCTGGGCCGTCACCGGAGCATCCTCCGGCAACCCCAGCGTTTGATTGATCTCAAGCGCGGCGCGCGTCAGCTTTTCGGATTCCGGGTAACGTCCTTCTTCAACCAGGATGTTGGAAAGCACCGTGATGTATCGGGCCGTGTCCGGATTGTATTTGCCGCCGTGCTGCAGGCGCGACAGCAGGGCGCGCCGGGCATCTACTTCTGCTTCCGCAAGCCGGCCCTGCCGCGCTTTCATTCGAGCGCGCGCTGTCAGAGCAATATCCGCGCTTTGTATGATCTGGTCTTCGGGCGGCGGATTCCGGCCGGCGAGGACGCCTGCGAGAGAAGCGCGCTTTCGGTTTTCTGCGCGTCCGTAGGATTTCTCGGCGTCGCTAAACTGGCCGCGGGTCTCGAAGATCATGGCGCGGAGATATTCGATGTCCGCTTCCCAGGATGCGCCTTTGGCGGCGTAACCATTGCGCCAACCCGGTTTGGGACTGGTGCTCGCCACTTGCAGCAAAGCCTGGCCGCGGCGGAGATAGGCGTCGGCTTGCGATACGTCACCCATTTGCAGCACGATGCCGCCGGCCTGTTTGTAGATGTTGAACAGAAAGCCCTGTGAGCCGGGCTGATCCACGTCACGCGCCATGCGCTCGAACACAGCCATCGCCTGTTTGGGTTCACCCACCAGGCCATATTGCATGCCCAGGAACTGCGTCATCCTTCCAAGCAGGTTGCTGTCGGCAACGCCGCGCGCGGTGTCGACGGATTTTTGCGCGTCTGCCAGCGCCTCTTTCATGCGGCCGAGTTGCTTCCGCGCGCTTCCGCGATCGTAATAAAACTGAGCGAGATCGAGGCGCGAGCTGCCTTTCGGCGGCAAGGCGTCCGCGTCGCTTTTCAATTCTGCGATGAGCTTGGGATCGGGCTTCTCAGCGTCGAGGATCGCCGTAATGTCGGTGATCGAGCGCGGCGGTGCGATGAATTTCGGTTGCTGCGCGGTTGCGGAGATGGGTCCCAGTGTTGACGCTACGAGCGCGAACATGCTCGCAAACACAGTCGTGCTTTTTGTCATCGGCGGCCTTCGCCCAGGTCGTGCCCCGCCCCCCAGTCACGACTGTGACACAGAACACGTTGTTCTTAACCGGGATTCCCCAGATGGCTCCCTAACTGGGGTGGATTCTCACGTTTTTCCAGCCTTCCCGCAAGACAGAAGTGCGGTCCGGGCGGCTACCGTCAACTCGGGCAGCCCGAACGGTGGTCGAGGGGCTGATCTGGCCATTTTCGCTGGTATTTGGACGCACTCCTCCCATCGGCAGCTGTTGAACACA
>CANJBX010000010.1 GCA_947472885.1 Hyphomicrobiaceae bacterium
GCTGAAGGTGCCTGGCTGAACCAGTTTGACGACGTTAGAATTCGACACGGCATATTACTCCTTCGGTGGAGAAGTGGAGGCTTCAACTACCCCCACGATATGCCGCCTTCCTGATCTACCCCGTCACCAACTTTTGACCATAGCTCTCCGTCAGCGCATCGTAGTGCGCCATGTGGGCGATACGGGCTTCGGACTGCTTGCGCTCCGTAACGTCCTCATGGGTGGCAACCCATCCGCCATCGGGCATCGGCTGGTTGACGATTGCGATCTGACGCCCGTCCGCCATGTACGCCATCGTGTTTTCGGTCTTGCCGCTTGCAACAAGGTCCAGAACCTCGGCGCGATACGCTTCAGGGCTCTTTGTCAGATGGCCCGTAGCGGCCCGGTACTCAAACAGCTCGATCAGAGTACAGCCGGGCTTCACGACCTCCGAAGACAAGCCATACATCCGGATATATTGCTCGTTCACGACGACAATGCGTTCCGCAGCGTCCATCATGATAAGGCCCTGCAGCATGTTGCCGAGAGCCGCGTCGAGCTTCAGGGTCGATGATTTGGCCTCTGTGATCGCCTGCTCGGATGCATTCAGGGCTTCTCTGAGCGACTTTTCATAGGCCCTTTGAACGCTGATATCCTCGTGCGTCGCCACCCAGCCACCACCGCTTAGCGGCCGATTGGTAACAAGAATGATGCGGCCATCCTTCATGTGCCGTTCGGCCTGGAAAATCTGCCCCGCGGCGAGGGAGGCGTCAACATCGGCGGTGTATTTGTCGATATTGCCAAGAAACGAGCCGGTCTGCGCAAAATAGCCCACGATCTCGTTGATCGTAACGCCCGGCCTGATGCATTCAGGCGGCAAGCTGAACATCTCAAGATAGCGCGCGTTGTGAACCACGAGTTTTCCGTCGGCATCGAACATGCACAGACCATGCGACATGTTGTTCAAGGCCGCATCGAAAAGCAGGTTCTGCCTGTTGGCAGCTGCACGCGCGCGATTGAGATGCCACGCACGCCCGATGCCGAGCCCGATGACAATCACGAGCACCAGAGTCAGACCGGCCGCACCCGCATAATAGTTGCGCTGCAAGCGCCGGTATTCCGCATAGACTTCACCTTCGCCAAGACCGACGATGACGAAGAACGGAAACTGGTCGATTTTCCGGTAGGAGACAGTGCGTGTGATACCGTCGAGACCGCCTCTGCTGATGAAATAGCCTGATGGCGCCTGCTGCATGAGACGGAACGGCTGCGTGTTCAATACGGACAGACCAACCCTATTTTCCTTGTAGCCTGCATGGGCCCGGATAAAGCCGTCCGCGCCAATCAGGGCGATAGAGCCGTCCTTGCCAAGATCGACCGACTCATAAAACCGGGAGAAGTAAAAAGGATCGAGCGCCGCCGCAACGATACCGCCGAACGACCGATCCGCACCATAAATGCGGCGCGTCAGCAGAATTGATACCTTGCCGGTGGTCTTTCCCACCACGGGCTTGCTGATGAACAACCCGTCCTTGTCATTACGAGCATGAAACTGAAAATGCTCGCGGTCGCCAACACTGACGGGCGCAGCGGACGCAGACCTGGAACGCTCAACAAAGCCGTCCGGACCAAGAACCGAAATCTGCTTGATGATGCCGTCAGCCCCGACAACCGACAGCTGAAGGGCCAGATCGCTGCGGTAATTATTCCCGCCGACCCAGTCCGAAATAGCGAAATCGCCAGCGTTCCTTTGATAGGCAGCGCGCAGAAACAGCAGCGCGGCATCGGTTTCCTTCATCGAGCGAACGATATTCTCTTCAATGGCACGCGCGAGCTTGCCGGAAATCTCGATGGCGTCGTGCCTGGCGTTCTCATATGCGGAGCCAAGAAACGTAACCGCGCCGGCCCAGACAAGGCCGATCATCGCGACGCCGAGGAACGTGGTGCCCTGCAGCACGGCGCTGCGCCAGCGCGCGAGCTGGCTCTGCCTGTTATTCTGCAACAGCCGCCTCCATCGTCGCGAGGCGATCGGCACACCCGATGAGGATGCCTGCGTGTTCGGATACGCAGGCGGAATCGCGCATGGCCGCTGACGGCGGCATGCTTCTGGCGATCGCGAACGGCCTGAAGAGAACTCCTCCTATGGGGAGCAGCATCGTCTAAAAAAGCTGTTTTAAATCTAACTGGAAATTGCCCCGGCCCGGCATTTCCGGCCATCGTCAACAAACGGTGAAATTCAGGCTGGTAAACGAAGTGTTACCGCGCGGGCCGACGTGCGCCGCGACGCTATTAACATCAAGGTTACGTTTGCTCGGCGACAAATCGGTTACGCAGGGTGCCCACGCCGGAAATCCCGATTTCCACCACATCGCCCGCCTTGATATCCGGCGATTGGCCGTCCGTACCCATCCAGATCACGTCGCCGGGCCACAGCGTGAAATACCGGGTCATCTCGGCGATGAACTGCGGAATCTTGAACAGCATGTCGTTGGTGCGAAACGATACCGTCTGCTTGCCGTTCACGCACACCGTCGTCTGCATTTTCTCGACATCGGCCTCGGTCTCGATCCATGGCCCCATCGGCTTGAACGTGTCGGCGTTCTTGGCGCGCCACAGGCCCTGATCGGCGCGCTGCCAGGTCCGCTCGCTGACATCGTTGCCGATGGTGTAGCCAAACACGCAGGACATTGCATCGGCCTCGCTCAGATGCTTGGCCTTCTTGCCAATGACGACGGCGAGCTCGCCCTCATAGTGAATCTTCTCGGTGGCGCCACGCGGGATCACCACATCTTCATCATGGGCGATCAGCGCATTATGCGCGCGATAGCCGACCTGCGGGCGATCCGGCACGGCCGGCACTTCGCCGCGCGCATTGGCGGCCTCGGTCAGGTGCTTCACGTAGTTCATGCCGATGCAGTAGAATGTCGGCGGCCACACCGGAATTTCGATCTTCACATCGGCCAGCGCGTGGGTCGCCGATGTCTTCGACCACTCGCCGAACATATCGCCGGAGGTTTCAATAATGCGATCGTCTTCGACAATGCCGTGACGGGTCTTGCCGCCCGTGGTGAACTTGATCCAGCGCATGAAGCATTCTCCGGGTGATATTCGTAGGGTGGGTTAGGCGCAAAGCGCCGTAACCCACCCTTTGCTGCGACTTGGTGGGTTACGCGCTGCGCGCTAACCCACCCTACATAATCATCTCCGCCACTCACCCATCTTCGGCATCGGCAATCCAAGGTTCTCACGCAGCGTCTTCCCGGCATAATCCTTGTGATAGAGCCCGCGTTTCTGCAACTCCGGCACGACATGCTGCACGAAATCGACATAGGCGCCGGGCACATGCGTTGCCGCGACAACAAAACCATCGCAGGCGCGATTGACGAACCATTCCTCAAGATGGTCGGCGATTTCCTTCGGTCCACCGACAATCGAACCATGGGTCTGACCGCGATTATTGTGTTTGAGGAAGTCGCGCGCCGAAGGATTTTTCTTGCCGCTGATCTTCACCACATGGTCGCGGATCGTCAGCATCCCGGTAAGACTTCCAAGCTCCTGGTCGGTCAGCGGCTCATCCATGCGCTTCGTCGCGAAATCGAAATTTAGCCCCTCGGCCAGGAGCGAGAGCGCGTCGATCTCCAGCGGCAGTTTTTCAATCGCCGCCATCTTGTCTTCCGCTTCGCTCTTCGTCGCACCCGCAACGCACATCACACCCATGCAGATGAAAACATGCTCCGGATCGCGTCCGGCGGCGGTCACTTCGTCCTTCAGCGCCTTGTAGCTTTGCTGGGCAAACTCGGTCGTATGCGCGCTGGAAAAAACCACCTCGCCCCAGCGGCCCGCGAATTTCTTGCCGCGCCCGCTGGCGCCCGCCTGGATGATAACAGGATGGCCCTGCGAAGAACGCGGCACTGTGAACGGCCCGCGCGATTTGAAGAATTTTCCGCGATGGTCCAGCCGCCGCACTTTTTTCGGATCGGCATAGCGGCCGGATTTCTTGTCGATAATGAGCGCGTCGTCGTCCCACGAATCCCAGTGGCCCATCACCACTTCCATGAACTCGTCCGCGCGGTCGTAGCGCGCATCGTGTTCGAGGTGTTCTTCCTTGCCCATATTCTGGGCTTCGCCGTCATTCACCGACGTCACGACATTCCAGCCGGCGCGGCCCGCCAGCATCAGGTCGGCGGTCGCAAACTTGCGCGCCACGTCGAACGGCTCGTAATAGGTCGTCGATGCCGTCGAGGCGATGCCCATGCGCGAGGTCGCCAGCCCCATCGCCATCATGGTCACGACCGGGTCCATCTTCACGCAGCGAATGCCATATTCGACCGTGTGCGCGTGGTCGCCGCCGAAACGATCCGGCATGGCAAAGCGATCGTCAAAGAACGCCATGTGAAACTTGCCAGCTTCCAGTATGCGGCCGATCTCGGCGTAATAATCCGCCGACATGGAATCGTCGCGCGATTCCGGGTGACGCCACGAACTCGGCAGGTTCGTGCAGTTCTGCGCCTGCAGGAATCCGACCATCACCATTTGCCGCGTCATATCGTGTTCCTTGTTGCGCGCGTTGCTTCCCGCGTCTTGTTACAGTTCGAGTTGACCTGTCAGGCCATACTCCGCCGCGAGATTGCGCAGCTTGTTCCAGGTCGCATCCTCGACCGCGATGCCGTTCTTCTCGCGCTCACGCTCCTTGTTGAATTCCATTTCGCCGGGATACAGCACACCGGAAGAGCCTTCCGATGGCGGCGTGTCCTTCAGGTAATGCGCGAAATCCGTGACTTCTTTGCGGAACGTCGCCAACGGCCGGAACGCCTCGACATTGAACACCGCCATGAAGCAGCCGTCGTTGTGGCGGCCCGTCGGCTCGACACCGTAGCCAAGGCCGGTCAGCAACCCGCACAGGATTTCAACCATCACGGCAAGGCCCGAGCCCTTGTAGCCTTCCGCGCCGCCAAGCGGCAGCAGCGCGCCGTTGCTGCCGGGCTTGATGCCCTTGGGGTCCGTGGTGTGGCGGCCTTCGCCGTCGATGATCCAGCCCTTCGGGATCTGCTCGCCGCGTGACGCCGCCAGCGCCACCTTGCCGAACGCCACGGCGGAGGTCGCCATGTCGAGATAAAGCGGCCCCTCGAGATCGGACGGTACGCCGATTGAAATCGGGTTGGTGCCAAGCCGCGCCTCGCGTCCGCCGAACGGCGCTACGATTTTCGGCGAACGGCCGGAATCCGCGGTGATAAGGCCGATCATGCCGGCTTCCATTGCCATCAGCGGATAGGCGGCAAGCCGGCCGATGTGGCTCTGGCGGAATACGGTGCAGGCGGCGACGTTGGATTTCTTCGCCTTCTCGATGGTCAGTTTCATGGCATCGCGCGTGACCGCGTAGCCGAAGCCCCAGTGGCCGTCGATGACGGTCGTGGTGGGGGATTCCTGTACGATGGTCCACTTCACGCCCGGCGAGATATGCCCCGCCTTGATGCGGTCGATGTAGTTCGGGACCATGATGATGCCGTGGGAATCATGCCCCGCCAGGTTGGCGTTGACGCAGCCGGTCGCCACTGCATTGGCTTCGTCCGGCGTAGCGCCGGCAGCCTGCATCAGGGCCTTGCCGATGTGAATCAGACGATTGGCTTGAACGGTCGGCATTGGCATTTCCCCGATTTCATCACTTGTTTTGCCGTGATGTTCGGAGCGCGCGAGGCGCAGGTCAAGACCGGGCGGCGGGATGCCGGTATGATTTCGTCAGGACGAAACGAATTCGAAGTCCCGCTTTCTGACCGCCCGTGTGCGCCATTTGTATTCCGTGGCGTAGCCCGGCCAGTTGGTTGTTATCTTGCCATTTGCAATTTTGAAATATGTGAAGCAATCGGCGCGGGCGGGAACGGTCTGCGACAGCAGTTCCTGCGCCCGCTCGTTGAACACCCTCTGCACATCTGCCTTCACGTTCATGTAACGCGCGTTTTTCCGGGCCATGGTCTTGAGCCCGCTGACGATGTAACGCGCCTGGCACTCCAGCATGAAGATGATCGAGGACGGCGCGTTGGTGTTCGGACCGTACATCATGAAGAAGTTTGGAAAGCCTGTAACCGTGATGCCGAGATAGGCTTCGGCGCCGTTGCGCCAGGCTTCGTTGAGGTCGCGCCCGCCGAGGCCGCAAATCTGCATCGGCGTGAGAAAGGCCGTCGGCTTGAAGCCCGTGCCAAAAATGATGGCATCGAGCTTGCGGTGCATACCGTCGCGGGTGACGATACCGTCTTCGACGATGCGTTCGATGGGCGTGTCGATCACGTCAACATTCGGGCGCACCATGGCGTCATAGAATACGTCCGACACGAGTTGCCGCTTGCAGCCCATGGGATAATTCGGCGTCAGCTTGCGGCGCAGTTCCGGGTCCTTCACCTTGGCTTCGAGCAGTCGCTTGAAAGCGGCCTCGCCCTGAAGTCGCAGGTGCGGCTTCCAGCGCCGCCGCCAGATGAAGCGCTCGAACATCAGAAAGACCTTGAGCCGCGCCAGCCAGCGCATTCCCGGCTGCTTCTGCAACCACATATCCCATTCGCCGCCGCCGGGGAAAATCGACTTCGGCATCACATACTGCGGCGAGCGCTGGAACAGGTTGAGCTTCGCGACTTGCGGCGCGATTTTCGGAAGAAACTGTACGCCACTCGCGCCGTTGCCGATCACGCCGACCGTTTTGCCTTCGAGATTATAGTCGTGGTTCCAGCCTGAAGAATGGAACGACACGCCCTTGAACGTATCGCGCCCGGGAACTTCCGGAACGTTGGCTGTATTGAACAAGCCCACGGCTGAAATCAGCACCGGCGTCGTGATCTTGTGACCATCGGCGAGGTTGACCGTCCACTCGCCGGCTTTCTCTTCGAATACCGCGCTCAAAACCTCGGCGTTAAAGCGCACATGCTGCCGGATGCCGAACCGCTCGACCACCTCCAGCGCGTATTGCCAAATCTCGCCTTGCGGTGCGAACGCCTGCGACCATTCGCGATCGCGGTCGAACGAGAATGAGTAGAACCGCGAGACCACGTCGCAGGCCGCGCCGGGGTAGGAATTATCGCGCCACACGCCGCCGATGTCGGAGGAACGCTCCAGGATGATAAAATCGTTCATCCCGTTTTTCTTGAGTTCAATGGCCATCGCCATGCCACCGAATCCGCAACCGATAATGACGGTTGGGGCGGACGTGCGGTTGAGGTTTTGCTGCTCGTTCTGAGGATTGAGTTTCTGAAGCATTATTGCGGCTCTATCTTATTGTCCTTGGCAACCTTGCCATAGAATTCGTAGTCGCGCTTGATGCGTGCACCGAATGCTTCCGGCGTCCCGCCGACGAGTTCAAGATTTCCCTTGCGCATGAATTCCTTCACTTCGTCCTCGGCGAGGACCTTGTTGAAGGCCTCGTTGAGCTTCATGACGATATCGCGTGGCGTGTCCTTCGGTACCGTGATGCCCTGCCATCCAATGATCTCGAAGCCCGGGATCGTATCGGCGAGCGGCGGCACATCCTTGAAGTCGCCACTCGCGCGTTCCTTGCTGGTCAGCGCCAGCGCGCGCAGCCGGCCTTCCTTCACCGCAGCGGCGGAAGAACTGGTGAAATCGAACGCGGTCTGGATTTCGTTGCGCTCCAGCGCCGCCAGTCCCTGCGCGCCGCCCTGATAGGCGACCATCATCATCGGCCCGGAATTGGCTTGCAGGAGGAAGCAGCTCACGGTCGCGGTTGCGACCGCGCCGACATTGCAGCCAATGGTGTTCGGCGCAGCCTTGATCTTGGCGACCACGTCAGCGGCAGTCTTGAACTCGCTCTTGGGATTGACGAGCAGGACGAACGGCCCGGAATTAAGCTGGATCACCGGCGCCATCACGGCGGGATCGACCGAATGCTTCTGAAAATACGGGTTCGTCACCAGCGCCGGCACCGCAAACGACAATGTCGTGCCATCGGGCGTGCTGCGCGCGACATATTCCATCGCGATATTGCCGCCGGCGCCCGGCTTGTATTCGACGATGGTCGTTTCCTTGAGGTGGATCTGAAGCTTGCTCGCCAACAGATGCGCGATGACGCCGCCGGGGCCGCCGGGATTACCGGGGATCACGATACGGACGACCTTGCCGCCTACATTGGCAATGCCCTGCGCCACGGCCGGTTGCGACAACGACGCTCCCATCAGGCAGCCAGCCACCGCGAAAATTCGCCAAAATGCCGGCCGCTGAAGCATCGCATGCTCTCCCAAAATTCATGCAGGTTCGATCCCGCGTTATGACAAGGCTAGCATGGGCAGTCCGTGAAAACAGCGCTAGGCCCCTGCGGCAGCGGTGTTACACTTATGCGCCTGTTGACGAGCTAGCTCCCGCCGTGGGCAAATGTGTGGGACAAGCTCTAGGGGAATCGCCACCGGGATAAGGGATACCAATGCGCCTTGGATTTTTTACGATGCCGATGCACCCACCGCATCGGAACTGGGTCGAAACCCTCAAGGAAGACCGCCAATCCTTCATTCTTGCCGACGAGCTGGGCTTTTACGATGCGTTCTGCGGTGAGCATCTCGCCGACACCATCGAGAACGTCACCAACAGTTTCCAGTTCCTGGCGACCCTGATCCACGAAACCAAAACCATCAAGCTTGCCACCGGCACGGCGAATTTGTCGCAGACACATCCGGTGCTGGTCGCGGCCCATGCCGCGATGTTCGACCACCTCTCCGAAGGCCGGTTCATCTTTGGCGTCAGCGCGGGCGCGCTTGCAACCGATGCGGAACTCCTCGGCACGCTCGGTGAAGACCGCAGCATGATTTTCCACGAAGCACTGGAAGCGATCCTCGCGGTCTGGACCACCGACCCGCCGTATAATTTCGACAGGCCGGGCAACCGCTTCAAGATTTCCTCGGCCAAGATGGGCCGGCCGGACTTCGGCCTCGGTGCCATCGCGCGGCCGTTCCAGAAGCCGCTGCCGGAAATCGTTGGTACCGTCGTCGCGCCGAACTCCTCAAGCGCGGAATATTTCGGCAAGATGGGCCTGCACCCGCTGTCGGCCAACTTCCTGATGCCGAAATGGGTCAAGACCCACTGGGAATCCTACATCAAGGGCACCACGTCCATCGGCGCCAAGGCCGATCCGAACGACTGGCGCATTGCGCGGACCATCTTCGTGGCCGACGACGACAAGACCGCGAAGCGTTACGCGCGCGACGACGCTGCCAGCCCCTATCGGTTCTACTACCATAACCTGATGCGCAAATTCCGCGCGGCCAAGCGCATGTATGTGTTCAAGGAAGACCAGAACCAGCCGGATGAGCAGATTGACGACGAGTACGTGCTCGACCGGCTGGTGATCCACGGCTCGGTCAACAAGGTCGTCGATAAAATCCTGGCATTCCATGCGGAAACCGGCGATTTCGGCGAACTCGTCTATGCCGGCATGGACTGGGTCGATCCGGCGCTGACAAAACGCTCGATGGAACTGATGGCGACGCAGGTAATGCCGCGCGTCAATGCCGCGCTGGAAGCGTCCGGCTGCAAACCGGCTGCCGCGCGTTCCGCCGGCTGACGCCGCAATTCATGACCGGAGTTCAGGTGTTATGCCGACCATCCTCACCTGCGCCGTCACCGGCGGCGCCCCCATTCAGAACAATCCGGCGGTGCCGGTCACACCGAAGGACATCGCCCAGCAATCCATCGACGCCAGCAAGGCTGGTGCAGCTGTCGCGCATATTCATGTGCGCGATCCCAAGACCGGCCGCTCCAGCATGGAGCTTGCGCATTACCGCGAAGTGGTCGAGCGCATCCGCGACAGCGGCAGTGACATCGTCATCAACCTGACGACTGGCACCGGTGCGGCGTTTTTCCCCGGCAAGGACGATCCGAAGGTCGCAGGCCCCGGCACCGAATATGAAACGCCAGAGGTTCGCGCCCGGCATGTCGCCGCACTCAAGCCAGATATGTGCAGCCTCGACTTCTGCACCATGTGGTTTCGCAACCGCGCCTTCATCAATTCTCCGGAACATATCGCCGCCATCGCCAAGACGGCGAAGGAAGCCGGCACTGTCACCGAACTCGAATGTTTCGACGCCGGCGACATCAATCTTGCCAAGCAGATGATGTCGGACGGCCTCGTCGCCGCACCCGCGTTCTTCCAGCTGGTAATGGGCGTGAACTACGGCTCCGCCGCCACGACCGAGACGATGATGTACCTGCGCAACCTGATGCCGCCGGGCTCGACCTGGGCGGCATTCGGCATCGGCCCGCATGCGTTTCCCATGCTGGCGCAAGCGCTGCTGCTTGGCGGCCATGTGCGCGTCGGCCTTGAAGACAATTACTATCTTGAGAAGGGCGTAAAGGCCCCGCATAACGCCGCACTGGTCGAAAAAGGCGTCGCGATCATGCGTTCACTTGGCCATGAGCCAGCGACACCTGCGGAGGCACGCGATATACTGCGGATTACCAAGCGCAACGTCTGAGGGATATCCCATGGCCCAGCAGCCGATTGAATATGCCGACGCATCGCCAGAAGTACGCGCCGTCTATGACGATATCAAGCAGTCGCGCAACGTCCCCGACGTCAACAATTTCTGGAAATACCTCGCGCGCGACCCAGCGACACTCAAACGCACCTGGGAAAGCGTCAAGGAAGTGATGGGACCAGGCGCGTTCGATCCGCTGATCAAGGAAATGATCTACATCGCCGTCAGCGTCACCAATGGCTGCGGCTACTGCATTGCGAGCCATACCGCCGCCGCGCGCAAGGCCGGTATGACCGACGCCATGTTCGGCGAGGTCATGGCAATCACCGGCATGGCAAACGAAACCAACCGGCTGGCGAACGGTTATCGCGTACCGATTGACGCAGCTTTTGAGAAATAAAGATTCTCATATCCCGGACCAGCCTCGCATCGCGAGGCGACGATCCGGGATCCAGGACTAAACACTCCGAGCGCCCGGAAAGCCCTGGATCCCGGATCTTCGCGTCGGCTTCGCCGCCACTCGTCCAGGAAAAGATGCGAAAATCTTTGCAAGCTATGCATTGCGAGATTGGTTCGTTTCGGACGCATTAGCCCGGCAAGGCTCGCGCTCGGCCCGCCAGAAGTAGTATCCTCGCTGGAATAACCGCAGGAAACGACCATGAGCAAAAAACCAATGATGAAGCTCGGCCTGTTCTTCGAGGGCATCGGGCATCATGTCGTCGCCTGGCGCGATCCAGACACAAATGCACACAGCAAGCTCGACCTCGACCACTATATTGAGATCGCGCGCACCGCCGAACGCGGCAAATTCGACTTGTTGTTCACCGCAGATACCAACGCTACTTTCGGCTCCGACGACGCCGACACTTGGGTGCGCCAGACTTCCGCCTCGCGCCTTGAACCTTTGACACTACTCGGCGCACTCGCTGCCGTTACCAAAAACATTGGCCTCGTCGCCACCATGACGACGACTTACTACGAGCCCTTCACCATCGCGCGGTTCTTCGCCTCGCTCGACCAAATCAGCAAGGGCCGCGCCGGCTGGAATCTTGTGACATCGCTTGCCGCCGCCGAGGCGCTCAACTTCAGCCACAGCGAGCATGCGTCACACGCCGACCGTTATTCGCGCGCCAGGGAATTCACCCAGGTTGTACACGGTCTGTGGGACTCCTGGGAAGACGACGCGATTGTCGCCGACAAGGAAACCGGCATTTTTTTCGACGCCGAAAAAATGCACTTCCTCAATCACAAGGGAAAGAACTTCCAGGTCCGTGGCCCGTTGATGATCCAGCGATCGCCGCAAGGTCATCCGGTCATCGTACAGGCGGGACAATCGGAAGACGGCCGCGACCTCGCGGCGGAGACCGCCGAGGTGGTGTTCACGGTGCAGCAGGACCTTGGACAGGCCAAGGCTTTCTATGCCGACGTCAAGAAACGCGCCGGCGCCTATGGACGTTCGCCAGACGCCATAAAAATTCTTCCAGGTGTCATGGTCATTGTCGGCAAGACAAAGTCCGAAGCGGAAGAAAAATACGAGCGGCTGCAATCGCTGATTCACCCGGACTATGGCGTGAAGCAGCTTTCGACCTATTTCGGATTGGACCTTTCAAAGTTTCCACTCGATGGTCCGGTGCCGGAGCCGAACTATGCCAACGCCGAGCGCGGGCGGCTTCAGATGATGTACGAACTGGCGCAGCGCGAGAGCCTGACCATCCGCCAGCTCTACAAGCGTGTAATTGGCCAGCGTGCACACCGCACCGTATGCGGCACGGCGACGGACATCGCCGATACGCTGGAACACTGGTTCACTGAGAATGCATGCGATGGCTTCAACGTGCTGCCGGTGACATTCCCCGGTGCGTTGAACGACTTTGTCGATCAGGTCGTGCCGGAATTGCAGCGGCGCGGGGTTTTCCGCAAGGAGTACGAAGGCAAGACCTTGCGCGAGAACCTCGGCCTGCCAGTGCCGCCGAACCGCTACGCGCAGGCAAAGAAAGCCAGCGCGGCGGAATGACTACCGCCGCTTCATGGTCGGATCAAGCGCGACACGCATCGACTCACCCAGCGCATTGAACGCCAGCGCCGTAAGCAGGATCGCAAAGCCCGGCGCATACATCTGCGCCGGCGCGATCTCGATATAGTTGTAGGCACGCGCCAGCATGCCGCCCCAGCTTGCCGCCGGCGGCTGCACGCCCAGCGCAAGGAAACTCAGGGAGGCTTCTGCCAGCAACGCAATCGCCAGCATCAGCGTGATCTGCACGATCACCGGCTGGATCGCATTCGGAACGATGTGGCGAACGATGATATGGAACGTCGAGGCGCCAAAGCCCTTCGCCGCATCGACATAGAGCGCGTTCTTCACGACCAGCGTTTGTGCGCGCACTAGCCGCGCGAGTACTGGCGCGAACACGATGCCGACCGACAGCATCGCATTGGTAAGACCGATACCAAGCGCGCCCGTGACTGCAATCGCCAGCACGATGGGCGGGAACGACAACAACGCATCGACAAAGCGGCTTACCGCGTCATCCAGCCAGCCGCCGAGGAACCCGATCAGCAACCCGATCGGAACGCCAAGCACGATGGCAACACTCACCGCCAGAAACGAGGCGTAAAGCGAATTGGGCGTACCCCAGATTAGACGACTCAAGACATCGCGGCCGAGATCGTCGGTTCCAAGCCAGTTTTCCATGTTCGGCGGCAGCAGCAGCTTGCTGACGTCCTGTTCGACCGGCGAGTATGGCGCGATGATCGGCGCGAACAGCGCCACCACCGTAATCAGGACCAGGAAGCTGATGCTCAGGACCGCGCGCGGGTCCGACATCATCCAGCGCCAGATCCGGCCGATGCGCGAACGCTTTGGCGGCATGAGGATGGTGCGCTTGACGGCGGTCTCGTTCATGACGAGGCAGCCCGCGGATCGAGCAGCGCGTTGAAAATATCGACTGCCAGATTGACGGCAATGACGATCACGACCAGCACCAGCACCACCCCCTGCACGACGGGAAAATCCTTGTTGATCGCCGAATAGGCGACAAGGCTACCGGCGCCGGGAATGGCAAACACCGCCTCGATCACCACCGCGCCAGAGAACAAGCGGTTCACCTGAAGACCGAGCAGCGTAAGTAACGTCACGCTGACATTGCGCAGGCCATGCTTCCACAACATCGACATTGGGCTAAGGCCCTTGGCACGCAGCGTGCGGTAATGCTGCGAACTCAGCACTTCGATCAGCGCGCTGCGAACCTGGCGCGCCAGTTCCGCGATCACGCCAACCGCCAGTGCCACGGCCGGCAAGGTCGCGCTCAGCAGCGCGCCTTTTGGATCAACCAGCAGCGGCTTCGCGCCGGTCGCAGGAAAGAGATGGAGCCCCAGCGAAAGATTCGCCACCAGAATGATCGCCAGCCAGAAGCTCGGCAGCGCGACACCCAGCGACGCAACGCTGGTGACGAGCGTATCGATGCGCGAGCCGACACGCGTTGCCGCCAGCACGCCAAGCGGCACGCCGATGAGCGTCGCGATGATCAGGGAATAGGTTGCGATCAGGATCGTGTTAGGGAGGCGCTGCGCAATCAGCTCGATCACCGGCGCGCTGGACAGCAGCGACTTGCCGAGATCACCCTTCACGGCATGCAATAGCCAGACGCCATATTGCACAATCAGCGGCTGATCGAGACCATAGAGCTTGCGGATTTCCTCGATGCGTTCCTTCGAGGCGTAGTCACCCGCCAGCGTCACCGCCGGATCGCCGGGGACGAGCTGCAGCAGCGAGAACACCACGAAGGTCGCGAAAATAATAATCGGCAGCAATTGCCACAGGCGGCGGCCGATCAGGGCGGGAAGCCTACTCATCCATTCACCATTCTAGACGGCCGACCCCTTGGAGCCGGCCGTCAAACGAGCTTTCGCGTTACGCGTCGATCCACGTCTCGGTGAACTTAGGCACCGACAGCAGGCTATCGACGTGGTTTTTCACCTTCGGCGAATGAACGCTGACCGCCGGTGAAATGTATTGCACCAGTTGCAGCGCCTGTTCGGTCACGAATTGCTGGAGCTTCACAAACGCGGCCTTGCGCTTGTCCTGCTCCTGCGCCTCCATGGTGGCGTCGAGCAATTCGCGAAAGCCCGGCAGTTCGATGCCACTCGGATTACGCAGCGCAGTCTTGCCAAACAAGGCTTCGTAGAGCTGGCTCGGGTCCGGGTAGGCCGACGATGGGCTGATGAACATCGAGCCCTTCTTTTCAACCATGTAGGCCTGCACCGCCTGCTGTGGCGCGAGCGGCGTCAGCTTGATCTTCACGCCGACCTTGGCGAGTTGGGAAATGATGACTTCCTGCCGCTGCATGGCAAGCTGATCCGCCCAGCCGTAGGTTTCGATTTCCAGCCCGTTCGGATGGCCGGCTTCCGCCAGCAGCCGCTTCGCCTTCTCGGGATCGTATTTGTAGAAATTCTGGTTCGCGGCGTCGCAAGCCCAGTGTTCCTTGGGCAGGATCGCGCTCGACGGCTGGCCGAGACCGACGGCCGAAATCTTGTTGATCTCGTCGCGGTTGATGGCATGGTTGAGCGCCTGACGCACCTTGAGATTGTCAAGCGGTGGCTTGCCGTAGTTGAGGAATGCGCCAAACAGCACGAGCGACGGGCTTGCCGTCGCAATGACACTTGGCGAACGATCCGCCACCGCCTTCTGGGCTGGCTGCAGATTGATCGCGAGATCGGCTTCACCGGCGACCACGGCGCGCACCGCTGTGTTGAGTTCGTTGATAATCTTGAAATTGATGCCGTCGAGGTACGGCAGGCCCTTGCGCCAGTAATCCTGGTTGCGCACGACGGAAAGTGCGTCGTTGTCCTGCCAGCTCACGAACTTGAACGGGCCGGTGCCGATGGCTGTACGGTCAATATTGCCGCCCGGCGCATCCTTGATGGACTTCGGCGACACCATCAGGCCGACGCGGTTGGTCAGGATGTTCGGCATGCCGGCATTCGGACGGTTCAACTTGAGCGTCACCTGCGTTGGGCTGTTGACCTCAAC
This sequence comes from Hyphomicrobiaceae bacterium, assembly GCA_947472885.1. Lineage (GTDB taxonomy): Bacteria > Pseudomonadota > Alphaproteobacteria > Rhizobiales > Xanthobacteraceae > CANJBX01. The sequence continues at coordinate 15,469 of CANJBX010000010.1, forward strand.
CGAATCAAGCGTCGAGAGGTCGGCCTTCACGTTTGAACGCGGGTCGCTCTTGTAGCGATCGAGATTGAATTTCACGACCTCGCTATCGAACGCTGTGCCGTCGTGGAATTTCACGCCATCGACAAGTTCGAGTACCAGCGTCTTGGGGTCCGAGAATTTCCAGGACTTGGCGAGGCACGGCTTGAGATCGAGCGTCTTGGGATCGAAGTCAATCAGGCCGTCGAAGATCGCATACAGCGTGTCGAAGTCGGTGAGGTTGCGGCCCGTCATCGGGTCGATGGCGCCGGGATTATAAGGGATGGCAACACGCAAGGTGCCGCCCCGCTTGGCTGCCTGCGCCCATCCGGTCGCGGGCATCAGCAGCGCGCCGGCAACGGCGGCGGTCCCCTTCATGACGTCGCGGCGGTCGATCATATTCATATCCTTCTTGGTCATTGCGTCCTCCCGTTAGCGATGTTGCTTTGTTATTGCAGCGATCCTAGCTGGCTTTGGTGACACGTAGAATAGGCACTCGGAACAGGCTCGCGGCAAATAGGAAGCCATCCCACCACCGCCTGCCCACCTCGCGGATTTACGTCGCTGGCACCGGCTGGCCAGCGAAATGACAAGCAACAAACCGGCCCGGCTCGATTTCCCGCCACTCCGGCTCGCGCGCGACACACTCGGCGACGGCCAGTGGGCAGCGTGTGTGGAACCGGCAACCCGAGGGCGGCGCCAGCGCGCTCGGAATTTCGCCCTTGAGAATAACGCGCTGCTTGTTGCGCATGTGAACCGGCACGGGCTCCGGCTCGGCCGACATCAGTGCCTGGGTATAGGGGTGCAGCGGCTTTTCCATCAACGCACCGGCTGGCCCAAGTTCGACGATCTTGCCGAAATACATCACGGCAACGCGATCACTGACATGGGCAACAACACGCAGGTCGTGGCTGATGAAAACGTAGGTCAGATTGAAATCGCGCTGAAGGTCGGCGAACAGGTTGAGCATGTCGGCCTGGATCGACACATCGAGCGCGGCGACGACTTCGTCGCACACGATCAGTGTGGGTTCCAGCACCAACGCGCGGGCGATGTTGGCGCGCTGCTTCTGTCCGCCGGAAATTTCATGCGGATAACGATGGGCGAGTTCCGGCGCGAGGGCGACACGGTCGATCATCGTCAGCGCTTTGAGCGTGCGCTCGTCGCGCGTGCCGATGCCCGCAACATCGAGCGGCTCGCGGACGCTTTCCAGAATGGTCATGCGCGGATCGAGCGCGGAATTCGGGTCCTGAAAGATAATCTGGAACGAACGCCGATGTTCGCGCAGTTCGGCCTTGGACAGCGCGAACGGGTCCTTGCCGAAATGCGTGATGCGCCCGCCGGTCGGCGCCAGCAGACAGACGATGCAGCGGCCGAGCGTCGACTTTCCCGAACCGGATTCGCCGATAACACCGAAGGTTTCACCCTTGTGGACCTTGAAGCCTATATGATCGACCGCCTTGACGACCTGACCGCGGCTGCGGCCGGCAAAAGCAATCTCAAGATCATCGACGGAAAGAATCTCGGTCACGCTTCCGCTCCCGGCAGCGTCAGTTCGTCCTGACGGCAGCAGCGCACATGCCGCGCACCGCGCGCGAGCAACGCTTGCAGCGTTTCGCACGGCGGCTGCACATAGGAGCAGCGCGGCGCAAAGCGACAGCCCGGCGGCATCTCGTAGGCAGACGGTACGCGCCCGGCAATCGACGGCAGCTTGGACTTGCGATGCCGTACCTGTGGCAACGAACCAAGCAATCCGGCCGTATAGGGGTGCCCCGGCTGCAACAGGATATCGGCCACTGGACCGTCCTCAACCACCTGCCCCGCATACATCGTCAGCATGCGCGCGCAGCTTTCCGCGACCAGGCCGAGATTATGCGTGATGAACAGGATGGCCGTGCCGGTGCGGGTGCCAAGCTCAATCAGCAGATCCATGATCTGCGCCTGAATGGTCACATCGAGTGCGGTGGTCGGCTCATCTGCAATCAAAAGACGCGGCTCGCACACCAGTGCCATCGCGATCATCACGCGCTGGCGCATGCCGCCCGACAGGCTCATGGGATACATGGATACGCAGTTGCGCGGCGACGGAATGCCGACCGCAGCCAAAGCCTCGACTGCACGTTCGCGTGCTTCCTGCCGCGACACCGGAAAGTGCGCGCGCACGGTTTCGGTAATCTGGTCACCGACCGTAAATACCGGATCGAGCGCACTCATCGGTTCCTGAAAGATCATGCCGATGCGCCGGCCGCGCACCTTGCGCATGCCGGACTCGTCGAGCGCAGCGAGGTCCTGCCCCTCGAACATCATTTGGCCGGTGCGCTTGCAGCCACGCAGCGGCAACAGGCCGAGGATCGACAACGCGGTCAGCGACTTTCCGCATCCGCTTTCACCAACAATGCCGACGACTTCGCCCGGGTTGATGTCGAACGATACGTTCTGGAGCGGCTGTATCCAGCGGTCACCGTCATTGAAGGACACCGACAGATCGCGCACCGAAAGCAGTGGCGCAGCGGAGGATGTGGCTGCCGCGCCCGCTCCGCTTACTTCCGCACGATCCAGGACCACTCCCAACGCCAGCTCCCAACGTATTTGTCTTATTTGTTTTGATGCGCGGGTGGCGGAAGTCACGCCTCCACCAACGCCTGCACTTGTGCTTGGCGACACCACAACACACTGAAATCGGGATGTAAATGTTGGGATGCTTGCACAGCGCAGTGGGCACGGTTGCTTTATTGCAACAGAACGCTACGTGGGCAAATGAAGCAGGAATGTGCACCACGGCATGCAGCACCGGGTGATGCTACATCAGGCGTTGCGGGCGCCCGCGAACAACGAGTCGATTTCGTTCTGCGAAAGATCGGAGCCGTCGCTCTCGGCGACTTCCACCGGCAAGTCGCCCCTGCGGCGACCCTGGCCATCCGGGAAGCCCTCGATCTTGAAGCGACGGTCGGGACCATAATACGTCGGCGTCTCGACGAAGCCGCGCTGATCGAATGTCACCCACACGAGGCGGCTACAGAGACTCTTGGGCGACAGCGGCTTGGTGATGACCATGTTGGCGCCGGCGTCGCGCGCATTCTTGATTGTCGAAACCCGCGCATCTGTAGTCATGAACAGGATCGGGATTTTCCGGTACGGCGCTGTCGCGTCAGTGCGCAGACCACGCACGAACTTTATACCGCCATCGGGCGGCAACGCGTAGTCACACAGCAGCACGTCGATCTTGTTAGTGCCGAGCGCCTCGATCGAACTGCTCCAGTCGCGGGTCTGAATGATCTTGTCAGCGCCGAAGCCCTTCAGCATCGAGAACAGCAGCGACGCGAAATACAAATTCGAATCTGCAATCAGAAACGAAATGCCGCGCAGATTGTTCTGGGCCTTCGACACACACCGCTCCCGGACACCCCGCAAAGCAATCGCTTGCCGGAGCCGCACAAAGCCAATCGGAATAATTGTTGTGCATCAATGCCTTTAACATAAATTGAATCGGGTACGATTATGCAGGTCACGAGGCGCAATTCAGGTGCGCAGCGCTGTACGCCCTTCAAAAATTCAGGATTTTTTTACCTTGTTCGCCCTTCAAGGGCGGCGCGCAGCATGGCGCAATCAGAACTCGTCCGTCGTCGAGCCGTCGGGCGTGTCGTTCTGCTCGTACAGCGCCTCGGGATCTGCAACATCTTCACGCATATCTTCCACATCCGGAACCAGCGCAGGCCCGTTGAGGTGGGTCAGGATGCGGTCCTTCAGGTCGGCAATCGAGATGGCGCCGATCACTTCGTGCTTGGCGTGGTCCTCGCCGGAGCCTTCGGCCCAGCGTCCGGTCGCGGCGGATTCGCCGGTACGCGCCAACGCCTCACCGAGCGCGGAGAACTCCTGCTGCAGACGGTCAAAATCCTGCAGCGCCAAGATCAAGTCGCGATCCGTCTTACCCGGCTGGGAGACGATGATCTCGGTAATCCTGGACGAGGTGTGTTCAAACTTCGCGACGGTTTCGTGAAGCAACTTGGCAATGGTGCCAAGAAAAGATCCGAGGTCCTCGCCCACCTGAGCAGACGGGCCGGACATAGGTTGTTCGTTTTCCTGATCGGAGTTTGATTGGATCAGGTCGGGTGCCGTCACGTCAGCTTTCCTAGGACCTGTTCGATTTTTTCACGCAGGATCGGTGTGGTGAAAGGTTTGACGAGGTAGTTATTGACGCCAGCCTGTGCCGCCTTGACCAACAGTTCGCGGTCACCGCGCCCGGTCAGCAGGATGAATGGCAGCTTGCGCAAGGCCGCGTGGCCGCGCACGGCGCGCAACAGCATCAGACCATCCATTTCCGGCATGTTGAAGTCCGAAATGATCAGATCGATCGGCTGCACAGTCGCGGTCGCAAATGCAACCTTACCGTCCTCCGCCTCATGAATTTGCTTGATCCCAAGCTCTTCCAACGTGATGCGGGTCATCTGCCGCACACTATTTTGATCGTCAACGATCAGAACTTTCAGGGTCGATGCGATAGGCATGGTGCTTACTCTTCTTCGTCTCTAACTCGGAAAATTCATTCGAATTTCGGTCGCTGCCGTCAACTCTTGGCGGCAGCAGCCGTATTTTCAAGCCTTGCGTTGTTCATTGCAGCCGGGGCCTGAACCGCTGCCAGCTCGTACAGCTTTTCAGTGTCGAGAATGAAGGCGACGCGGCCGTTTCCGAGGATCGTCGCAGCGGAGATACCCGGAATCGAGCCGTAGCTCTCTTCAATGCTCTTGATAACAACCTGCTGGTGTCCGCACAACTCGTCCACGCGAAGGCCAAACCGGATGTCATCGCCCGCTTCCGTAATGATAACAACGCCGCCGTTATCGCCTTCGGTAGAACTTACTTCCAGCAAATTGCCAAGATTGACGATAGGGAGAAGTTCCCCGCGCAGGCGAAGCATTCCCTGAGTACCTACCAAATCGTGAATATCGGACCGCGCCGGCCGCAGGCACTCGACCATGGCGGACATCGGAACCACATAGGTTTCCTTGCCGACCCGGATCACCATGCCGTCCATGACCGCTAGCGTCAGCGGCAGGGCAAGCTGGATCGTCATACCCTTGCCACGCTCGGACTTGAGCGAGATGCGACCGCCAATGTCCTGAATGTTCCGTTTCACGACATCCATGCCGACGCCGCGGCCTGAAATGTCGGAGACAGCTTCGGCCGTCGAGAAGCCTGGCATGAAAACGAGATTGGTGATCTCGTCGTCGGTCAGCGTCGCGTCCGGGCCAACGAGGCCGCGCTCGCGCGCCTTCTTCAGTACGCGATCGGGATTGATGCCGGCGCCGTCATCCTTGATTTGAATGACGATGCGCCCGCCGCGATGCTCGGCGGCTAGACGAACTGTGCCTTCCTCGTGCTTGCCGGCGGCTGCGCGGACGTCCGGCGTTTCAATGCCGTGATCGACCGAGTTCCGGATGATGTGGGTCAGCGGATCGGCAAGCTGCTCGACGATTGAACGGTCGACCTCAGTGTTTTCTCCCGCCATTTCCAGACGGACCTTCTTGGAGGTCTTGGTCGCGAGTTCGCCCACCAGACGCGGCATACGCTGGAACACCGCGCCGACCGGCTGGGCGCGCATGGACATCACGCTGTCCTTGAGTTCGCGGGTGTGGTGGACAACTTCCTCAAGCGTTTGCAGCAGGCGACCGGAAACAGTTTCCGGGAGGTCCTGCACGATCTGCCCGAGCATCGCCTGCGCGATGACAAGTTCGCCGACCATGTTGACGACGCGGTCGATTTTCTCGAGTACGACGCGCGTGGTGGTAGCGGCGACCTTCTGCGGCGGCGCTTTGGCCTCGGCGGCAGGGACAGGCTTGCTCGCCATCACGGTTTCGGCGGCGGGCATTGGTGCCGCGGCAATCGTCGCTTCCGGCGCGGCCACCATCGGCAGCTCATTGTCTGGCAACGGCGTGAAATTGTCGGACGGCAACGTGTCGCCTGCCGGCGTGACGTTCACGATGCTCAGTTCACAATCGTCGACGACGAAATCGAACACGCCCGCTACCTTTTCCTGCGTGGCTTGTGTCTTCAGCTTGCCGGACCAGGCAAGATAAGGATGGTCGAACTCGATTTCCGCCAGCGCCGGCAAGCGCGAAACGTCGGCGGTCAGCTCCAACTCGCCCAACGCCCGCAGTTCACGCAGGATGAACAGCGGCTCGTTGGCTTTCTTCAGCAGTTCGGGCCGGGGCCGGAATGAAATTTCATACGTCTGCGATCCGTCGGCCTCCTCGTCATCGCCGAACTTCACCGGCGTAAATTCGATGTCGGCGAAGTCTTCGCCGGCAGCGCCGCCGCCCTCACCTTCGCCGTCACCCATCAGCGCCTCGAGCGCCGTGCGGCATTCGTGACCGTACTCGGAAGTCGGGGTTTCACCCGCGCGCGACATCGCCACGAGATCGGACAAGACATCGCCGGCGGTCAGCAACGTGTCGATATTGTCCGGTGTAATGTCCATCCGGTGGCTGCGGATTTCGTCTAGCACCGTCTCGAAGACGTGCGCGAAACGGACCAGCGCATCGAACCCGAAGATGCCAGCGCCACCCTTGATCGAATGAACCGCGCGGAACACCGCATTGACTGCGTCGTCCGAAGCACCGGATTCACGGATATCCGTGAGCCCATTCTCGAGCTGCTGCAGGAGGTCGCTGCACTCGTCAAAGAACCTGTGCTTGAGTTGTTCAAAGCTCGACATGAATCCGCGGCCTTCGTCGGTGGTATTTTTAAATTTTAAGGAATGACTTTACGCACGGTAGCAACCAGACGGTCCGGATCGAACGGCTTGACCATCCAGCCGGTCGCGCCGGCTTCGCGGGCAAGGTTCTTCTTGTCGGTATCGCTTTCAGTGGTCAGCACGAGGATCGGCAGACCCTTGAGTTCGGGCCTGCTGCGCAGATCGCGGACGACCTCGTAGCCGTTCATGCGCGGCATGTTGATGTCGGTAATGACGAGATCGACCGTCTCGCGATCCATCACTTCGACGCCTTCGCGGCCATCGACGGCCTGAATCACTTCAAACCCGGCATCAACCAGCGTCATGCCGAGCATGTCGCGTATCGTCTTGGAATCGTCGATCGTCAAAATGCGTTTGCTCATGACAGGCTCTTCGATTGTGTTGTCGAGTACGTTCTGATCGTCAGCCGCGATTGTTCCATCATTGCCATCCTGGGATTCAAGGTCCGGTTCCTGCGCCGGAACAAGATCCGGCGCACGCGGAAAATCGAGACCGAAGTCGGCGAAGGCGCCTTCAAACGCCGCCGACGGGTTAGCCACGCCAAAAGTGCCAGTGCCCTTTGCAGCAGAAAGAATGAGCTGGACGCAAGGCAGCGTCAGTGTCTCAACACTTGAAGCATCGAGATAAAGCGGTGCGGCGCTGTGCAGCCGCTCGCGCAACTCAAGCAGGAGGTTTTCGGCCGCCGCAAGATCGAGGACCGGGCCAAGCTTCATGACGTCGGTAGAAACGCTATTCATGGTCAACTTGCCCTCGAAGCGGGATGATGATGCTTGCTACCGGGTTTGGCTTCGCAAGCGTCGAGGATGGCGTCGGCGACGTGGTCAAGCGCAACCTGAGTCTGCACGGCACCACGCTCGAAAGCGGCGCGCGGCATGCCGTAGATCAGCGAGGAGTGTTCGTCCTGGCCAATGGTGGTCGCGCCGGCCTTGTGCAACTCGAGCATACCTTCCGCGCCGTCCTTACCCATGCCCGTCAGGATGACGCTGACGATCTTGGGTGGCGACAGCCTGAGCGCCGAGCGAAACAGCACATCGACCGACGGGCGGTGGCCGGACATCAACGGACCTTCGTTAAGCGAACAAATGAACCCGGTGCCCTTGCGCACCAGCTCAAGGTGATGTGATCCGGGCGCGATATAGACGTGGCCATGCTCGACAATATCGTCCTGCCTGGCCTCGGACACGTTCATCGGGCATTCCCGATTGAGGCGCTCGGCGAAAGCTGCCGTGAAGCGGGGCGGCATGTGCTGCGTGATCAGGATGGGTGGGCACGAAGCCGGCAAGCCCATCAGCACAATCTTGAGGGCTTCGACGCCGCCGGTCGATGCTCCGATCAGTACGACTTTCTCGCCCGAAGAAACAAACTCACGCTTGGGCTTGGCCGGAGCAGCATGCGCCGCTGTCCGGCGTGCGCCAACCTTGGTACGCGCGGCGTTCTTCACCTTGGTCTGAAGCTCGATCGCCAGCGCCGCAAGTTCCTGCGCCTGGTTGCTGACCGGCTTGGCGATAAAATCGACCGCGCCGATTTCCAGCGCCTCAAGCGTAACTTCCGCACCAGCCTTGGTGAGCGTCGAGATCATCACCACCGGCATCGGCCGCAGCGTCATGATCTTGCGCAGGAACGATACGCCGTCCATGTGCGGCATCTCGACATCAAGGGTCAGGACATCGGGATTGAGCATCTTGATGCGGTCGCGCGCAACCAGCGGATCCGGCGCGGTGCCGACCACTTCGATCTCAGGGTCCTGCGCAAGCAGCGTGGACAATAACTGCCGCATCACGGCGGAATCGTCTACGACCAAAACTCGAACCGGCGTAGTCATAATCTCTTCCCCATCTATTCGAAGAGTTCAATGTCGCCCGCGACCTTGCGCGACGACAGTCGGCCGGCATACTCGTTCTCCTGCCGGGCAACCGTGGAATTCTCGTTGCCTGCCAGGATTCGCCGCACGACGCGGCCCGTTGCCGGGTAATAGTGAATGCGACGCGGGTACACGCCGCCCAGATCCTGTGCAGCGCAGCTCAAGCCTTCGCTATTGAGATACTTCAAAACGAATTCAGAGTTCTGCGTACCGATGGCCTTACGCGTGTCGGTAACGTTGCCGCCGCCGAACACCTTGATTTCGAGCGAGTTGCGCGAAGCGCCGGCCTTGATGAGTTCGTTGACAAGCTTTTCCATCGCGAAGTTGCCATAGCGCGTGGATTTCGCGTCACCGCCCCAGCTTTGCGCTTCACCTTCCGCCAGCATGAAATGATTCATGCCGCCGATGCCGAGCCGCGGATCGCGAATGCAGGCGGACACACATGAACCCAGAATCGTGACGAGCACTTCGTCCGACTTGTTGATCGTGCAGAACTCGCCCGGAAACACCTTCACCATCCACGCGCTGTTGGCAGCGTCGAAAAATCGCCGCCCGGCGATGGCCGGTTGGGCGTCATCGGAGGTCGTGCTGGAAAGCGTGCGTACAGCAGCAGCTACGCTCACGCTTCCCTCCGGTAGATCGTGCGACCCATCAGCGTCAGACCAGGGTGCGATCCGATGAGCGATTCGGAATGGCCGATGTAGAGCCAGCCGCCCGGACGAAGCTGTTGCGTGAATCGTTCGACCAGTTTCGATTTAGTAGGACCGTCGAAATAGATCATCACGTTGCGGCAGAAGATGGCGTCGAACTGGCCCTTGATCGGCCACGGCCCAAGCAGGTTGAGTTGGCGGTAAGCGATCAGATTACGGAGAGATTCCGACACCACCACGTTGGATTTCGAAGCCCCTGGCTCGCAATACTCGTGATATTCCGACGGGATCTCCTCCAGCGCCGTCGCGGGATATTCGGCACGCGCAGCCTTGGCAATAATGTCGGTGTCGATGTCGGTTGCCAGCATGCGTATGTCATGCTGCCCGATATCGGGAATTTCCTTCTTCAGTACGGCTGCGATCGTATAAGGCTCCTCGCCCGACGAACAGCCGGCAGACCACAGCCGCATGCGGCCCGTGCCGCCACGAGCTGAACGCGCGAAGGCGCGCGCAACCGTCGGGCCGAAGTGATCGAAATGATGCGACTCGCGGAAAAACTTGGTGTGGTTCGTCGAGATCGAGTTGATGTAGTTTTCTACCTCACGTTCATTTCCCGCGATATGATCGCGGTAGGCCTTGAACGTCGAAAGATTGAGCGCCCGTAAACGCCGTGACAGGCGGCTTATAGACCAGGTTACGCTTGCTTTCGCCGAGCACAATGCCCGCCTGCTGATACGCAAGCCGGGAAAGATCCTGAAAGTCGACATCGGAGAACACGAATTCACGGCGCGCGTCGCTGACTGACGGCAGGTTGTCAGCGGTTGCATCGGCTGTTGCGCGGGTAACTGGGGGCATCAGATTTCTTCCGATCCGAAGTTTCTTGGGTTACAGGCGCTACGCGGCAGCGGATAACTTGTCAGCTTCACCCTCGTTGGTGAACGATAACAGGAAGCGCAGGTCTATCAGTGCAATCATCGTGTCTTCGACTGTCACAAGGCCGGCTAGGAAGTTGACGCGCGACGTAGCTGCGATGCGCGGCACAGGCTGAATCTTCGAAGTGTCAAACGAAACGATGTCGAGTACCCGATCTGCGAGCAACCCGACAGGACGCCCAGAGATCTGGACGATAATGACAATATGCGTCGGCTTGGCTTCGGTAATGCCCTGACCGAAGCGGCAACGCAGATCGACGATCGGTACGATGACGCCACGCAGATTGAGAACGCCGCGCACATACTACGGCTGATTTGGCAGATGCGTGATGTCTGACCAGCCCTTGATCTCACGCACCGCCATGATATCGACGCCATACTGGTCATCACCAATAGCAAAGCTGATGAACTGGGCCGGCGAACCGGCGCCGCGATCCGCTCCAGCAGGCTGCCAATCAATCGGCGCCAACTGGTTCGAAGTTGCAGCTTGTGAGACAGATTCTTGACTCATGTGCACCATGAAAAGGGCTGGCTTGGCCCGACAAGGCCCTGCTTGAACAAAGACACTCCGTGATCGCGACCGGGCCGCACTCAGTCACGAGTACGGTCCAGTCACCCATCGAGATGACGGATGACCACCGCTCCAAGCTGACAGGAATGTTAAAAAATTAGGTTAACCGTCTCGAAATTACGGAACCTGATTGCGTATAAATTTTTAACTACTTGTTAAGGAATAAGGCGGCGGAGCCGGAAATATTCAACAGACACAATGCGGCTTATGCAAACGATCAAAGTCCTTCAAGCCAGCCCTGCGCCGATGCAAAGCGAACAATGTCCGCGCGGGCCTTAAGCCCACCTTGTCGGAGCCCCTCGCCTTGTAGGTTTCAACCGACTTGATTCCCGCGCCCAGCTTGCCGGCGATCTCCTTGAAAGACCGCATTGCCGGGTTCATCGCTCAGGCATTTTCACGCCATAAAGGGCAAATTCCTCGGCAATACCGGGCTTGAGAAGCTTGGCCGCCTCGATGCTGGCAGCGCTCGCCGTCTCGTTGCCATTCATCAGATTGGCCATGCCCCGGCCAAACAGTGCAAGCGGCAGCTTCGGATTGATCCGCAGCGCGGCGTCATAATCCGCAATGGCTTCGGCAAGCTGGCCCTGCTTGAGATAAATGAGACCGCGATTGTTGAGCGTCTTGGCGTCACCCGGATTAAAGGCAAGCGCCTTGTTGCAGTCCGCAAGCGCCTCCTGAATCTGCCCCGTCAGCACCTTCGCGCCACAGCGGCTGCTCAGGGCGTCCGCGTTGGAATGTGCGAGTGCAAGCGCCTCGTCGTAGGAGCGGATCGCGGTATCGTAGTCGCGAACGCCATACGCAAGATTGCCGCGATTATAGAGCGCGATGGCCTGTGTCGTGTTGACCTTGAGCGCCTGGATGACTTCCTGCGTCACACGGTCGCCTTCGCGCTTGTTTTCAAACGCGCCACCCATATCGGCCAAGGCGATCACGTAGCTCGGGCCAACCTTGATCGCCTGATCGTCGTCAGAGATGGAGACATCGTACTCGCGCTTGTCGTCCGCAGCGATGCTGCGTTCATCGAATGCAACGGCATAATTCGGATTGAGTTTGATCGCCTGGCTGATGTCCTGCTTGGCGCGCACGTAGTCGCGCTTCTGATAGTAGACGAAGCCACGGTTGTAATAGGCCAGCGCATAGTTGGCGTTGAGCTTGATCGCCTGATCGTAGTCCGCGATGGCACGGCCGGTGTCACCCTTGTGCAGCCATGCAAAACCGCGATTGTTCAACGCCGCCGCATCACCCGGATTGATACGAATCACCTGATTGAAGTCCGCGATGGCCCGTTCCGCATCCTGGCGTTCATGATACGACAGTCCACGATTGTTAAAGCCGCGCGCATCGTTCGGATTGATGGCGATCGACTTGTCATAGTTGGCGATGGCGCGCTCGAAATCACGCTGGTCGTAATAGGCGTTGCCACGATTGAAGAACGCAGCGCCGTAGACCGGGTCGAGCTTGATAGCCTGATCGAAGTCGGCGATGGCCCGCATGGGGTCGCCTTTGATACGATGCGCAAAACCACGATTGTTGAAGTATACCGCGTTATCCGCGCTCAACTTGATCGCCTGGTCGAAGTCAGCGATGGCCTTTTCGACTTCGCCCTTGAGGCCGAACGTGACGCCGCGATTATGGAACGCGTTGGAGGATTTCGGATCGACCTTGATGGCCTGGTCAAAGTCCGCGATGGCGCGCTCCAGATCGCCGCCAGTCCGGTAGGCAAGGCCGCGATTGTTCAACGCAAAGACGTTCTTGGAATCAAGCTTGATCGTCTCGCTAAAGTCCTGTTGCGCACGGTCGAAATCGCGCTTGCCCCGGTTGACGAGGCCGCGATGGTAATAGGCCAGCGCATAGTTGCCGTCGATGCGGATCGCCTGATCAAAATCGGCAATGGCCTGATCGTGGTTGCGCTTGGCGTAGGAGGCGTTGCCGCGATTGTAGAAGGCAATCGCATAACGCGGGTCCATCTTGACTGCCTGGGTATAGTCGGCGATGGCGCGGTCGGTATCGCCCTTGTTACGGTAGGCAAGACCACGGCTGTTGAACGCCTGGGCGTTCTTGGGATCGAGTTTGATCGCTGCATCGAAGTCCGCGACGGCACGATCATTATCGCCCTTGGCGCTGTAGGAAATGCCGCGGTCGTGGAACGCTCTTGCATTGGCTGGGCTGAGCTTGATCGCCTGATCGAAATTCTGGATCGCGCGGTCGAAGTTGCGCCGCATCTGATAGGCATTGCCGCGCATGTAATAGGCAAGTGCATAATCGCGGTTCGAGACGAGGGCCTGATCGAAATCGGAGATGGCGCGGTCAAGGTCGCCCTTGGCCCGATACGTCATCGCGCGATTGAAGAACGGCTGCGACGCCTTCGGATCTAGCCGGATCGCCTGATCGAAGTCCGCGATGGCGCGATCATGCTCGCCCTTCGACATGAAAGCGACGCCACGGTCGTTAAGTAAGCCGGCCGAAGCAGCACTGATCTTGATCGCCTGGTCGTAATCGGCAATGGCGCGGTCGTAGTCCTGCTTGATTTCATAAGCGTTGGCGCGGTTATGCAGCGCTAATGCGTCGGCCGGGTTGAGCTTGATCGCCTGATCGTAATCCAGAATTGCGCGCTCGAAATCACGCATGTCGTAGAACGCGTTGCCGCGATTGTAGATCGTCAACGCCTGATTGGGGCTGAGCTTGGTCGCTTGATCGAAATCCCTCAGTGCGCGGTCGATCTGCCCCTTGATGCTGTAGGCAAATCCGCGGTTGCTGAAAGCCGCGGCATTCTTCGGATCAAGCGCCACCGCCTGATCGAAATCCGCAATGGCGTTATCGACGTCGCCGCGTGCACTGTAAATGAGGCCGCGGTCGTTGTATGCCTTGGGGCTCCGCGCCTCGAGCGTGATCGCCTGATTCAGATATTGCAGTGCACGATCGTAGTCACGCTTGGCAGAATAGACATTGCCACGAATATTGAACGCCAACGCGATCTGCGGATTGATGCGAATGGCGGTATCGAGGTCGCCGATCGCCTGATCATAATTGCGTTTGCCATAGCTGGCGATGGCTCGATTGTAATAAGTGTACGCGTCCATGGAATCGAGCTTGATCGCCAGATCGAAATTCTGGATGGCGCGGTCGTAGTCCTGCTTCTCGTAGTAGGCGATGCCGCGGTCACGCACGGCGGCAACATTCCTGGCGTCAAAGCGGGTCGCCTGATCGAAATTCTGAATCGCGCGGTTGAAATCGCGCTTCTCAAAATAGACGTTGCCGCGATTGTGGAAGGCGGCCGAAAAACCCGGGTCCAGCTTGAGCGACTGATCGAAGTCCGCAATCGCCGCATCGAAATCGCCCTTGGCTGCAAGCGAGATGCCGCGGTCGTTGAAGGCCCGCGCAAAATTCGTGCTGATCTTGACCGTCCCGTTGAGGTTGAATATGGCCTGATCGTAGCCGCGCGCGCTGTCGCCCGACGCCGTGCGGTTGGAACCCGTGGCGGCATTCGGCACGATCTTGATGAGTTGTTCGAAATCCGCTGCCGAACGGTCGAAGTCACTCTTCTCATAGTAGGCGACGCCCCGGTCGTGTAGCGCGAAAGCATCCTTCGGATCGAGCTTGATCGCCTGAGTGAAGCTCTCGATGGCACGATCAAAATCGCGCTCATCGTAATGGGCGCTACCGCGATTGTAGTAAGCCAGCTCGTAAGCCTGATTGAGTTTGATCGCTTGATCGAAATCAGCGATGGCGTGTTCGATGTCCTGCTTGATACGGTATGTGAAGCCGCGATTGTTGAATGCCACGGCATTCCTCGGGTCGAGCTTGATGGCCTGCTCAAAATCCGCAACTGCCAGTTCAGGCGAACCCATGGCGCCATAAGCGATGCCACGATCGTTCAGTACAACCACGTCCTCCGGGCTCAGCTCTAGCGCCAACGTTAAATCCTGGATCGCGCGCTCATAGTTGCGCTTACCCAGAAGCGCTGCGCCACGACTGCCAAACGCCTTCGCGTGCTTTGGATTAAGCTTCACGACCTGATCGTAGTCAGCGATAGCGCGATCAGCATCGCCCTTGTTGCGATAGGCATTGCCCCGCATAAAGAACGCCGTATCGTAGTTAGGGTTTAGGGTAATCGCTTGCGTCAGATCGGCGATGGCCTGATCAAACTCGCGCCTTTCGAAATAGGCGCTGCCGCGATTATTGAAGGCGACTGCATCCCTTGGATTGAGGCTGATGCTTTGATTATAATCTGCAATCGCGCGCTCATAGTCGCGCTTTTCCAGATACGCATTGCCACGATTTAACAGGCTGGCGTCAAACTTCGGATTCAGGCGAATGGCCTGATCGTAGTCGCGGATGGCCCGGTCCACATCGCCCTTGCCGTGATATGCAAGACCGCGGTTGTTGTACGCGATATCGTAATTCTGGTTGAGATTGATGGCCTGGTCAAAGTCGGCGATCGCCCTGTCCGCGTCGCCTTTTGACCGATAGGCAATGCCGCGATTGTTGAAAGCCGCATCGTACTGCGGATTGATCGAAACGGCCTGATCGAAATCGGCGATGGCGCGGTCAGTCTCACCCCAGGCGCGGAAAGCAAGACCACGGTTGTTATACGCTTCATCGAAGTTGGCGCGCAGGCGAATGGCCTGATCGAAGTCGGCAATCGCCTTTTCCGGGCGGCCCTTGGCCGCATGCGCGGTGCCACGGTCATTGTATGCCATGGCAAACTTCGGATCGAGCTTGAGCGCCAGATCGTAGTCCGCGAATGCGCGGTCGTAGTCCCGCTTGCTTTGGAACGCATTGCCACGGCTATCATAGGCCGCAACGAATTTTGGATCGAGCAGGATCGCCTGATCGAAGTCAGCAATGGCGCGATCATCTTCGCGCTGCTGGCGATAGGCCAGACCGCGGCCGTGCCAGGCCAGCGCAACCTTGGGATTTAGCTTGATGGTCTGTTGAAAATCCGCGATGGCCTTTGCGTAGTCGCCCTTCTCATAAAGCGAGGCGCCACGATTGTAATACGCCAGCACGAAACGCTGATCGAGTTTGATGACCTGATCGAAATCCGCGATGGCACGGTCCAGATCGTTCTTGCCTTTATAGACAATGCCGCGATTGTAATAGACCGACGTGGCTTTCGGGTTTAGCTTGATGACCTGCCCAAAGTCAGTAAGCGCACGCTCGGTATCACCCTTCTCACGGTATGCGATACCTCGACTATAATACGCGGCCTCGTAGTTCGCGTTGAACTTTACCGCCTGGCCGTAATCCAGGATCGCCCGGTCGTAGTCACGCATGTTCTGGTAGGCATCGCCACGATTGAAATAGGCGGCCGACAAACGTGAATCGAGCCGGACCGCCTGGTCGTAATCTTGAATTGCGCGCTCTGTGTCGTTCTTGCCGACATACGCCAGGCCACGGATATTGAATGCCAGCGGATAATTCGGCCGAATATTGATCGCCTGATTGAGATCCGCGATAGCGCTATCGTACTGCTTCCTCTCAAGCATAATATTGCCGCGCTCATAGTATGATGGCGCGTGATTTGAATTGAGCTTGATGGCTTGATCAATGTCTGACGCCGCACGGTCGAAATCACGGCGCTCGCTGTAGACGACGCCACGATTGTAGAACGCCAGCGCGTTCTTCGGATCGAGCTGTATCGACTGGCTCAGATCGGAGACCGCCTTGTCCGTGATGCCTTTTTCCATGAACGCAAGGCCACGGTTGTAGAACGGCAGCGAGTTCTTGG
Source organism: Hyphomicrobiaceae bacterium (assembly GCA_947472885.1). Classification (GTDB taxonomy): domain Bacteria; phylum Pseudomonadota; class Alphaproteobacteria; order Rhizobiales; family Xanthobacteraceae; genus CANJBX01. The sequence goes on from CANJBX010000010.1 coordinate 31,980, forward strand.
CATCGATCTTGATCGCTTGATCAAAGTCGGCGATAGCGCGGTCGATATCGCCCTTGGCACGGTAAGTGATGCCACGATTAAAGAACCCGAGCGGGTCCTTGGGATCGAGCTGGATGGCCTGACTGATATCCGCGATGGCGCGTTCATAGTCCCGCTTGTCGTACCAGACGACGCCGCGATCATAGTAGGCTGGCGCATACTTCGGGTTGATCTTGATTGCCTGATCGTAGTCGGCGATCGCGCGGTCGTAATCGCGCCTGTCGTAGTAAGCGTTGCCACGGTTATAGAACGCGATGGCGTTTTCGGGATTGAGATCAATAGCCTGATCGTAATCCGCAATCGCGCGTTCGGTCTCACCCTTGTTGCGGAAAGCCAGCGCGCGATTATTGTAGAGGTTGGCGTCCTTGGGGTTTAACTGGATCGCCTGACCGTAGTCCTCGATGGCGCGGTCCGCGTCGCCCTTGGCGAGGTACATCACACCACGCTCGCTTAGCGCAGCGCCATATCCAGGGGTGATCTTCAGCGCTTGCGTGAAATCCGCGATAGCACGATCGTAGCTGCGCATTTCCTTGTAGAGCATCGCGCGGGTGTAGAAGACCAGCGGGTCGCGCGGATTGAGTTTGATGGCAAGCTCGAAGTCGGCGAGCGCGCGATCCCGGTCGCCCTTGCCGCGATAGGCCATCGCGCGGTTAAACACCGTCGGCGCATGTTGCGGATTTAGCTTGATCATGGTGCCAAGATCCGCAATGGCGAGATCGAACTCGCCCTTGGCAAAGTTAAGCTGACTGCGAATGCCTAGGATGTTCAGATTCCTGGGTTCGGCCTTCAGAACAACATCAAAATCCTTGAGCGCTGCGTCGAATTCACCTTTGCTCTGATACGAAAGACCCCGGTTGGTCCGCGCCGAAATAATCTTTGCGTCAAGCTGTATCGCCTTATCGTAGTCGGCAATCGCGCGGTCAAGCTCATTGCGGTCGCGAAGCAGGTTGCCGCGGGCGGTATAGACCATCGCCATGATCGGCGGCTGATCGCTCGCGGCCTGAATAACGGCGTTACAACTTTCGATCTGAGCGGCCGGCGCAAGATTCTCCCGGCCCAGACACGCATTCACCGCTGAAGGATTTTGCGCCATTGCCGGCGCCGCAACAAACGCTGCAGCACATGCAAGAAATGCCCTGAAGAAAAGCCACGCCAGCCGCGTATTCATGCCCGCCTCACAGACGCTTCGGGCAATACCGCATCGCCCGAATACTTCCTTGATAAATCAGTTCTAATTTCTAAACCGAGTTGCGGAACACGCCTAGGGCTATTGCCCGGTAACATTAACTCCGGCGCCGGTAAGGTTATCGACTGTGCGTAAGGCACTGCGTAAATATCTTGTTGTTGCGTACTCACGACTCAACGCAGCCCACGTTAAGCAATCCGATTAAGATTAAGACGATCAATCCTGCGCGACACACAATTTTCTTGGCGTGTGCGGAAAAACTCAATTACTAGTTCCGTAAGGAAAACTGATCGTCCGCAGAACATTTCATTAACAGCGGATGCGTAGCCTAACGTAACCAGAGAAGCCAGCCGCAGCAGATGAATGTCATTCTCGTAAAAATGTTTGCGACGGCATTGGCGTTGAGTCAGGTCACGACGAAGCCTGACGCTGTAAAAACGGAATTCGACCCAGTCAACGATCAGGCTGAAGTCGTCGAACTGCTGCAGAACGGTTGCTCGCACATGCGCAAGGAATTCGACGTCGAGGATCTCAATCTCGACGATCTGATTTCGACCGCGATGGAAGACCCCAAGGCTATTGCAGGCGAAGTAAAGGCCTTCCGCGGTATCAATTTCGAGGATCTACTGCTGGCATACCGTCAGTTCTGCAAGTACGAGCCGATCGACAATTCGCTATTCGACATGGCGGAAGTGATTGCCTTCTACAACAAGGCGGCGTCGAACCTCCCGGACCACACCAAACTCAAGGGACTGAAGCTTCCTGGCACGACTGTCGTCGTGGACGGCAAGAACGAGAAATTCGCCGAGCTGTTTGAATCGGATCACCGCCGCGTCTGGGTAAAACTCAGCGAAGTGCCGGAATTCGTACAAAAGGCCTTTGTCGCCGCGGAAGACAAGCGTTTCTACCAGCACAAGGGCGTCGATGAGCGTGGCCTCATCCGCGCATTTATTTCAAATCTTGCCGAGCCGGGACGTCCGCAAGGCGGCTCCACCATCACGCAGCAGGTCGCGAAGAACCTGCTCGTCGGCGATGACGTGAGTTATGAGCGCAAGATCCGTGAAATGATTGTCGCCGTGCGGCTCGACCGTGCGCTCACCAAGGATGAGATCCTCGAAGTCTACCTCAACTCCATCTACCTCGGGCGCGGCGCCTGGGGCATCGACATGGCGGCGCACGCATACTTCAAGAAATCGATCGGCTCGCTCTCGGTGCAGGAAGGCGCCTTGCTTGCCGGCCTGGCGAAAGGCCCCGCATTCTTCAACCCTGATCGCTTCCCCGTTCGTGTCCGTGACCGCCACGCCTATGTCCTCAAGCGCATGCAAGAGGACAAGATCATCACGCAAGACCAGTGGAAGCAGGCGGTCGCAACGCCGGTGAGCTACGCAATGTACGAGCGGCCGCGCCGTGAGACGGGCTTCTATTTCATCGACCACGTCATTCGCGAGGCACGCACGCTCGTCGGCATGCAATCCCTGACCGTCGACTCCTATACGGTCCGCTCGACGATCAACCAGAAGCTCCAACGCGTAACAGAAACCGCCCTGCAGGACGGCCTCGCCAAATACGAGGAAGAGACCCAGCGCGCGCGTTTCGACAAGCCGGAAGCCAATCTGGCCGATCTCATTCAGCGCATCGACAACGAACAGCGCACGCGCGCCCAACGCCGCGACAAGGTCGTAAAGACCGTCTGGCAGCTTGCACTCGAAAGCCAACGCCTGCCGCTCTATGACGTGCACTGGACGCCAGCCGTGGTGATCGAGAAGCGCCGCTCCGACAGTAATGGAAATACTGCCGTGCGCGTCGGCACGGTGGACGGCAAGACCATGCCGCTGACGACGCAGAACGAGGCGGACCGCAACAAGCTCGCGCTCCACGACGTGGTCTACGTCAAAGTCGCAAAAAGCAAGACCCCAGGAGAACTTCGCGCCGAGTTGCGCATTCGTCCGCAAGTGCAAGGCGCCGCGCTCGTCATCGAAAACAAGACCGGCCGTATTCTCGCGATGGCCGGCGGATTCTCTTATGTGCTGAGCCAGCTCAACCGCACTTCGCAGACATTGCGCCAGCCCGGCTCATCGATCAAGCCGCTCGTCTATCTCGCGGCCCTGCACAAAGGCATGCAGCCGAATACACTCATCATGGACTTGCCGATCACGCTGCCGCCGATCACCGGCACGGCGAATGCCCGCTCCTACGATTACTGGACGCCAAAGAATTATGACGGCGGCGCGTCGGGCGCGACCACCCTTCGGCGTGCGCTGGAACGCTCGCGTAACATGGCGACCGCACGTCTGCTCGACGGCGCTATCGACAAGAGCCCCAAGGCAAGTCTCGACGCGATCTGCGACCTCGCACTGCAGGCGAACATCTATCAGGAGTGCATGAGGCGCTACCCGTTCGTGCTGGGCGCACAGGCCTTGCGCATGATCGACCTCGCCGGTTTCTATGCCGCCATTGCCAGCGAAGGCGCCTACAACCAACCCCACGCCATCGATTCAATCGAGCTCAAGGGCAAGACCATCTATCGCTTCCCGAACAAGCCGACGATGCTGGCGGGTGGCGACCGCGTCGCCTTCTTCCAGCTTCGCAACATTCTGGAAGGCGTCGTTGCACGCGGCACCGCGACCGCACTCAAGCACCTGACCGACTATGTCGGCGGCAAGACCGGCACGACCGACAGCGAAAACGACTCGTGGTTCGTGTCCTTCACCAACGACGTCACGATTGCGGTCTGGGTCGGTTACGACAACGCCGCCGCCCGCCGCACCCTGGGCCACTCGGGCTCCGGCGGACACCTTGCCGCCCCGCTTTCCGAGCCGATCATTCAGGCCAGCTGGCAGTTCCAGGCACCCAAGGTGCCGTTGCCGCCGCCGTCGGCCGAAGCGCTCAAGCGCATGAAGACAGACCGCATTAATCTGCAAAACGGCGCACGCAATTCGCGCGGCGAATTTGTCGAGTTTCTGCGTACCGATGCCAAGGGACGCATAATGGACACCCATCATGCCCTGGTTCGATGAGCCGTGGCCGAGAGCGAAGGGCCACGGCGCCGCCTTATTCTTCGCCGTTATAATCGGCCACGGGCGTCGAACGATATGTGGTCAACGTTCACACGCCAGTCAACGAAACCTGTATAATCACCCAACCGAGAGACGGTGAAAATCATGTTCAAGCGCCCCCTGGCCATCGCACTGTTTGGTCTTGTTGCTGCGACATCCGGCGTAGCCGCGCAGGAATTTCAGATCGTCAAGGTGCCCTCCGTTACGGCGGCGCCTGTAAAAGACCTCAAGCCGAAGACAATCATCTTCAACGATCATCGTGACGATGAAAGCGCCGGCAGCTTCGTCAAGTTCGAGGACTGGGGCCGCGCGGCGCCGACGCAGAAGCAGTTGCTCAGCATCTATCCCACTTTCAACGAAGCAACCGTCACGCGTAACGTCGATGGCGTCTCGAAGACCTACAAGGACAAGTTGCAGCTTTACATCGCCGAAGCGCGCTTCCCGCTCGACAAGCCTGCCGCGTCGATCGATCTGAGCAAATACACCACGATCGGCTTCATGGAAAAGCTCGATCCGCAGATCAAGCACGAGGTCATCAAGGCCAGCGACTTCCGGTACTCGAAGGACGAGCGCAACGTCAACAACAAGAACCCGGACCGGGAATGGTGCGAAGGCAAGGCCGTCACGCTTTGCCTACGCTCGAAGTATATGCTCGAAGGAAAGATCCCGATGGGTATCGCGCTGGCCAACAAGCTGCGCGACGGCGACAAGCACCTTGCCAATTTCGTTGAATTCGAAAGCGAGCTTCGCTTGCTGGGGCCCACGGAAATCGACGAGCTAAGTTTGCGCAAGCTCACGGGCGTCGATGCTCCCGTCACGGCAGTACTTGAGCAGAATATCTTTGCCATCAACCAGATCATGCGGTTCGGCAAGTTCATCACCGTCATTCAGCAGAATCCCGTGAACCCGAACGGCACCATCATCTCGGCGACGGTCGCGCTGGCGGTCAGCTCATCGACGCTGGAGATGAAGAAGGGCTACGAGAGCGTGCCCGTGCTGCGCAATCTGGTGCCTTCACAGGTGCTGATGGGCAACAGCTCGTTCAACACCGGCACGTCGATCAGCTCCGGCCTGCCGAACTATGCGCGCAACCGCATCAAGGCCATTGCTGAAATTCTGGAACGCTAATCGCATGGAAAATCGCCAGCGCTATACTTGCAGACAGCGCTGGCGCGACTTTTTCTGATTTATTTTGAGCTTAAAATAAAATAATCACAATAATTTAATACCTTAAGATAAATATTTTATCGCCTCTCAAACCCGCCGCGCATTTACTCTGGTTACATTCGACGCGCTTTTTGCCGCAAGCGATTGTTCCGGCAACGCTGCATTCATGGTTGAATACACACGACCGAGGCCAAGGTCTGAAGCATTTTTCGACGGTGTGATGCGCCACTATCGCTAACGGGAGCAGGATTTCCATGCAGTCGCTGACAGGCGGTATCACCAAGGCCAACACCGGCATCGATGGCATCAGCTGGAATATTCTCGGCCAGACCTATGTGCCGAAGACCCTCAACGAGAACCAGTTTTCCTGGCACGCGACCTTGCCGCCCGGCACCTTCGTGCCGCCGCACATCCACCCGACCCAGGACGAGTTCATCTATCTGTTCGAAGGCCGCATCGACCTGATGCTTGACGGCCGCGACTTCGTCGCGACCGCCGGCGATGTCATCCGTCTCCCCATGGGTCTTGTGCATGGCATCTTCAATAAATCGGATCAGGTGGTGAAATGCCTTTTCTGGGTCTCGCCAACCCGCCGCCTCTACGACCTGTTCTGGGCCATCCACGGCATGAAGGAGCAGAAGCCGAACGAAGTCATCGCGTTGTCAGCCAATCACGAAGTCATGTTCCTGCCGCCGCCTTCCGGCGCGTAACAACCAGCTCCGGGTTCAAGAATTGAAAATGCGCGGGAACTTCTCGCGCATTTTTGTTTTGGGTCCGTCATTGCGAGGAGCGCGCCCCTCTTCTCGTCATCGCCGGGCTTGTCCCGGCGATCTCGACAAGGGACGCATAGTGCCCACCTAAGCGAGATGGCCGGGCATAGGCGAGTCAAGCGACGCGGTTCTTCGAACGGCGATGCCCGGCCATGACGAAAGCAGAATTATCGATAAACGCTTCAACCCGCCTTCGCCTTGTTGACCTGTTCCTTGGCAAAACCCGCCGACGACGCATAGCCACGCACAATGGCTTTGCGCTGTTCGTAGCCCAGCACATCGTCAATATTGGTGAAACCGTCCGGCGCGCGTTCATCGATGGCATCGATGACTCCTTCCGGCCCGCCGACACGGTTCATGCGCACGATCTGCGCGGTCGGCGGCAATCGTTCGGTTTCATAGGCCCACAGGGCCTGCTGCGGATGCTCGGCACTGACCAGCCTGTCCGCCAGCGCACGCGCATCGAGGATTGCCTGCGACGCACCATTGGAGCCTACGGGATACATCGGATGCGCGGCATCGCCGAGCAAGGTGACCCGCCCATGCGACCAGTGCGGCAGCGGATCGCGGTCGCACATCGGATATTCCCAGAACTCCGGCGTCGCTTGTATGAGTGCATGGGCATCGATGTGAGGAACCGTGACGCGCTTGACGTGCGGCATCAGGTCCTCGAAGCGGCCTGGCCGTGTCCAGTCTTCCCTGTTCGGCGGCAAGCCGTTGCCGCCGTCGGAAATCTTCACCTGCACCGCCCAGTTGGTCAGCATGCGGTCTTCGCGCGTACCCTGCGCAATCGGATAGACCACGATCTTCGCGGTCATGCCGCCGGCAATGATCATCGAGCGCCCGGTGAGAAACTTCGGCCACTCGGTAGCACCGCGCCACAGCATCAGACCGTTCCAGCGCGCGGGTCCTTCCTTGGGATACAGCGTGTCGCGCACCTTGGAATGGATACCGTCAGCACCGATCAGGATATCGCCACGCGCGGTTTTGCGATGCGAACCGTTGCGATCGAAGAAATAAGCCGTGACGCCGCCCTCGTCCTGCGTGAACGAGCCGAGGCGATGGCCGATGAAAATCTTTGACTCGCCAATGCGCGCACGCACGGCCTGATAGATCACGGCCTGCAAATGACCGCGATGAATCGAGAATTGCGGCACGTCGAATCCAGCATCAGTACCGCGCGGCTCGCGCCAGATCTCCTGACCGAAACGATTGGTGTAGAAAAGTTCGTAAGTGCGGATGCCGACCTGATCGAGCCGGTCGAGCAATCCAAGTCCGGCCAGTTCCTTGATCGCGTGAGGCAGCGTGTTGATGCCAACGCCGAGTTCACGCACTGCGTCGGCCTGCTCGTAGATTTCGCAGTCGAGCCCGCGCGCATGCAGCATGAGCGCAGTGGTCAGCCCGCCAATGCCTCCGCCGACAATAATCGCCTTCATGACACCCCGACGCTACACTTACAAAACCTGGGCTTTCCAGCCTCATCATGCCGGTTCGGGCAGTGCTGTTGCAACCTCGCCAGCCCGATATGGTGACTGGTGAAGATCATTTGTGCTGCCGGCATTAACCGAACCTGGTAACGCCCGCGTCTACTCCGCGGCCTGCTTCCACGTCGTGGCATGGCCCTTTGGCTTTGCCTTCAACCGCAGCTCCATCAGATCCTGCCGCTCGCGGTCGCTGTTGCGGAAGAGGGCGTCGAGGCCAGCCTGATATTGCGGCGGACAGGCGATATTCTTCGCGCCATACCACGCGGCCGCCTTCATGGTGAACGTGGGATCGACCAGATGGGGTCGCGCCAGCGCGACGAGGTCAGCGCGGCCGGCAGCCACAATAGTATTCACCTGATCCGCTGTGGTGATCGCGCCGACGCACATGGTCGCGATCCCGCCTTCGTTGCGGATCTGGTCGGAGAACGGCGTCTGATACATGCGACCGTAGATCGGCTTGGCTTCCGGCACCGTCTGGCCCGTGGAAACGTCGATGAGGTCGCAGCCCGCTTCGGCGAACATGCACGAGATCAACACCGCCTCATCCCCGGTGACGCCGCCGTCCACCCAGTCGGTCGCGGAGATACGCACCGACATCGGCTTGTTGTCGGGCCAAGTTTTGCGGATGGCGCGGAACACTTCGAGTGGAAACCGCATGCGATTTTCGAGCGAGCCGCCGTATTCATCTATACGTTTGTTGGTAAGCGGCGAGATGAACGTCGCCAGCAGATAGCCGTGCGCGGCGTGCAGCTCGACCATGTCGAAGCCGGCGCGGTCGGCGCGGTGTGTCGCGTTCACATAATCCGCAACGATCTTGTCCATGTCGGCGCGCGTGAGCGCACGCGGTATCTGACTCTGCGGGTAGTATGGCAACGGCGATGGCGCAACGATCTCCCAGTTGCCGCTTTCCAGCGGCTCATCGCTGCCTTCCCATGAAAGCTTCGTCGAGCCCTTGCGCCCGGCGTGACCGAGTTGAATGCAAAACTTCGTCGCGGAATTGGCGTTGACGAAATCGGCGATTCGCTTCCACGCTGCCTCGTGCTCATCGCAGTAGATCCCCGTGCAACCCGGCGAGATACGCGCCTCGGCAGAAACGTTGGTCATTTCCGTAAACATCAGGCCAGCGCCACCGATGGCGCGCGAACCGTAGTGCACCAGATGCCAGTCGTTCGGCGTGCCGTCAGTCGCGGAATACTGGCACATCGGCGAGACGACGACTCGGTTCTCCAGCGTCATGCCGCGCAGGCGGAATGGCTGGAACATCGGCGCAGCAGGCTTTTCGACACTGACATCGAAGCCCTGATTGCGAACGTCGCGCGCCGTCACGCGGTCGATCTCATCAACAATGCCCGGCGCACGCAGGCGCAGGTTGTCATAGGTAATCGCCTTGGAGCGCGTCATCAGCCCGAATGCAAACCGCGTCGGGTCCATGTCCCGGAAACGATCGATATGCTCAAACCACACAAGTGATACGTCCGCTGAATGCTGGGTTTTCTCGACTTCCTCGCGGCGCGTCACTTCGAAATGCCTGAGCGCTTTCTTCACATCGGCGCCGCCAACCGCACGGAAAGCGTCGTACAGCGCGCCGGCGTCTTCCATCGCGAGCTTGGTGCCCGAACCGATAGAGAAATGCGCCGTCGCCTTGGCGTCGCCGATCAGCACGACGTTGTCCATTACCCAATGATCGTTCGAGATGCGCGGGAAGTTGCGCCACAGCGAACGGTTGATCATCAGCCGGTGGCCTTGCAGCTCTTCTGCAAAGACCTTTTCCAGAAAATCCGCCGACTGCTGTTCGGTAAGCTTGTCGAGGCCGGCGCGCTCAAACGTATCGGCCTGCACTTCCATCACCCAGGTCGAGCGGTTCGGCTCGTACTGGTAGCAATGCGCAATGAAGATGCCGTGTTCGGTTTCCTTGAAGAAGAACGTAAAAGCATCGAACGGCTTGGTCGAGCCCATCCAGGCGAACTTGTTAGGCCGATAGTCGATCTGGGTGCCGAACTTTTCCTGGTACGCGGTGCGAATGGCGCTGCCGATGCCGTCGGCGGCGACGATCAGGTCCGCATCGCGGTGCGCCGCGAGGGTCGGATCGACCTCGGTCTGGAACTTCATCTCGACACCGAGCTTTTTGGCGCGCTCCTGCAACAACCGCAGCAATGTCGTGCGTGCACAACCACAGAAACCATTGCCGCCGACGCGATGGGTCTTGCCCTTGAAGTTGATCTCGACGTCATCCCAGTAGGAAAAGTTATCGATGATCGCGCGATAGGTTTCCCGGTCATATTTCTCGAACGTCGCCAGCGTCTGGTCAGAAAATACCACGCCGAAGCCGAACGTATCGTCGGCCCGGTTGCGCTCGAATACCGTGACCTGCGTGTTCGGCCACACATTCTTCATGAGAATTGCGAAATAGAGCCCCGCAGGCCCGCCGCCGACGACATGGATATTCATCCTCGCCTCCGCACCCGCGCAAAATGCACGGCAATCGATATATTTTAAGCTTAAAATAATTTCCGGGCAACGGCTCCTGGCCGCTTGCCGGTAAAAAACTTCAAGCTTAAAGTATTTGAGTTCACGATTTTGCGTGATCTTGGACCGCAATAGAACATGACGGCGCTTGCAGGTCATCATGCTGTTGTTACCGGCGGCGGACGCGGCATCGGCCGCGCCATCGCAGCAGCGCTGACGGCCGCCGGCGCAAGCGTCACCGTCGTCGGACGCGCGGAGGCGCTCCTGAAGGAAGCCGTCAGCAAGGGCCACGCCCGCAGCTATCAGGTCGCTGACGTGACCGACGCCATGGCCGTGAAGGCTGCATTCAAAAACGCCGCAGATGCCCACGGCCCGATCAGCATTCTCGTCGCCAATGCCGGCGGTGCGCAAAGTGCATCCTTCGCCAAGACCGATCCCGACACGTTCCGCCGCATGTTCGAAGTCAACACGCTCGGCGTCGTTCATGCTGCGCAAGCCGTGCTGCCGGACATGATCGCGCGCAAGTCCGGCCGCATCATCACCATTGCCTCGACAGCGGGCCTGAAGGGCTACGCGTATGTCTCGGCCTACGTTGCCGCAAAACACGCCACCGTCGGCCTTGTCCGCGCGCTGGCGGCGGAAACCTCGAAGACCGGCGTCACCGTCAACGCACTGTGCCCTGGCTATACCGATACTGATCTCGTCGGCGACAGCCTGACCCAGATCACGCAGGCGACCGGCCGCACGCGCGAAGCGGCGCTGGCCTCGCTGCTCAAGGACAGCCCGCTTGGCCGATTGATCAGACCCGAAGAAGTCGCCGCCGCCGCCTTGTTCCTCTGCTCGAACGAAGCGGCCGGCATTACCGGCACGGCGCTGCCGATTGCCGGCGGAGAAATCTGAATATGGAAGATGCCGTCACCATCCCGCTCGATGCGGAAACCAAAGCTGCCGAGCGCCCCGGGGACCACAAGGCCGAACTGCGCCTGTGGCTGCGTCTCCTCACCTGCACCACCCTGATTGAAGGCGAGATCCGCCGCCGCCTGCGCGATACCTTCGATGTCACGCTGCCGCGCTTCGACCTGATGGCACAGCTCGACAAGACACCGTCCGGCATGACGCTTGGCGAGTTGTCGTCACGCATGATGGTCTCGAATGGCAACGTCACCGGCCTCGTCGAACGCCTCGTTTCCGATGGACTCATCGACCGCCGCCCCGCGCCGAAGGACCGCCGCGCCCAGATCGTCAGCCTCACCGCCGAAGGCCGCCGCACGTTCCGCGCCATAGCGCGCACGCACGAGGCCTGGATCGCGGAAATTTTCGAGAGCCTGTCGTCATCGGACACCGAGACGCTGATGCGCATGCTGGCAAAGACAAAGACCTCGGCGGGCAACGCCATCCGTTCGGAGAAAAGCCGATGACCGCCGCCAATCCCGTCACGCTGCCATTGAGTACCTACAAGGCGCAGCATGTACGCCTTGAGGTCGATGGCAAGGTCGCGATGCTGACGCTCAACCGGCCGGACCGGAAAAATCCGCTGACATTCGAGAGCTACGCCGAGATCGTCGATATCCTGCGCGCCGCCGCGAAGGACAAGGAAATCAAGGCGATTGTCGTGGCCGGCGCGGGCGGGAACTTCTCGTCCGGCGGCGATGTGTTCGAGATCATCGGCCCGCTGGTCGAGATGGATACGGTGCAACTCCTTGCGTTCACCAGAATGACCGGCGAAGTCGTCAAGGCGATGCGCGCCTGCCCGCAACCGATTGTCGCCGCCATTGACGGCATCTGCGCGGGCGCCGGCGCAATCATCGCCATGGCGTCCGACCTGCGCATCGGCACAGCAACGGCGAAGATCGCCTTCCTGTTCAACCGCGTCGGCCTTGCCGGCTGCGACATGGGCGCCTGCGCGATCCTGCCACGCATCGTCGGCCAGGGCCGCGCCGCCGAATTGCTGTTCACCGGCCGCACGCTGGGCGGCGAGGAAGCCGAGCGTTGGGGCTTCCTCAACAGGCTCGCGGCGCCCGACACCGTGCATGCCGAGGCGAAGAAGCTCGCCGCGGAACTCGCGGCTGGCCCAACGTTTGCCAACGCCATGACCAAGCGGATGCTGGAAATGGAATGGGCGATGTCGGTCGAACAGGCGATTGAAGCCGAAGCCGTCGCGCAGGCGCTGTGCATGCAGACGGAAGATTTTGCCCGCGCCTATCGCGCGTTCGCGGCGAAGCAAAAGCCGGTATTCGAAGGCAATTGACATGCTCGACGAAACCATCCGCTGGCCGTTCTTCGACGACACACACCGGCGCTTCGCCGCGGACCTGTCGCGCTGGGCCGACGCAACCATTCCGTCATTGCCGCATGACGATGTCGATGCCGCGTGCCGCGCGCGCGTCAGGGCACTGGGTGAAGCCAAATTTCTCGACGCCGTCGTGCCGCGCGCCTATGGCGGCAGCCATGACTCGTTCGATATGCGCACGCTGTGCCTTGCGCGCGAAATTCTCGGCTACCGCGATGGACTCTCAGACTTCGCCTTCGCCATGCAGGGCCTTGGCTCAGGCACGATCACCCTGTTCGGATCAGAAGCGATCAAGCGCCGCTATCTTCCCGCCGTGCGCGAAGGCAAGGCAATCGCGGCATTCGCATTGTCGGAGCCGGAAGCAGGTTCCGATGTTGCCGCGCTGGCGATGACCGCAAAGCCGGATGGCCCCGACCACTACCGGCTCGATGGCCGCAAGACCTGGATTTCCAACGGCGGCATCGCCGACTTCTATGTCGTGTTCGCGCGCACCGGCGAAGCACCGGGCGCCAAGGGGCTTTCGGCTTTCGTCGTCGATGCCGACACGCCGGGTTTCTCGATCACCGAACGCATCGACATCATCGCGCCGCATCCACTGGCGACGATTTTCTTCGATAGCGCGCGCGTGCCCGCGGAGCATCGCCTTGGCAATCCCGGCGACGGTTTCAAGGCTGCGATGGCGACGCTCGATGTGTTCCGTTCCACCGTCGGCGCGGCAGCGCTTGGCTTTGCGCGGCGCGCACTCGACGAGATGACCGACCGCGCCGCGACCCGCAAACTGTTCGGTGCGCCGTTGGCCGAACTACAGCTTACACAGGCTTCGATTGCCGACAGCGCAACCGATGTGGATGCCGCCGCACTGCTCGTCTATCGCGCCGCATGGACCAAGGATAAAGGTGCACCGCGCATTACCCGCGAAGCCGCAATGGCCAAGATGTTCGCCACCGAGATGGCCCAACAGGTCATCGACCGCGCCGTGCAACTGTTCGGCGGCCTCGGCGTTACCAAGGGCGTCAAGGTCGAGGAGCTTTATCGCGAAATCCGCGCGCTGCGGATCTACGAGGGCGCAACCGAAGTCCAGAAAGTCGTGATCGCACGCGAGACATTGAAATTGCGCAACTCGAAACCGGCTTTGGCCGCCGAATAACTGTGGAGCAAGGCATGAGCGCTTCCGCCCACCTCGACACATTCACCGCCGATAATCTTCCGCCGCGCGACGCGTGGCCCGAGTTTCGTTTCACGCTGCCGGAGTTGCGTTATCCCGAACGATTGAATTGCGTGGCCGAATTGCTCGACCGCTGGATTGCCAGTGGCAAGGGCGACCGCACCTGCCTGATCTCCCCCAATGAAACCCTGAGCTATGCGGCGCTTCAGGAACGCGTCAACCGGATCGCCAACGTGCTGACGCGCGATCTCGGCATGGTGCCGGGAAATCGCGTGCTGCTGCGCGCACCGAACTCGCCAATGGCGGCGGCTGCGCTGCTTGCGGTGATGAAAGCCGGCGGCGTTGCCGTGCCGACCATGCCGCTGCTGCGCGCCAGGGAAATCGGCTATCCGCTGGCCAAGGCGAAGATTGCGCTTGTCCTGTGCGACGGCCGCCTCGCCGACGACATGGAAAAGGCGAAGCCGCTTTCGGCGGAACTCAAGCGCATCGTTTACTGGAGCGGCGAAGCCAACGGCGAACTCGAAACGCTGATGCGCAAACCGAGCTATGAAAGCTTCACCGCCTGCAACACTTCGGCGGAAGATGTCTGCCTGATTGCATTCACATCGGGCACGACTGGCGAGCCGAAAGGCACCATGCATTTTCATCGCGACCTGCTGGCGACCTGCGACAGCTATGGCCGCCATGTGTTGCGCCCCGACCCATCGGACCGTTTCATCGGCTCGCCGCCGCTCGCATTCACCTTCGGCCTTGGCGGACATCTGCTGTTTCCGCTGCGGGTCGGCGCGGCCTCGATCCTGATCGAACGCGCCGGACCGGATGACTTTCTCGCGGCCATCGAGAAATTCCGCGCCACGATCTGCTTTACCGCGCCGACGGCCTATCGCGCGATCCTTGGAAAACTTGCCGGCCGCAGGATTTCATCGCTACGCAAATGCGTCTCTGCCGGCGAGGCGCTGCCGCGCGCGACCTTTGACGCATGGCTCGCCGCCACCGGCATCCGCATTCTCGACGGTATCGGTTCGACCGAAATGCTGCACATCTTCATCGGCTCCCCCGAAACCGAGAATCGCGCCGGCTCCACCGGCCGCGCGGTTCCCGGCTATGAAGCGCATGTGGTCGACGATGACGGCAACGACGTGCCGCCCGGCACCGTCGGCCATCTCACCGTGCGCGGTCCCACCGGCTGCCGCTACCTCGCCGACGCAAGACAGCGCAAGTATGTCCAGCGCGGCTGGAACATTACCGGCGACACCTACATGATGGATAGCGATGGTTACTTCTGGTACCAGGCCCGCTCGGACGACATGATCGTGTCCTCCGGCTACAACATTGCAGGGCCGGAGGTGGAATATGCCTTGCTCATGCACGCCGCCGTCGCCGAATGCGGCGTCGTCGGCGCGCCTGACGGCGAGCGCGGCATGATCGTCAAAGCCTATGTTGTCTTGCGCGCGGGCGAGACCGGCGATGCAGCAATGACAAAAGCGCTGCAGGAGCATGTGCGCTCGACGGTGGCGCCTTATAAATATCCGCGCGCTATCGAATACATCGAAGCCCTGCCGAAGACACAGACCGGAAAATTGCAGCGCTTCGAATTGCGAAAGATGGCGGCGACGACCGCCGGCCAAAAAATAGCATCCTGAGGAAACAACAATGCTGGACCGAAAAAAGCACACCCGCGGACCCGCCATTCTCCTGCCGGAAGGATGGCCGACGCCGAAAGGTTACGCCAACGGCATCAAGACACGCGGCGACCTGATCTTCATCGCCGGTCAGATCGGCTGGGATACCGAAGGAAAATTCGCGCAGGGTTTCGTGGCGCAGGCACGCAAGGCGCTGGAAAACGTCATGGCCGTGCTGGTCGAAGGCGACGCGGGCCCTGAGCATCTGGTGCGCATGACGTGGTACGTCACCGATATGCCGAGCTACCGTAATTCACTTGCGGAAATTGGCGCCGCTTATCGTGACGTCGTCGGGCGTCACTATCCAACGATGACGCTCGTCGAAGTGAAATCGCTCGCCGAGCCGCAGGCATTGATCGAGATCGAAGCGACCGCCGTCTTTCCGGAATAGCGATCAGACCTTGCCGAGCGCCTTCAGGACGCGCGCCGGCGTGAACGGCATCTCCACCAGCAGCTTCGCGCCGAGCGGCTGCAACGCATCATTGAGCGCGTTCATGATGGCGCCCGGCGCGCCCGCCGTTCCGGCTTCGCCCGCACCCTTGGCGCCAAGTTCGGAATCCGCCGTCGGCGAGACAACGTGGCCGACTTCAATGTCCGGCATCTCGCCTGCCATCGGCACCAGATAATCCGCCATGTTGCCGTTGAGCATCTGCCCGCGCTCGTCGTAAAGGCAGTTCTCGAACAACGCACCGCCAATGCCCTGCACAATGCCGCCGCGCACCTGCTCATCCACAAGCTGCGGATTGATAATGGTGCCACAATCTTCGACGCACCAGTGCTTGAGCAGTTTCACAAAGCCCGTATCGGTATCGACCTCCAGCCATGACGCCTGCACGCCGTTGGTGAACGCGAAGGCGTAAGCACGCGGCACGTAATGGCGGGTCGCCATCAGTTCGGCCTGGAAGCCCGGTGGCAGCGTGTCAGGACGGAAGTAGGCAATGCGCGCAACCTCGTTGAGGCCGATGCGCTCGTTACCCGTATCCTTGTCGACCACCACACCGTTGCGAATATCGAGCATCTCCCGCTGCGCCTGCAGAATGGACGCCGCAACCGCCAGCACATTGGCGCGCAACGCCTTGCCGGCCTGCCACGCGGCTTCGCCGCCGATGCCCGCCGCACGCGACGCCCAGGTGCCGCCGCCATAGGGCGTATTGTCAGTATCGCCCATGATGATGCGCACGCGCTCGATCGGCACGCCAAAAGACGATGCCGCGACCTGCGCCATCACGGCTTCCGCGCCCTGCCCCTGTTCGCTGACGCCGGTATGCACAACGACGTTACCCTGCGCGTCGAGCTTCATGGCCGCGCCGTCCTGCGACGAAATATGCGCGCCGCCGACGCCGTAGAACGCCGCCGAAGGGTTGGTGATCTCGACAAAACTCGTGATGCCGATGCCGCGATAGATGCCTTGCGCACGCAGGCGCTTCTGCTCGGCGCGCAGGCCATCGTAGTCCATCATTTTCAGCATTTTATCGAGCGCCGCGTGGTGCGAGAGCTTCTCGAACTTGATGCCGGACGGCGCGGTCGCGGGATAGGCGTCATCGCGCACCAGATTGCGACGGCGGATTTCCACCGGATCCATGCCGATCTTCATCGCCGCGAGATCGACCAGCCCTTCCGTCACCGCAACCGCAATCGGATGCCCGACCGCGCGGTACTGACACATGACGTTCTTGTTCTGCATCACCACGGTGCACTGGCCGCGATAGTTCTGGCAGGTATAGGGCGCGGCCGTAAGATTGACGACCTGGTTAGCCTCGATGCCGCTGGTGCGCGGATAAACCGAGTAAGGGCCGATGCCGGTGAGGTCGTCGATCTCCCATGCAGTGATCGTGCCGTCCTTCCTGACGCCGATCTTCGCCTTGACGCGGTGATCGCGCGCATGAATGTCGGTGACAAAGCTTTCCAGCCGGTCAGCGACGAACTTGACCGGACGGTTGAGCATCCTGGACAGCGCGACTACCGCCATCTCATCCGGATAAACATGTACCTTGATGCCGAACGAGCCGCCGACATCCTTGGTAACAACACGAACCTGTTGTTCTTCCAGTGCCAGATGCTTGGCAAAAATATTCTGCATCATGTGCGGCGCTTGTGTGCCGTGATAGACGGTCAGCCGCTGCTCGCCTGGATTCCAGTCGGCAATGATGGCCCGCGGCTCGTTGGTGACGCCGGTGTGGCGGCCGAACACAAACGTCGTCTCGACGATTTCGTCGGCATCCTGAAAGCCTTTGTCAACATCACCGGCCTCATGCTTGCGCGCAAACGTGAGATTGTCGCCAAGCTCGGGATGGATGACCGGCGTGCTGGCGGCGAGCGCGGTTTCCATATCGGTGACGGCAGGCAGCGGCTCGTAATCGACTTCCACAAGCCCAACGGCGTCTTCCGCCTGTGCGCGCGTTTTCGCGACGACGGCGCACACCGCCTCGCCCTGCCAGCAGGCGCGGTCAATGGCGATGGCATGTTGCAGCGCCGACTTGATGCCCTTGAGATGGGTCAGCACACCCACCCACGGCGTCATCACCTTCGCAAGTTCAGGCCCCGTGACGACGGCGACAACGCCGGGAGACTGCTTCGCCTGCGCGGCGTCAATGCTACGGATACGGGCATGTGCGTGTGGTGAGCGCACGTAGGCGACGTGCACCATGCGCAGCAGCACAGTGTCGCTGACATAGTTTCCCCGCCCCTGCGTCAGGCGCTGGAGATTAGGCCGCGGCACCGAACGGCCAATGTACGAATTCGGCCGGTCGAGCGCGGAGAGTACGGACGGCTGATCGGGTGAGATTTTCATCGCGCACTTCCCGCGCGTGCCTGAGCGGTTGCTTCAACGGCATCGACGATGGCGTGATAGCCAGTGCAGCGGCAGTAGTTGCCGGACAGATGCACGCGGATTTCCTCGCGGCTCGGTACGCCACCACGCAGCAGCAACTCCTGCGCGGCAAGCAACATGCCGGGGGTACAGAAGCCGCATTGCAAGGCGTTGCGCACGCGGAACGCTTCCTGCAGATCGGCTAATTCGTTGCTGTCGGAAGCGCCTTCGATGGTTTCGACGCGTTTACCATTGCATTGCACAGCGAGCGTCAGGCATCCGCGCACGATCACGCCATCCAGGCGAACGGTGCAGGTACCGCAGACACCATGCTCACAGCCCAGATGCGTTCCTGTGAGGCCGAGCGTATCGCGCAGAAAGTCCGCCAGCGTCATGCGCGCCTCAACGGTCTCGCTGACCGCTTCGCCATTCACCGTCAGCGCGACATTATAAGCTGTGTCACTCATGCACGCGCTTCCTGAAGCTGCCTGACCACGCGCCGCAGCAAGACCCCGGCGAGGTGCAACTTGACCTCCGCCGAGGATTCCAGGTCGGCGGTCGGCAACAGGTCTTTCGACAACGCCGCAGCGGCGCCATCGATATCGCCCGCGGCAATCGCACTTTCCGCGCCCCTCGCGCGCACCGGCGCATCGCCGACGCTGAAATAGACCAGCCGCACATCGCTCAATTTCGCCCCAGCCACCTGTGCGGCCGCAGCAAGACCGACAATGGCGTAGTCGCCATGGCGGCGCGCCAGCTCTTCAAAACCGACGCGCGTCTGTGCGGTCGCCGCCGGCACGTGAACGGCAACCAGCATGTCATTCGGGCCGAGCGCCGTCTCAAACATGCCCTTGAAGAAATCTTCTGCAGCAACGACGCGGCGGCCCTGCAGACCGGCGATTTCAAGTTTCGCGCCCAGCGCGACCATGCAGGCCGGCAATTCCGCCGCCGGGTCGGCATAGGCCAGCGAGCCGCCGATGGTGCCACGATTGCGAATCGCTGCATGCGCAATGTGCGGCATGGCGCGCGAAATCAGCGGCGCGTGTTTCGCGATAATGGACGAACGTTCGACATCGGCGTGGCGCGCCATGGCGCCGATCAAGACATGCCCATCGGTCATGTCTATGCGGTCGAGGCCCGCGATGTCGTTGATATCCACCAGCATTGGCGGGCTGGCGAGCCGCATGTTGAGGGAGGCGATGAGGCTCTGGCCGCCGGCGAGAAGACGTGCCTCTCCGTCATGTTTGCCCAGCAGTTCGACCGCGTGTTCGATCGAATGCGCCTTGGCATAGGCAAATGCCGCCGGTTTCAACGCACGCCCCTACCCTGGAAATACCGGACAATGCCGATTTATTGATCTTGTGTTGAACAGCCTACAGCCGGAAGCCCGCGCGCGGCCAGCCCCCAAATAAACAATTGTCCTCACAAGCCTATTTGCCGCGCAGTGCGGGCTTTTGACGCGCAGAATTAGCCACATGGAACTCACAAGACATTTGGCCGCACAATTGCTTCATATCGGTCGTTGTCCGGTGGACCTGACGACGGTAGTAAGAGACATGCTTGAAATACCATCCCGAAAAGCCGCTGCGACGGGCGTTCGCTTGCGCGTTGCGCTCGCGCTGATCCTTGGCACGTTCCTGCTGCCGCAAACCGCAGCAGCCCAGGGCACAAAACCGGCAGACCAGCGCACCGTGACGGACATCTTCCTGCCGATTGACGACCGCGGCATTCGCGCTGCCGGCATCGCCATCTCCCTGATCGAGCGTGAGCGTGGCGGCGCAGACCTTCTGCTGCCCGGAACAGTCGCTATTCCGCAGCAGCAGATCCGCGTAATCGCAGCTCCCGCCGGCGGACTGGTCGAGGAAATGCTCGTCTCGGCAGACGAGCCGGTGAAGGCCGGCCAGCCGATTGCGAAGCTGCGTTCCCCTGCCATCGTCGAAGCGCAACGGCAGTTCCTGGCGGCAATCGCCGACGAGGCCCTTTCAACTGACCGGCTGCGCCGCAGCCAGCTCCTGTTTGAAGGCAAGGCGCTGCCCGAGCGCGACTTGCGTGTCGCCCAGACAGAATCCGTACAGGCAAGATCCCGCCTCGACGAGCGCACGCAAATTCTTTCGCTGATGGGCATGACCGAGCAGGAGGTCGATGCGCTGCGTGAAGCGCGCCGTATTTTCCCGACGGTGACGCTGTTCTCGCCGATGGCCGGAACGGTCACGATCCGCCACGTCGGCCCCGGCGAACGCATTGAGCCGGCAGCCCCGGTGTTCACCATCGCGGTGCTTGATCCGCTGTGGGTCAATATCCAGGTGCCCGCCGCGCGGCTTGCGAACATCACGGTCGGCTCGGCAGTGCTGCTGCCGGCGCAAGACGCGCGCGGCCAGATCATCCGTATCGGCCGCACCGTCGAATCCGCCACGCAATCGACCATCGTGGTTGCGGAAATCAGTTCCAACAATGGCGCGGTGCGCCCCGGCCTTGCGGTCAGCGTTTCGGTCCACGTCGAATCGAACGGCGGCAACGAATGGTCCGTGCCGAGCGCGGCTGTCGTGCGCCATCGCGACCGCTCATGGGTGTTCGTGCGCAGCAAGGATGGTTTTCAGGCCCGTCCGGTGCAGGTTGTCAGCGAAGGTGCGCGTGGCGTGTTGATCCGCGCGACCTTCTCCTCCAACGATCAGGTTGCCGTGCGCGGCATGCTTTCGCTTCTCGCGACCCTCGCGGAAGTCGATAAGGACTGATCGATGCTGAACCGGATCATCGGCGTCGCGCTCCAGCAACGATTGCTGGTTTTCCTTGGCGCGGTCGCGCTCGCGGTCTGGGGCGCCAACGCCTACCTGCGCATTGCCATCGATGCATTCCCGGATGTGGCCCCCGTTCAGGTGCTCGTCACGATGCGCGCGCCGGGGTTGGCACCGGAAGAACTCGAAAGCCGTATCACCGCACCGATCGAAATCGCCATGCGCGGCATACCCAATCTCGCCGGCATGCGCTCGCAAACCAAGTATTCCGTCGCCCTGATGACGTTCGAGTTCACCGACGGCACCGATATTTTCTGGGCGCGTGCACAGGTCAACGAACGTCTGCAGGAAATTCGCGACCAGCTTCCGTCCGGCGCAGACGGCGGGCTTGCTCCCATCGTGACGCCGCTTGGTGAAATGGTGATGTTTACCATCGAGTCGGAAACACTGAGCGCGCAGGATATACGCAGCCTTGTCGACTGGGTGATCCGCCCGGCGCTGCGGGGCTTGCCCGGCGTCGCCGATGTCAACGTGCTGGGCGGCTATGTCCGCACGTTTGAAGTCGTGCCGTCCGCGCCGGCCATGGCTGCGCGCGGAATTACGACACAGGCGCTGGAAACCGCGATCACTTCAAACAACCGCAACGACGGCGCAGGCCGCCTGCGCGAAGGCGAAGAAGCCCTGCTGGTGCGCTCCGAAGGGCGCATCAAGACCCTCGACGACGTGCGCAACATCGTTGTCGCGACGCGCGGCACGACTTCGATCCGTGTCGCCGACGTGGCCGACGTCCGCTTCGGCGCCATGCCCCGCAATGGCGTGGTGACGACGAATGCGGATCGCGAGGCCGTATGGGCTTCGGTGCTTGGTCTGCGCGGGGCCAACGCCAAGGCCGTCGTCAACGCCGTCAAGGCAAAATTCGAAGAACTCAAGCCCCGCATGCCGCCGCAGACACACATCGCCATCTTCTATGATCGCAGCGACCTGATCGAGAAGGCCGTCAACACGGTGCAGGAAGTGCTGATCGAGGCCGTTGTCCTTGTCATGATCCTGCTGGTGCTTTTCCTCGGAAATCTGCGCGCCGCCCTGGTGGTGTCGGTCATTCTCCCGCTCGCTACATTGACTACGTTCGGCGTGCTGCGCATGGCCGGATATTCCGCCAACATCATGTCGCTCGGCGGCCTCGCCATCGCCATCGGCCTGCTGGTCGATTGCGCCGTGGTGGTGATCGAGAATGTCGAACACCGGCTTGCCCATGGCGGCACCGCCGACATGAAGAAGCGTATGCGGCTGACACTTGAGGCAACCCGCGAAGTCGCGGTGCCGCTGGTCTCGGGCGTTGTCATCATCATCACGGTGTTCATGCCGCTGATGGCGTTGCAGGGGCTTGAAGGCCGCCTGTTCCGGCCGGTCGCGCTGACAATTGCGTTTGCGCTTACGTCCGCGTTGATCCTTGCGCTCACGGTCATCCCGATGCTGGCGGCCTATCTGTTGCGTCCCGGCACAACGCAGGAGCCATGGCTCGTCCGGCAATTGCACAGATACTACGATCCCCTGCTTGAGCGCACGGTGAAGCGGCCCTTCGCAGTTGGCGTCGTCGTCCTGGCCGGACTTTGCGTGGCCATCGTGTGCTACCTGCATATCGGCCAGACCTTCATGCCAGTGATGGATGAAGGAACGCCGGTGGTGTCGATCCGCAAGTATCCCACCATTTCGGTCGATGAAGCGGCGCAAACCGATCTTCGGATCGAACGCGAGCTGATGAGCCGCATCCCGGAAATCCGCCGCATCATGGCGCGCGCGGGAGCCGACGAACTGGGCCTCGATCCCGCCGGCCTCAATGAAACCGACATGTTCATGACGCTCGCGCCCCACAAGGAATGGCGCGGCAAGGGAACGGCGTGGCTGATCGACGAAATGCGCAAGGTGCTGGAAAGCATTCCGGGCATTTCCTTCGCCTTTGCACAACCCATCGACATGCGCGTGCAGGAAATGATTATCGGCGCACGCGGCGACGTCGTCGTGAAAGTGTTTGGCGACGATATCGAGACGCTTAACCGCATCGCGCGCGACATCGCCAACCAGATTCGGAAAATCCCCGGATCGACCGATGTGTTCACGCTGCGCAACACCGGCATGAAGTATTTTACGGTTGCCATCGACCGCGACAAGGCCGGACGCCTCGGCCTGAACGCCACGGAAATCCAGGACTCGCTGCGCGTGTGGGTCGATGGCCGGCAGCTTGGTCTTGTGCTGGAAGGTTCGATCCGCACGCCGCTGTTCATCCGCGGCGAGGACAAGCTGCGTGCCTCTGCCGCCGATCTTGCCCGCGTGCCGATTGTCCGCGCGACCGGCGGCACCGTCGAGCTTTCGCAGATTGCGGACATCAGGGTCGAAGACGGTCCCATTCAGGTCATCCGCGAAGGCGGACAGCGCTTCGCCAACGTCCTCGTCAACGTGCGCGGCCGTGACCTTGTCGGCTTTGTCGCCGACGCCAAGGCCGCCGTTGAGAAGAATGTCCCGATGTCGCCGGAATACACGCTGACCTGGGGCGGCCAATTCGAGAACCAGCAGCGCGCGGCAGCGCGCCTTGCGCTCGTGCTGCCGATGGCGCTCGGCATCATCTTTCTCCTGCTCTACCTGACCTTCCAGTCGGTGCGGCAGGCGGTGCTGGTATTCTGCAACGTGCCATTCGCGACCATCGGCGGCGTGATCGCGCTATGGGCGTCAGGCGAATTCCTCTCGGTGCCGGCATCGGTCGGCTTCATCGCGCTGATCGGCATCGCCGTGCTTAACGGCGTTGTGATGATTTCATACATCAACGAAGTCGTTGCCCGCGGCACATTGCAGTTCCGCGAAGCCGTGATGGAAGGCGCACGCCGCCGGCTGCGCCCCGTCGTACTCACCGCAACCATTGCCGCGCTCGGCCTGACGCCGTTTCTGTTTGCGACGGGTCCGGGCGCGGAAATCCAGCGTCCGCTCGCCATCGTCGTGATCGGCGGTCTCGTGACTGCCACCCTGCTGACGCTGATCCTGCTGCCGATCCTCTATGACCGTTTCGCCCTGCCACGCGCCGAGCGCGCGAAGGTCGAAGCGTTCATCGCCAATAAGCAGGCTATCGAAGCTGCCGCAAATGCACGGCTGGCAGCGTCGCCCCAGAACGTCACACGGCCACCGGCCACGTAGCCATTGGCACTACAATGCCGGACCGAACACGAACTCGCGGTTCATGGACATGCTGGCGATTTTCCACTGTCCGTCCCATTTCGCCATCTGCCCCGGCACCACCAGAAGCAGGGCCGGCATCTGGATTTTTGGCGGGTCAACAACTTTGGCGCCGCTGTCGTGGATATAGGCCGTGACATACAACAGGAACCCGGCGGAAGTTTCGTCCTTCACATCGATCTGAACATTGGTGATGACGTGCCGCACGGTCTGGGTACGCGAACGCTTGTTCAGCTCGGCGACGATGACATCCCTGCCCTGCAGTGCCTTGCCTGCCCGGTGCCACACGCCGTCGGGCGCGAACAGGTCGGCCATGTCTTCATAACGCCACCGATCGAAGTCATTGAAGAACCGCGTCAGCGCCTGTGCACAATCCCATTCGATGGCGCGCGCAGTTTCGCGGGTCGGCGTGCCAGTCATGTTCAGCGCGGCATTGCGTTGAGGCGCTTGACGAGGCCGTCGGCCGCGCCGACCAGCAGGCCGACTTCGGAGCCGACGGCAACAACCTGCGTACCGGCCTTCATGTAACGCTCGGCCTGCGCTTCGCCGCACAGGATGCCGGACGCCTTGCCGAGTTCCTTGCAGCGTTTCATGCCGGCTTCCATCCTGGCCATGACGTCCGCGTGCCCCGGCTGACCCAGCAGACCGGAGTTCGCCGCAAAGTCGTTGGGGCCAAAGAAGATCACATCGACACCATCGATCGCGGCGATGGCGTCGAGATTGGCGAGGCCCTTCGGCGTCTCGATCTGCGCCATCAGGCAGACATTGGCGTTGGACGAGGCGTAATAGCCCGCCGCGTTACGGAAATAGTTGGTCGAGCGCATACTGCCACCGACGCCGCGATAACCCTGCGGCGGATAGCGCATCATGCGCACGACTTCGCTGGCCTGATCGGCGGTTTCGATATTTGGCACCATCAGCGCGTCGGCGCCAATATCGAGATAGGACTTCACAAGGTTCGGGTCCTGCGACGCGATACGCACCACCGAAGCCGTATTCACATGCGCCAGCGCCATAAGCTGCGTGTGGACCAGCGCCGGATTGGTCGGCGCGTGTTCGGCATCGAACACCATGAAATCGAAACCCGACGACGCCATCACCTCTATCGTCTGAAACGACGGCAGGCAGATAAACGTGCCGAATAACTGGCGGCCTTCGCGCAGGGCCTTCTTCATCACAACAGACTTCGGATCCATCAAGAACTGCTCCACTTAGTGCTGGGCGGGGGTTGGCTGCGCGCGGCCAATCGGGTTTCCAAAACGCAGGGTCATGACTTCGGCAAGCGGCTTCGACGAATGCGCGACCGTGCCGCCGGCGCGGATCATGTAGCTTTCCGGCTTGCCGGCGGCAGGAGGCTCCTGCCCCTTGTTCAACAATGCCTTGGTCTGTTCGAGGATCATGCGGCGAAACCGCACGATGCCGAGATCGGTCGGCCCGAGCATTTCGCGCGTGCGGTCCGCAATGAAGCCCTGGCTGTCCTGCACGCAGGCATCCTGCTCGGAGACGCCGGTGATGCCGGTAAAGCTGACATGCTTCTGCTCGTCGCGGTCGATCAGGTAGTCGTTTTCACGATTGCGAATGGGTACGTAGTTCTTGTCCACATTGGCGTGAACCGTGTGGCCCTTGCTGAAACGCTCGCGCTCCATGTTGGTCAGCGGGCGCTCGGGATTCCAGGTGTAGGTGTAAATCCAGCACAGTTCGTCGTCGATCGGAACGAAGGTCTGGCCGTGATAGTTCTCGCCGGGGAACGTGCTTGGCGCGAGCGCGTGGCTCGGCATCATGAACTGGCTGAGACGCCAATAGAGATCGTCGTTGTCGGCGGTACGCGCCGCGCCCATCAGCAGGCCGGCTTCATGTTCGGTGATCGAGAAGCGCGGCATGCCGTCATTTTTCATCCAGCGCACGCGATTCTTGTCGCCGCTCGCCGCGGCTTCCGACTGGTTCATGATCTTCATGGCGCGATCGTCGTCATCGTCCTCGCCGACCGACATGTGCAGGA
Source organism: Hyphomicrobiaceae bacterium (assembly GCA_947472885.1). Taxonomy (GTDB): domain Bacteria; phylum Pseudomonadota; class Alphaproteobacteria; order Rhizobiales; family Xanthobacteraceae; genus CANJBX01. The sequence goes on from CANJBX010000010.1 coordinate 58,047, forward strand.
ACGAGAAATGCGCGGTGTCGAGCGCGCCTTCGCAGGCCTGCGCCCAGTTGCACTGCTGGAGTTTCTTGGAAACGAAGGTGTTGGCGCGCGGCAGCTTCATGAATTCGAATTCCGGCAGCGGCGGCATGTGTTCCGCCGGTCCCATGTAGGCCCAGACGTAACCGCCGGCTTCCTGCGTCGGATAGGACTTCAGCCTGGCTTCGCCGCGCAGCTTTTCGTAGGCCTCGTTCTTGGGCACCGTCGGCATTTCGAGGCAGCGGCCCTGGAAGTCGTATTTCCAGCCATGGAAGGCACAACGGATGCCGTTTTGTTCGTTTCGGCCCCAGAACAGGTTGGCGCCGCGATGCGCGCAATGCGGCTCGATCAGGCCGACGCGATTGCTGGTGTCGCGAAACGCCAGCAGCTTCTCGCCCATGACCTGCAGGCGCACCGGCGGACAATCCGGCTGCGGCAGTTCTTCCGAGAGCAGCACGGGAAGCCAGAACCGCCGGAACAATTGGCCCATTCCGGTCAAGGGTCCGGTCCGCGTCAGCAGTTCATTGTCTTCAGCGCGCAGCATGGTCGCACCTGTTGGTCAGTGAGTTGAAGCTTCATCGCCGCCCATGGCGGCGGCAATTTCCTGATGCAGCTCGCGCACGCGTGCCGGATCGGCGCGATCCGCCGCGGTCGGCCGCACTTCCAGCATCACCCGCGCCGGGATATCGAGCACCAGAATGCGATCGGCCATCTCGATGGCGTCGTCGATACGGTGGGTGATCAGGAGGCACGTCTTGCCGAGCGTGCGGACCAGTTCGGAGACGTCGCGGCGCAGCGACTTCGACGTGACGTGATCGAGCTGGCTGAAGGATTCGTCGAGCAGCAGGATCTGCGGATCGACCGCAAGCGCACGCGCCAGCGAAACACGCTGTCGCATGCCGCCGGACAATTCATGCGGGTGCTTGTCGCCGGCGCCCGCCATCTTCACGCGGTCGAGCCACTCGGCGGCGCGGCGCCTGGAAGCGACCTTGTCGACGCCCAGAATCTGCAGGCCAAGCTCGATATTCTCCGAGGTCGTGCGCCACGGCAGCAGGCGGTCGGTCTGGAAACTGACGGCGAGCTTGCCACGCAGCTTGTCGAACTCGGCATGCGGATCGAAACCGGCCACGCGCACGGTCCCTGAAGACGGGGGAATGGTGCCCATAATGAGGTTCATCGCCGTACTCTTGCCGGCACCCGTGCGGCCGAGCAGCGCGACAATCTCGCCATTGCCGACGGTAAACGACAGGTCGCGCACAGCCGCGGCATCGCCAAACTTGCGCGTCACGTTCACCAGTTCGATTTCGGCGGAACCTGTCCCGGCCGACATATTGCCTCCCGCATTCTCGCTGTTGCATCGACGGAAACCCTGAAAGGGCGCCGCCCGCGCGCGAATTACCTTCCAGACTGCGCGCAGGCGGCGCGCCCGGCAAGGTGTGTTTCGATATTCTGAATATGATTTTGTTATGCGAAGCCGGGGTCAGAGCGCCGCGAGGCTGCGCACCATGGCCGCGAGCTTCGGCCCGATATCGTTCCGGATCTGCGCCGGCTTCACCAGCAGCGACTGCATGGCGCAGTTGAACACCACAATTTCGCCGGTCGAGAGGAGCCGCAGCGGAACGCCCACCGCATGCACATCGCGCCGCAGATCGCCCCACGACATGCAGAAGCCGAGCTTCTCAAAATCGGCGAGACTCTGGAGTACCTTCTGGTGGTGCCGCTCCCACATCTCCGGCGTCTTCATGCGAATCTCATTGAATATCGACTTGCGATCCTCCGGCGCGCAGGCAGCGAGGTAGGCGCGGCCGATGGCCGTCGCCATGATCGGGTGCGACAGACCGATGTCGGACAGTTGCCGCGAATACATCGAGCTTGAGCGGCTTGTCTCCACATAGACGATGTTGAGCCGGTCGCGGACGCCCAATGAAACCGAGCCGCCGGCGTAATCGGCAAACTCCTTCATCGGCGCGCGGGCAATTTGCCGCAGCGTGATCGTCGCCAGCAAAGGGTGCGCCAGCGCCACCACCGCCGGACCCAATTGATACTTGGAAGAAATATGGTCGGCCTTGAGATAGCCGAGACGCGACAGCGTATAGGTGAAGCGCGAAATGGTCGGTTTTGGCAGGCCCGTCAGCGCGGCGAGGTCCTTGTTGCCCAGAACCGCAGCTTCCGGCGTGAAACAGCGCAGGATTTCCAGCCCGCGCGCGAGCGTGGTTGCGAATTGCTTGTCGCCCTCGAACTCCGCGAAACTGTCCAGGACGCGGCTGGTCCGCGCGGCTTTCGGCTTTGGCTTGCGCATATTTCGGCATCTCCCTGCCACGGGCGTACCATAGGATAGCAAAACTGTATTCAGAATATCGAAACTGCGGTTGGTATTTGCAGGAAGATGGCGCAGGTTTGGCGATCACGACTGACGGGTGCGGCCACCGGGAAGTAAATCCCGCGATGACCGCGTAAAAACCCGCTTTAATCGAGGGTGAGGATGACGGCCAATACCGACGAGCCGCGGAAAACAGGTCCGCTGTTGACCGTCCCGGCACCGGGACGTGCCAAGGCGGCGGACGACCGCGCGCCGTGGCAGATGAGCGACCATTTCGCCACCGCTATCGTCGTCGGCATCATCGTCATTGCGATGCAGATCTCATCGTATTTCGTACCCGCCTACATCATGCCGTCGCCCGTCGCCGTGGTGAAGTCGCTGGCTGACAGCCTCGTCACCGACTATGCGCAAATCCTGATCACGATGCTGCGGCTCGTCATCAGCCTGATGATCGCGATAGCCTTCGGCACCGCCATCGGAATCATTACCGGCACGATCGCTTCCGTTCGGCCCTATCTGCGCGCGCTGGTGTTCATCGACACCGGCATCCCGGCGCTGTCCTGGATGCTGATGGCCGTGTTCTGGTTCAAGGACCCGGAAGTCCGGATGTTCTTCATCCTGTTCGTCATCATCGTGCCGATCTACGCGCTCAACATTCACGACGGCATCCGCGCGATGTCGAAGGACTGGCTGGAGATGTGCGAGAGCTTCCGGCCGACACGACTGCAGGTGCTGCGCTATCTCATCATCCCGCACATCATTCCGTATGTGTTGATGACCACCAAATCGACGGTGGGTTACGCTACCCGCATGCTGATCTTCGCCGAACTGATCGGCTCCTCGCTCGGCATCGGTGCGCGCATGGGTCTGGCGCAGGCGACATTCCACATGGATTCAGTGATCGCGTGGACTGTGCTGCTCGTCGTCATCAACATGCTGGCGCAGGGTTCCGTCGGACTGGTCGAACGCTATCTATTGCGCTGGCGCGACGAAGCCGCGGTGCGCTGAACGAAACGCTCAAACTAAAACCTGGAGGGAAGAACGCCATGAACAAGATCATCACCCGCCGCAGCGCACTCATCGGAACCGGCGCACTCGCCACTACCGCCCTCATCGCCAAGCCCGCCATCCTGCGCGGACAGGCGGCGATGCCCCGCGTCAGCTACGTGACGCTCGCCACGGGCTTCAACGTCATTCTCAATGAATACATGGCGGCCAAGCGCTTCGACCTGAAGCATGGCGTGAATATTGAAGTCATCAATTCCTACGTCTCGGTGACGAACTACTACAATGACTTCACCGCAGGAACGTTCGAGATCGGCATCGGCGCCTGGGACACCTGGGCGTCGCGCTACCTCGCCGGCGTGCCGCTGAAGGTCGTCTCAACCGTCACCGACTACGACATGCTCTACATCGTCGCGATGCAGGGCGGACCGAAGACGGTCGAAGACCTGCGCGGCAAGACGCTGTCGGCGACGCTGTCGTCCGGGGCTTACCGCGTAACAAAGCATGCTTTGTCGGCATTCCATAAAATGGAAGCGGACAAGGACTACAAGATACAGAACACCGAAAGCCCGGCTGGCGCCGTCGCCATGGTTCTCGGCGGCAGCGCGGAAGGCGGCCTGACCTGGGAGCCGAACGTCAGTGTCGGCCTTGAACGCGAACCCAAGCTTCAGACGATCTTCAACGTCGGGCAGGACATCCAGAAGAACGCCGGCATCCTGCTGCCGTACTTCGCGATTGCATTGCGCGACGAAGCCGAGAAACGCCACCCCGGCGTTTCCAAGCTGGTTTCCGCCGCCTTCAACGATTGCATTCGCGGGGTGATGGAAAATCCGGAAGAAGCCGCAAAACTTTCCGCCGCCAAGATGAAGGTGTCGGAAGCAGCATTGCTGTCGGCATTCACCAGCAAGCGTCTGGTGTTCCGCCCGGCCTCCATGACCGATCCGGTCGGCCGCGAGAAGCTGATGAAGGCGGCCGAATACATGACCAGGAACGGCATGCTCGACAAGACCGTTCCTGCAGGCTTCATCGCCTCGTAGACAAGCAGCTCGCCTACTTCGGCGTCACCTGCTTTTCAGGCGGCGGGACCATGATGGCGTCGCCAGTTGCCGGCGGCGTGACGTAAATGCCGGAGTCCGCCTGCGCAGGTGGCTTGATGACGCCATCGGTGCGATCCAGCCGCTCGCTGAGGTTCTCGCCCTTCCGCTGTGCTTCCTTCGATTGTGAATCGAATTGCGACGGTGCGTTCTGCATGGGCGCCGGCGCGTTCGCTCCGGGCGGATTAGCAGGCGCACGCTGCGCCTGCACAACAGCCGCCATGGGCCAACCGCAAACGCCAGCCACCAGCAGCATTGTCAGCAACGTTTTTTTGGGTGTGATCGCAGTCATGGGGCGCTCCCTCTTCATTCACCGGAGGAAACGCGGGGTACGTCATAAGGGTTCCGCGTCGAGGTGACGCGGCGGGTAACAACGCACCGGCGCGATATTACGCCTTGGGCGTCACCGACACATAGACCGCGCCATCCAGTACCTTCACGGGGATACGGCGCAACCGGACCCTGGAATCCATTGGGTGCATGCCGGTGCGGATATCGAACTCGAAGCCATGCCACGGGCAAACGACATTCATTTGCGTTTTTGAGAAGACGCGGCCGTTACTGGTGCCATCCCGCTGAATATCCTCGGTCGCCAGCGGCAATATCTTGCCCTGACACACCGGCCCTTCAAGATGCGGACACTTGTTTTCATAGGCGAAGAATTCGTCGCCAAGCCGGAATATCCCGACCTCGATTCCCGCCACTTCCACGACCTTGCGGCCGGGGTTTTCGAACGCTGCAAGTTCGCTCACGCGGACATCGGGCATACGGTCATCCCCCACGATGATTGCGTGGCCGTCCATGCCACATGGAAAGATCGAACAGGTTGATATCGACCGCGCGGATCATCTCGCTCGCCGTAATCGCCACATCGGTCGCGGTGACTTCGCCGGCCTGCAACGGCACCGGATACTGATCGCGTGCTTCTGCGCGCGCGGCATAAAGCCGGACGGCGAGGGTCATGACTTGCGCCAGATCTTCGTCCGAAAGCTGCCCTGCCTCCGGCTGCAACAAGTCCTGCTGCGCAAGCCTTGCGAAATCAGCGATGCAGGCGAACGCCATCACGATGCCGCCTGCCGTTGACGCGCCAGCACTTCGGCAGCGCGCGGCCGCAGGCGCTTGACCGGCAGCCCAAAGGCGCGGGCGGCATTCAAGCCCAGAATGTTCCGCTTGGCCTTGTCGCTGAGGAATGGCAACGACGTGATCGCACTTGGCGGATCGAAATCCCAGTGCGGCCAATCGGATGAGAACATCAGCTGCGTCTCGGCGTTGATCTTCTTCATGGTCATCTCGAGCAATTCGAGATCGTTCCGCTCCAGTGGCTGGCTGGAGTAATACATCTCACGCATGTATTCGCTTGGCAGACGCTTGAGGCCCGGCGCCTCGCTTTGGCGCATCATGACTTCATGGTCGAGGCGCTGCATCAGGTACGGCACCCAGGCGAGACCGCTTTCAACCCATGCAATCTTCAGCCTGGGGTAACGCTCCGGCATCGCGTTGATGATCCAGTTCGTCATGTGGATCAGGTTGTAGTGCACGAACGACAGCGCGTGCATGGAGATGAAACGGTTGAGCTGGGAGAAAGACGGGTCATCCCAGTGCGGCCCCGCATGAAACACCAGCGGCTTGCCGGTTTCCTGGATCATTGAATAAAGCCGCGCGTATTGTCTATGATGCACCGGCTTGTGGCGCACGGCGCAGATCGTGAAGCCGATCACGCCCTTTTTCATCCCGAACTCCTGCACCAGCTTTTCGCATTCGAGCGGCGAGTTGAACGGCAGGTAGATCAGGCCGACGATGCGGTCATCCTCGGGGAGAATCTTCTCGGTCAGCCAGCGGCAGTAGGCGCGCGCCAGTCCGCTTTCGATTTCCTCGACCGGATTCATGCCGAGATGCAGCATCGAGGTCGGAAAAATCACCTGATAGTCGAGGCCCATGCTCTCAACCGTGCGGCGCACGATCTGCACAAAGCGGTGGCCTGCCTTCGCAGGATCTTCGGTTTTCTCCAGCGGTCCAGACTGATGCGGAATGCGCCCGGACATCGACTGGAAGTTCATGCCGGCCTGCATGTTGATCAGCGGCATGGCGCCGGGCCGCATCATCCCCATCGCCGTCTGGCGCAGCACATCGTTGTCCAGAAGCTCGATGATCTCGCCCCAGAAGCCGCCTTCCTGCAGATGCGCATCGACATCGACGATCAGTTCGTAATCGTCATAGGCGACGGCCTGGCGGGCCGCCTGCGCGAGATAGTCCCGCGTATCGCTGGCCGCCGTGATTTCAGGAAGTTCGCGAAGCGGCTTGTTGGCTGGAATGTCGAGCATGTTTCCCTCCCTCGCGTTTAACCCTGGAATCTACTGGCCCGGAATCTACTGCCCAAGAATCCGGTTGACCATCGCGATCCCCTTGGTCTTGTCGTAGCGCTGGTAGGCATTGCTGATCAGCACTTCCGGCGAGCCGGAATGCAGCCGCTCGTAAAGCTGCTGGCGTCCACCGAACGACGACGAACTCAGTTCCCATGCGAGACGGCAGAGTTTGTAGCGGTAGTGTGCATCGACGCCTTTACCGCGGCCATAGACATCGAGCAGCTTGCGCAATTCCGGCACATCGAAATCTTCGGCCGTCGGTGTGAACACCGTGCTGCTGGTCGCGACGTGTTCGAAGATATTGATGATCCGCTCGGAAGTCATGGTGATCAGCGGGCGAAGATGGCTGGTGTCGCCAAGTCCATAGTGCCCCGCCGGAGATATCTTGCAATCGACTTCCGCGGCGCGCAGCAGGCCCTTGAACATGCCGGCGTAGGAGGCCAGTTCGCCCATTTCCAGACCGACGAAGGGACGGTTGGCGATGCCGCCGGTTTCGGCGATGAGATGCGCCGTCCCGATCAGCAGTTCCAGCCGGGCCAAGAGTTGCAGCACGCTGGCATAGCCCGCCCAGGACATCACGCGCGACCGGAACAGCACGTTGGCTTCCTTCGGCTTGCGCATCAGGAACACCCGTTCCCACGGGATCAGCAAGTCGTCAAAAATGAGCAAGACATCCTGCTCATCGTACTTTGACGACAGCGGATGGTCGTCGGTCGCCGGCCGCAGCGAGATCGGATCGCGGCAGACCTGCTTCAATCCCGGTGAATCGAGGCTGCAGGCAAACCAGAGGGCGAAATCCTGCTCGTCTTCCGCCAGCACATAGGTTGGCGCCACTACGACTTCATTCGACAATGGCCCCAGGGTGCAGAACCGCGCACCGCGAACGACAATGCCATCGTCGCGCTCCTTCACGATCCGGATGCAACGATCCGGGTCCTGCTTCGGGCGCTGGGTCTTGTCCATGTGCGGATCGTGGAGCGCATGGCTCAGCACCAGGTCGTTCTGCCGCGCGAATTTCAGGTAATTCGAAGCATTGTCGCCGAAACCGGCATGCAGCGCGTTGAGTTCGTCATGCAGGTCGTGGAAGCCGACGATCATCGCCGCGCAGAAATCCGGCAGCCGCCCAAACATGCCGAAGCTCTGCTCGGTCCATACTTCGGTGTTCCGGCGGCGGCGCAGCAAATCCTCCGGCGAGCGCGGCGGCATATAGGAAATCGAACCCCGGATGCCATCGTCATCGACGTAGGTCATCACATCCCGCGTCGCGTCCTGATGCTGGAGATCGTACAGCCCGGCAATTGTCTGCACGACACCTGCAAAGGCCGGATGCTTGGTGACATCGGCGACCTTTTCGCCATGCACCCACACTTCGCGGCCATCGCGGAGGCTTTCGATGTAACGCCGGCCATCCTTGATCCCGGAGGGTGCAACGCGTGCGTCTTCGTGCAACGCAGACGACTGGCTGTGGGGTGTCATGTCAGCGCCTCCCGGATCGGCGCGGCCCATGCCACGCCCAGCTAAATTCTTTTTATGGCCGTCACCCGGCCTTGCGTCCTAATTGTAATACATTTATACGAATGTCAATCGCGATTGGATTTTGTTAGGCTGGTCGCGGTCTGAGGCGGGAAGCGATGATCTCCGAGCGCAAACTGCAATCGTCGAAATGGGCCGGCTGGCAAGCCGTTCGCGCGCAGTCCGTTTCCAGCCGCATCATCGAACAGGTCTGGGACGCGCTTTTCCGTGGCGAATTAACTCCCGGCGACCGCCTCGGCTCCGAAGTGGAACTTGCGCAAAAACTCGGCGTCAGCCGCGTGCCGGTGCGCGACGCGTTCAGGACGCTGCAGGCGCTCGGCATCATCGACATCAAGGTCGGCGCCCATGGCGGCGCGTTCATTGCGGCCGGTGACGCCAAGCGCTTTGCCGACGCGCTGGCCGTTCAGCTCAAGCTCGTCGGCATCAGCATCGAAGAGATGTTCGATTCGCAGATCGCCATCGAGACCATGGCCGCCGAACTTGCGGCCAAACGCGCCACCGAGGACGACCTCGCGCACCTGCGCGAACTGGTCGATGAGCTTGCGCGGATGTCCTCGAAACCGCTGAGCAAGACGGCCGCCGTGCAATTCACCCAGGTTTCCATGCGTTTTCATGAAGCGCTGGTCGATGCCGCGCACAACCGCGCCCTCGCCGCGCAATTCCGGGCGCTGCGGATCGTGCTTGAGCCGATCTATTCGCGGCGCACGTCGGACGCCATCGCACGCCGCGTTGTCGCCTCGCACAAGGACCTTATCGACAGTATCGAGGCCCGCGACGCCGACCGCGCACGCACGCTGATGCGCCACCGCCTTGAGGTGGTTCGCGCGCATCAGCTGATGAAAGCCGTAGACAGTCCCGACCCATAAGGGCCGGAGCTGAGACGACAAAAAACTACGAACCGCACAAAAACAACGCGGTTCGAATACGGGAGGAAGTAAAAGTGATTATTGATTGTCACGGCCACGTCAGTGCGCCACCGCAGCTTTGGGCCTACAAGGCGGGTCTCCTCGCCGCACGCGGATCGCATGGACGCGGCGCCGTCAAAGTCACCGCCGACGACATGATGGCCGCGCTGAACGCCAGCGAAATCGGACCCAGAAGCCATCTCGACGCGCTGAAACATCACGGCACTGACGTTCAGCTCATTTCGCCTCGTCCGTTCCAATTGATGCACAGCGAAAAGCCGGCACGGCTGGTGCACTGGTTCGTCGAGGAATGCCACAACGTCATCCACAAACAGACGCAGATGTTTCCAGACAAGTTCTTCGGCGTCGCCGCCCTGGCTCAGCCCGCCGGCGAACCCATCGAGAGTGCGCTGCCGGAACTTGAACGCTGCGTGAAGGAACTCGGCTTCGTCGGCACGCTGCTCAATCCTGACCCGTTTGAAAACTCCGGCGTCGAGCCGCCTGCGCTGGGCGACCGTTACTGGTACCCGCTCTACGAAAAGCTCTGCGAACTCGACATTCCAGCCCATATCCATACCGCAAGTTCGCGGTCCGAACGCGCGAGCTATTCCGTGCACCTCATCAACGAGGGCACGCTGGCAATCCTCGGCCTGCTGAATTCCGACGTGTTCAAGGACTTCCCCAAGCTCAAGATCATCTGCTCGCACGGCGGCGGCGCAATCCCCTACCAGCTCGGCCGTTTCGATGCGCCTTCGTTGCGCGGCAAGGGCTCGGTACGCTTCCGCGACAAGCTGAAGCTGCTTTATTTCGATACCGTGCTCTATACGTCGGATGCGCTCGAACTGCTGATCAAGACCGTAGGGCCGGACCGCTGCCTGTTCGGTTCGGAATGTCCGGGCGTCGGCTCGACCATCGACCCGGATACCGGCGAAACGATGGACCATATCCGCCCCTATATCGAGAAATTCGACTGGCTATCGGCGGAAGACCGCGAAAAGATATTCGCCGGCAATGCGCGCAAAGTGTTCAAGCTGAAAATCTAAAAAGTAAAAACCTGGAGGAACAGTCCATGCAGCATTCGAGATTTGAAATTGACCGCCGATCGCTGCTCGCTGGCGCGGCTGCGCTCTCCGCATTTGGTCCTGTTGGCGCACTGGCGCAGGCGAAGACCAAGCTCAAGGGCATCAATCCGACACGCTCGTCGTCGAGCTGGACCATGTGGCTCGCGAAAGAAGCCGGCTACTACGAAAAGTACGGCCTTGAGGTCACGCCCGAGTTCGGCGTGCATCCGGTCGGCATTGCCGGTCTTATCAGCGGCGACGTGCAGTTCACCAACTACTCGCTCGACGATGTTTCCGCCGCCTCGATGCGCGATCCGGTGCTGACCGTGATTGGCAGCCTGCTGCACAAGGGTTCGTTCGCGCTGATGGCGCGGCCGGATATTCCAAACGTCGAAGCGCTCAAAGGCAAGCGCATCGGCGTCGGCCGCGTCGGTGATCCGCCGTATCACTACACGGTCGGCCTCATCAAGGATTACGGCATGAAGTCCGGCGACATCCAGTGGGTGCCGACCGGCACCGATGCCTCCGCGCGCGTGACCATGCTGATCTCCGGCCAGATCGACGCCGCGCTCATCACGCCGCCGTCATGGTACCGGCTGGAGGCGCAAGGCATGAAGCCGCTCACCTTGCTGGAAGACCATGAAAGTACCGTGCTGACGGTCGGCAACGTCTACAAGAAGACGTGGGTGGCGCAGAACCCGGATGTGCCGGAGCGTGTCCTGCGCGCGCAGGGCGAAGCGATCCACCGCTTCTACACCGACAAGGGCGCCGCCATTGCGGCCTACCGCAAGTACGATCCGAGCGTTTCGCAAGCCGATCTTGAACGCGTCTACGCCAATACCGTGCGCGTCAGCATCATTGACCGCATCCCTCTGATGCAGAAGGTTGCTGGTGAGGCCGTGGTCGACCGCATCGGCGCCGATCTTCCGGCGCTCAAGACGTTCGATTTCCAGTCGATCATCGACAACAAGCCCGTGCGCAAGATGATCGACGAGGGCTTCTTCGAGAAACTCTATGGACCGAGCATCAAGGCCGAACAGGACAAGAAGCTGAAGGGAGCCTACGCGTGACCGCAGCGATGGCAGCGCCGGCGGCGAGTGCGCACGCAAGCGCAGCGGCAAAGCTCGTTATCGAGCATATGTCGTACCGCTATTTCCTGGAACGCGAGGAGAGCGAGTTCCTGGCGTTTTCCGACGTGTCCCTGTCGGTGAACGACGGAGAATTCGTCGCCATCGTCGGGCCAAGCGGCTGCGGCAAGACCACGCTGTTGAACGTGATTGCCGGCCTGCTGCCTTACGACGAAGGCACCATGACCATCGGCGGGCTGCCCGTTCAAGGCCCCGGCATCAATCGTTCCATGGTTTTCCAGAACGCCAGCCTGCTGCCATGGCGCACCGTGTTCGACAACGTCCGCTACGGCATGGAAATGCAGCGCCGCTTTGAGCCTGCGCTTATGACCTCCCGCGCAGAGGAAATGATCCGGCTGGTTGGACTCGCGGGATTCGAGAAGCGCTATCCATCCGAATTATCCGGCGGTATGCAACAACGCGCCAACCTCGCCCGCGCGCTCGCGACCGATCCCGAAGTGCTGCTGATGGACGAACCCTTCGCTGCGCTCGACGCCCAGACCCGCGAGTTCATGCAGGCGGAGCTTCTCAAGATCTGGTCAAAGTCGAAGAAGACAGTCGTATTCATCACCCACCAGATTGACGAAGCGGTATTCCTTGCCGACCGCGTCGTGGTGATGGGAACGAGGCCGGGACGCATCAAGAAGGAGTTTCCAATCGCGTTCGAACGTCCCAGGTCGCTGTCGCTCAAGCGCGATCCGAAGTTTCTGGCGACCTGCGACGACGTCTGGCGCCTGATCGAGCAGGAAGCCGAACGCATCAATGTCCTCAGAGCCGCCGAGTAACGGGAAGGAAACGCGCATGAACGAGCAAATTCAGCCGTCGGCGTTGTCGGTAACCCGGCCCGCTAACAAGGTACGCCGCCGCATCTTCGTGCAGAAGCATGAGGCAGTGATCTATGGCACGGTCTCCATCATCTGCTTTCTGGCGCTGTGGGAGCTTGCGTGGCAACTGCGACTGATCTCGCCGCTATTCTTCAGCGGCCCATCGGCCATTGTTGTGCAATTCTGGGAACTGCTGGTACATGGGAACCTGCTGCGCGACGCAGCCTATAGCGGCAAGAATTTCCTGATCGGCTTTGTGCTGGCGCTGGTGACGGGCGTGCCGCTCGGTATTCTTCTCGGCTGGTACAAGCGGCTCAATCTCCTGTTCGATCCGCTGATCAACGCGCTCTACGCCATGCCGCGCATCGCGCTTTATCCATTGATCATCATCTGGTTCGGTATCGCCAGCGGCTCCAAGATTTTCATCGTGTTCCTCTCGGCCATGCTGCCGATCCTGGTGAACACCGTTGCCGGCGTGCGCAACATCGACCCGGATTTGCTCAAAGCCGCGCGCGCCTTCTGCGCCCAGGACCGGCAGATTTTCGCAACGGTCGCGCTGCCTTATTCGGTACCTTTCATTCTCACCGGCGTCCGTCAGGGCGTCGCGCATGGATTGATCGGCGTTATCATCGGCGAATTGTTCGCGGGCAGCGAGGGCATCGGCTACATGATTTCCTACGCGGGACAGATGTTCCAGACCGACACATTGCTGGTCGGCGTCGTGGTGGTCATGATCGCGGGCATGATGCTCACGGCGCTGGGCGAGCGCGTGCGCCGCCACTTCCAGCGCTGGCGGCCGGATCACGTCGGCGGCCGGTAGAAATTCAAGAATTACATTGGAGAGCGAGAATGGCGAAAATTGTATTGGCGATGGCGACGACACACGGCCCGCAACTGCACACGACCGTCGAGCAGTGGCAGCTTCGCGTGAAGGCCGACAAGGGGCGCACGCACCCATTCCGCGGCAAGATGCTGAGTTTCGATGAGCTTGTGCAACTGCGCGACATCGAAGGCCTCGATGTCAAATCCTCGATGGATTCGCAGCACAAGTATCATGCGCGTTGCCATGCAGCGATGGAACAACTCGCGGACAAGTGGGAAGAAGTCGGCGCCGATATCGCCGTGGTGCTCGGCAACGACCAGAACGAGGTTTACGAGACTGAAGAACTAAACCCGCCTTTCATGGTGTTCTTCGGAGATAAGATTCCGAACTATCCGCAAACGGAAGAACAACGCGCGGCCCTGCCACCCGGCGTCGCGGAAGCCGAACACGGCCATGCGACCGAAGAATATACCGAGTATCCCGGCGTGCCGGAGCTTGGCGCGCATATCATCCAGACCATGATGGAAAACGAATTCGACGTTGCAGCGTCGAAAATCTGGCCCAAACATGCGCGCAATGGCGCATCACACGCCTTCGGCCACATCTATCGTCAGGTAATGCGCGACAAGGTCGTGCCTAACGTGCCGGTCTATCAAAATACGTTCTTCCCGCCGAACCTGCCGACTGCCAAGCGGTCCTATCAGTTCGGGCAAATCGTCCGCAAAGCTATCGACACATGGCAGTCAGACAAGAAAGTTGCCGTGTTTGCCTCCGGCGGCATGAGCCATTTCGTGATCGACGAGGAATTCGACAGGAAATTCGTTTCGGCGATCAAGAACCACGACAAGAATTATCTCACTTCGATTCCGCTGAAGGACTTGCAATCCGGTACGTCCGAACTGAAGTCGTGGATTTCGCTCGCTGGACTTCTCGAAAACGAAAAGGCCCAGATGAACGAGATCGACTATGTGCCGTGCTATCGCTCACAGGCCGGTACCGGCACGGCCAATGGGTTCTATTGGTGGGATCTCGCTAGGTAAAATACCCACTTAGCTGACCACTATCGCCAACATGCCCGCACAAATCGCGGGCATGTGTTTTTCTGGTTTGAGCAGCAGTTATTTTAACATCGTCTCGTAGTTGCCACCCATCACCTGAGACACCGGAGCGCCCTGCGCGACGGCGGCAGCCATTTTCTCGCTCCTGGCGAAAATATCCTCGGCCCGCCCCAGCACGTCGGCGATGCGCGCCGCCGGGATGACCACGCACCCACTACGGTCGATGGCGATATAGTCGCCGGGCGAAACGACGATGTCGCCAAACTTGATCGGCGTCTGGCATTCGGCCTCGTGAATGCGCCCGCGCGCGGTACGCGCCGTCGTGTTGCGCGCATAGACCGTGTAACCAACGGTGTTGGCTTCCTCGATATCGCGCGTCGGGCCATCGACAATGGTTCCCGCAATGCCGCGATACTTCGCTGCGCGTGACAGGATGCCACCCCATGCGGCGGCATCCAGACCGCTGCGCTGCTCGATGACGATAACGCTGTCGGCATCGGCCGCCTCAACAGCCGCGGTGCAAAGGTGCCGCGAGGCGCCGCCGGGCGCGTTACCCGCAATCAGCTTCACCGTCACCGCGCGTCCCGCAATCGGGCGCATCGCGCTGGTTCCGACAAGTCCGGTCACCGACGCAGGCAAGCCCAGCGCATCGAGCGCGTCGGAAAGATCGCAAATATCCAGCGCGCGCAGACGTTTCACGTTCGGGTCTGGGGATTGAGAAGCCATGGACCGATTTGCTCCCTGATAAATACCTGCGGCGCGGGCCGAACTGCATGTCGCACGCGATAACCATTGGTGCGCGATGCACCCGCCTACTTTATCTGGATTGGAACATAACAGCGAGAATTTCGTTTGAGTACGAGGGACTTATTGAAAGGATACTGACATGGTCACCACCTCCGTTGAAAAACGCGAAACCGTTTCGCTGATCGGCAGCGACAAGGTCGAGGGTACCGCCGTCTACGGCGCGGACAGCAAGAAGATCGGCAAGATCGAACGCATCATGGTCGATAAGATCAGCGGCAAGGTTGCCTACGCGGTGCTGACCTTCGGCGGCTTCATGGGTATCGGCGAGGACTACTATCCGCTGCCATGGGCCAACCTCAAGTACGACACGAACCTTGAGGGCTACATCACCGGCATCACGGAGCAGCAGCTCAAGAGCGCGCCGAAATACAGCAAGGCGCAGAGCTGGAACTGGGGCGACCGCGAGAACGACCGCCGCATCTATAACTATTACAACACGCCGCTGTGGTACTAACCGCAGCCAGAACGCAAAGCATCGGCCTCCGCGACAAGCGGGGGCCGATTTTTTCATGACCGCCAGCCGCCGCAAGAATCTCCGGACTGGCGCACCCGTCTGAGAGGCCTATGGAAAGCCGCGCGTTGCAAGATCCGCGCTTGCGCGCAGTATCACCTGCGACGTTCTCATCATTGGCGCAGGCATCTCCGGCGCGCTGACTGCGGATTTACTATCCGCCGAAGGCTTCAAGGTCGCCATTGTTGATCGCCGCGAACCCTTCGCCGGCTCAACCGCGGCAAGCACAGCATTGATACTCCACGAAATCGATACACCGCTGACAAAGCTCACCCGCAAGATCGGGAAACAGAATGCGCAACGCGCGTGGCGGCGTTCGTTCCTGGCAGTGCATGCGCTCGCGGCGCGCACCCGGGAACTCGGCATTCGTTCTGAATTCATTGCCCGTGACAGCATCTATCTTTCAGGCAACATCCTCAACGCCACCGGGCTCGAACGCGAGCATGACGCGCGGCTGACTGCCGGCCTTAACGCCACCTATCTTTCGCGCGGTGAAACCGCCGCGCGGTTTGGCATCAATCGTCCGTCATTGGTCAGCTACGGCTCGTTTGAGGCCAATCCACGCGAACTCACCGCCGGTTATCTGAAGGCTGCCATTGCGCGGGGCGTAAAGCTTTATGCGCCGACGGATATCATCAAGGTCGAGGCCGGCGCACACATCGTGCATGCCTTCACCAAGGATGGCGCAACCATCAGCTGCCGCCATCTTGTCTTCGCAACGGGCTATGAAGTGCCGCTCGGCGTTCCCGCGCGCAAATACAAGATCGCCTCCACCTACGCGCTCGCCACAGCGCCGCAGCCGCGCCGCCTGTGGCCGGAGCGCGTCCTGATTTGGGAAGCGTCCGAACCTTATCTTTACTTGCGCACGACGCATGATGGACGCGTGATTGTCGGCGGCGATGACGAGGAGATTTCGGACAGCAAGCAGCGCGACGCGCTCCTGCCTGATAAAATTTCAGCTATCCGCAGGAAAATGCGAAAGCTGCTGCCACAACTCAACACAAAGCCGGAATTTCAATGGACCGGATTCTTCGGCACGACTGAAACAGGCCTGCCGCTGATCGGCGAAGTGCCGGGCATGAAGAACTGCTGGGCCATCCTCGGCTATGGCGGCAACGGCACCACCTATATCCGCATCGCAGCTGAAATTATCCGCACCAAACTCACGGGCGGCACCGACCCGGACGCAGACCTGTATTCTTTCCCTGACAAATAAAGACGCCGGGATCTCACGATCCCGGCGAGTTGTTGAGGACACACAAGAACTCAAATCAGTCTTTGACCGGATGGCTGACCATCCGGTGGATACGCATCAGCTCCGGCAACGTCTCCGGCTTGCGGCGTCCGCAACCACACTCGGTTGCGACTCCAAAACGCGGGGAGTGCTTGAGCGCCGCGGCGATCCGCTTTTGCGTGCCCTCAACGCCATCGGTGGCGTGAACCAGACCGAGAAACAATTCGGTTCCGGAATGCAGTTTTAGGCCTTCCAGCGCCGCGTAGTATTTCTCATCGGATCGTTCTTTCGGCACCGGCAGGTGCAGCCAGTCAAGATTGCGCGTAAGGCCCCTCACGATGCCATTGGCGACCGACACGAGTTTCGAGGTGTCTTCCGGTTCCTTGAAATGCTTGCCCCCGCTATCGCCGTAGCAAAGATGAAAGCCAAGCTCGACGTCCTTCGGCACGTGATTGCCGAGACGGACCAGCCGCGAAACCATATCAGCCTCCGGATTCTTGAACGCATGCGGCAGCACACCTTCAAGAATGGCAAATTCGATGGCCGTATCCCACTGGATCGCGAGATCGCTGGCGGGGATCGCCGCAACGATAGCGTCGAGTTCCGCAAGCATCGCCGCCTCGTAAAGCGGCTCCAGCTTGGACTGATCTTCGGGAAATACGAATATCGTTGCTGGCGCAATCGGTGTTGGTAAACAGACCTGGAATTTCATGCCGCTCGCGATCTTGCCCGAAGCCTTCAACGCCTTGAACGCGCCATAGGATGCTTTGGCAGCTGCGGCATATCCAAGCGGCGGAAACTTTACGTCTCTGACGCTTGCACCTGGCTTCAGCCGGAACTTTGGCCGCTTCAGATAGCCAGCATCGAAGATTTCAGATTCCAGTGCAGGCACCGCACTGAACACATCGAGCTGCCATTGGGTCCAGTTGATGCGCGCGCCGGTCTCGCCATCTGGAATACGTTTGAGGTGACTACCGAGGTTTTCGCTGACGAATTTGAAGACGGCCTCGGAGTTTGCGAGCGGAACACTACCGACCAGCAACGCACCCTGGACATTGGTCGCCTGCGTGACTGCGTCCGGCATGACGTACCTCTTTTAAAGCGGTAGGCCCGGTTTTCAGGTCCTCTGACCACAGCGTCCGCTAGTTTAAGCCAACACCGCCAGACTTCAGCCAGAATAAGCGGCATTCCACATTGGAATGAGTACCGCGGCAAACCCAGAAACCGGCAACCCTTGCGTTGTTCAATCCTTGCCTTTAGCACCACCTGAATTCCCGGAATCTCCGAACAACGCACGCAATGTTGAGCGAAACCAGCGATGTCCCGCATCCTGCTGCACGCGCTCATGCCAGAACTGGCTAAGCTCGATCCGCGGCAGCGGGAGCGGCGTGACGAACACCGCGAGATTCAAATCTTCTGCAAGATATGCGGCAAGCCGCGCCGGCAAGGTACAGACAGCATCAGTCTTGCTTGCGACCATTGCGCTCGCCACAAAACTCGGTATCCGCACATGGACACGATCAGCATCGAGCTTCGCCGCAAACACGCGCTCAAGTGCCTGATGCGCGCCGTGGCCGGTATGAGACGAGGTCACGACGGCGTGGCGTTCGCGCAGGAATGCGTCGGTCTTTGTCAGCTTGCCGAGCCGGGGATGCGTTTTGCGCACCACACTCATATAGGTGTCGGCATAAAGCCGCTGCTTGCGCATGTTTGCAGCCGCAGCCGGGAATACGCCAAGCACGACGTCGGCCTCGCCCGCTTCCAGTCGCGCTTCGATCGGCCGTGAATCCAGCGGCACTGCCTTGAGCCGCAGGCCCGGACCCTGCTTTTCGAAATGCGCAATGATCGGCGGCACCAGTTGAACCATGCCGACTTCCGTCACGATCATACAAAATTCGCGCGTGGACGTGTGCGGATCGAATGCAGCGGAAGACGCACGCATGACATCAGACGTTGTCAGCAAGTTCTTGAGTGGTTGCGCCAGATCGAGCGCCTTCGGCGTCGGATGCATGGCAAGACCCACGCGAACAAATAACGGATCGCCGAAATGCGTGCGCAACTTGGTCAACACCTTGCTGACCGTCGGCTGGGTCGTATCGAGAATTTGTGCGGCGCGCGTCAGGCTGCGCACTTCGAGCAGCAGCGCGAGCACGCGAAGGTGCCGCAAACTAATGTTGCTTTCATCCATGATGCGTTCCCGTCCCTGCGCGGATACTAGAGCCTATCCGTATTCCAGGATCGAATGAAGCTTATTCCGCACCGCCCGTGGTGCGGCCTGCGCCCGCTCATTACCAATCATGCCGCGAACATTGAAACGCACCGCGCCGCCAAGACGGAGCCGCTGCGCAGAGAAAACAACCCATTCGTCTTGCTCGCAAATGCGAACAAGGCAATTCAGCGCAACCAAGGGAGCTTCACATGAAAAACCACAAGTTCGTCATTCAGCCGCACTTCCGGCTACAGGAATGGATCGCAGAGGAGAAGGGTTACTTCGCCGATGAAGGCCTCGATTACATTTTCCAGGAAACCGTGAAGTCGAGCGAAGGCAAGGCGCACGATCAGGAAGGCAAGAAGTCCGGCGCGTTTCAGACGTTCGAGCAAGGTCGCACCTCCGACGTGAACTGCGCGTGCCACTGGACGGTGAACGTTGCCGCCTCGAAGGGTCACGGCAAGCTTTGGGCCGATGTTTACTCCGTCGCGCCGTCGGCCATTTTCGTGCCGAAGAACTCGCCGATTGAAAAGCCGGAAGACCTTGCCGATGTTCCGATCTCGGTCGGGTTCCAGTCGGGCAGCCACTATTCGTCGATCCAGGCGCTCGAGCAATACATGCCGGGCGACAAAATCAACCTGTCGTTCGCAGAAGGCATGCTTTTCAAGCGCCTTGATAATCTCATCGAAGGCAAGTCGCAGGCGTCGGCCCTGTTCAGCGGGCCATACTATCTCGCGGAGCAGCTTGGCTACCGCAAGATCATCGACACGACGTTCATGATCGCGTCGATGATCAGCGGCGAACCGGAAGAAGAAGACCTCAAGAAATTCTTCCGTGCCCTCAAGCGCGCCCAACGCGACCTCGACCTGCGCCCGGAACTCTACACCCACTACTTCAAGAACGAATTTCCCACCCGCTATCACGCGCTGATGGATACCCGCCGTTGGGGGCCGGGCGAACGCATCGTGTTCGAGCCCTACACCGAAGAAGCCTTCTCGCAATCGCGCGACTGGATCGCCGAACGCGAGATCTTCGAAGGTGGCAAGCCGAACATGGGCACCGGCAGCTACAAGGACGTTGTCATCAACGTCGGCTGATTGCGTATCACGTTTGAACTACAACAGGCCCGCCGGCCTTGGCCGGCGGGCTTTTCTTAATCCAAGCCACAACGACAGCGAAGAATTGGAATGGCAAACGTCACGCACAGCAAGATCGTTATCATTGGTTCCGGGCCTGCCGGATATACGGCTGCGATCTATGCAGCGCGGGCGATGCTGGAGCCGGTGCTGATCCAGGGCTTCCAGCCGGGCGGCCAGCTCACCATCACCACCGATGTCGAAAATTATCCGGGATACGCGGAC